>NZ_JBSHAY010000043.1:0-58484 GCF_053611725.1 Streptomyces sp. NPDC054783 | reverse complement strand
ACCGCGGCCAACTCCCCACCCAGCACACCCGGTCAACGACACACCCGATCAAACAGACACGCCACCGGCGAATGAACCTGACCAAGCACTACTAGTGCAGCGCCGCGTTGATCCTTCGGGGGTTGCCGGTCAGCTGGCGGGGTCGCCGAGGTCGAGGCCGCCGGCGCAGTCGAGGGCGTCTTCGGGGCTTCCGAAGGACAGGGCCGTGGGCAGGATGTTGTCCTCGTAGCGTTCGTTGCTGTAGGTGAACAGAGCGAAGCCCCACATCTCGGGGTGGCCGGTGTCCTTGAGCCTGCACAGTTGCAAGTCGTCTTCGTCGTCGCCGTTGATGACGACGTCGATGTAGGCGTATCCGGCCCGCCAACGGACCTTGATCTCGGTGATCTGTGGCCAGCGGGCGGCAGGGGCGGTCAGACGCTGCTGCAAGGCTGCGGCCTTGACGGAGTTCGAGCTGGCCATGCCGCCCATCTTGCCTGATCCGCCCCCGGCGACGGCACGCACCACCCTGGCCACGCAATGATCAGCGGATCAATAAGCTGATCTCGGGGTGGGGCGATGCGGCTGACCAGTCCGTTCACGATCGAACTGACCCAGGCCGAGCGTGAGGTGCTTGAACGCCTGGCAGACTTGCGCACCGCGCCGTTCGGGCAGGTGCACCGGGCTTCGGTGATCCTGGCACTGGCCGAGGGAATGTCGAACGCCGCCACGGCCCGCGCGGCCGGGCGGCATGTGGACACCGTCCGCTCCTGGCGCAAGCGGTTCACCGCCGAGCGGCTGGCTGCGCTCGTCGACCGGCCCCGGCCGCTGGGGCGGCCCCGGTTGTCCGCCGAGGACAAGCTGCAGGTCATCACCACCGCGACCGCCCAACCGCCGACCGCCGACACCGTGTGGACCCACCGACTGCTATCCGATCACCTGCGCCGTTCCGGCCTGGCGGTCTCCGCCTCCCAGGTCGGACGGATCCTGGCCTGCGTCGATCTCAAGCCGCACCTGGTGCGCGGCTGGCTGACCCGACCAGCCGACCCGGAGTTCTTCACCCGTGCCGCTGACGTGTGCGCGCTCTACCGTACCTGCCCTGCGAACGCGGTGGTGATCAGCGTGGATGAGAAGACCGGGATCACCGCAGGCTCCCGCAAACACCCCGACCAGCCCGGCAGCCCCGGGCAACGCACCCGCCGGGAGTTCGAGTACATCCGCCACGGCACCGTCTCAATCATCGCCGCCCTGAACGTCCACACCGGCCAAGTCCTCACCGAGCGCATCGACCGCAACAACGCCGACACCTTCATCGGCTTCCTACGCCAACTCAACGAGTCCATCCCCGCCGGCACCGGCATCCGCCTGGTCATGGACAACGGCTCATCCCACGTCGCGAAGAAGACGAAGACCTGGCCGGCCACCCGTCCCCGCTTCAACATCCACCACACCCCCGAACACGCCAGCTGGCTCAACCAAGTCGAGCTGTTCTTCTCCGCCCTGAACCGACGTCTACTACGCCGCGGCCAGTTCGCCTCCCGCGACGAACTGGCCGCGGCCATCGACACCTTCGTCTTGGCCTACGACGAACACGACGCCAAGCCCTACCGCTGGACCTACGACGGCAGCCCGCTCAAAGCCGCATGAACCCCCGAAGGATCAACCCGGCGCTGCACTAGGACTGGAAGGCTACTTCCGGATTGTTCGGTGAGGGGCCGTCCAGCAGCGGACTGTGGATCCCCTTCAGCGTCCGGTCGAAGAACGCTGTCACGTACTCGCGGGTGATCACCACCCCGCGTTCCGGGGAGAGGGGCGGCGTCGGGAACCCGGCCTCCTCCAGAAGCAGGTCCAGGTCGCTGAAGCTGAAGTGGTCGGCGCCGGCGACCGTCAGCCACTTCTTGTAGCCGCCGAGGGCGGCCCAGCTCTGCTCCCACACGGTGTAGTCGTCGCCCCCGGGCGCGTGGTTGACGGCCGCACCCAGCATGAGGAACGGCCGGTTGATCTGGCCGGGCATCGGGGCCGGGTGGAAGGTGCCGTCCATGTTCACTCCGGCCCGTACTCGCGGGTCGGCGATCATCGTGGTGGCGGCCGCCGCTCCGCCGAGGGAGTGTCCGGCCATGCCGATCTCGTGCTTGTCGATGAGGTGTGCCAGGCGCCACGCGGTATTGCCATGCGTCAACCGGTCGATCACGAAGGACACGTCCAGCGCGCGGCTGGCGGCGACGGAGTCGAGGTCGAGCCGCGCCGGGTCATCGCAGATCGCGCACGGCGGCGTCTGGCCGTTCGCCAGCGTCTCGCCGCTGTCCTCGTAGGTGTGGCCGACGAGCGCGACGACGTAGCCGTGACTGGCCAGGTCGGTCGCGAGCGAGGTGAGCGTCATGCGCGGGTCCTCGTACGCGGGTGAGAGGACCACCAGCGGATACTTGCCGCGTTGCGGCCGCGCGCCGTCGAAGGCGTGAGTGGTGACGCTGGAAAGGTTCTGCGGGGTGACGCCGGAGCTCGCCGGTAACTTCCGGTGCTGGATGGCTCCGGCTGCCTCGGCGAGGGTCATATAAGGGGCCGGAGTCCCGGTCCCGGGGACGGCCGGGTAGACCATCGTGATGGTCAGTTGGCGGGGGCCGGATGACGGCACCCACGGGTCGGGACGACTCGCGTCAGTGAGGTGGATGACGTCCTCGCCGGCGGCGTAGGGGCCGGTCGGCGCGGGGAGCGTGCCTTGGAAGGACGGCGTGGGCGCGGTGGCCGTGGCCGGTGCGGCGTCGAACGCGTGCGTGGACACCGGTGTGGCCGACGGTGTGGTCGTGGCGGCGAACCCGGCGCCGGTTCCGGTGACGAGGGTGGCGAGCGCCAGCACCGCGACAGCGCTGATACGGCGATTGCGTTTCATGGGATCGACGCTAGGTTCCGCAGCTCCGTATCGAATCAGCCCATAGATTGGTGTCGTTCGTAGCCCCCGCGAGGTACCGGAGTCATCCGCAGGGACTATGTCGTGCGGCGCGGGGTTCCCTTCGCCGCCATCGTCGAGCGCCACCTTCGTCTTGGCCTACGACGAACACGACGCCACCGCTGGACCTACGACGGCCGCCCACTCAAAGCCGCATGAACCCCCGAAGGATCAACGCGGCGCTGCACTAGTTGCCGATCGCGTCGAGCTCGGGGGATTTGGCGTCTGCAGGCAGGTTGGTTGTGGGTGGTGTGGGCTGCCGAGGTTCGTCACTTTGGTGACGCCGTGTTCGCTGGTGTTCCAGCTGGTTTCGTCGGCCTCGACGTCGGTGATGGTGAAGGAGCCCCACACTGGATCGTGCACCCTGCACGCTTGAAGGGCGAGTGCCGTACGCCGAGGCCGCGTCCACGCTGGAGAACGTCATGCTTCGTGATCGGGGTCGAGCGCCACCCTGAACCTGTTGCCTTCCGGATCCGTCATCAGGGCCTCCATGGGATCGTGGAGTTCCACCAGAGAGGCACCTTTGGCGATCAGCGTCTGAACCTGCTCGGCGATCGTTCCGGCAAGGACGGTGACGACCGGCAGCACAGCCGGAGATTCCGCTTCGCCGACACTGTACGCACCGAAACCCGGAATACTGCCCCAGAACCTGATCATTTTCTCCGGGTCTACGGCTTCAAAATGAACCTGCATGCTGCTGTCTCACTTTCATCTGTGCGACCGAAACCGAAAACGGCCTACCGAATCAATCCGGCAGGCCGTTACGGGTGAACGGACTTCAGCAGTCGATTACGGTGTTGTGCGAGTCCGCGATACCGGGTTCGCTGAAGCGTCCGTGGTACTCGACCTGAAGGGTCACCTGAGTGTTGTACGTCTCTTTGTGGCCATCATGCACGCACTTGAGCCCCGGGGTGGTGAGGCGCCCGCTGCACTTCGTCCAACCGCTGTCCTTGTGCTTCACCGCGTGCCAGTGCCCGTCGTAGGCTTCGAGCCGCTGAAGATCGACCTGAGCCCGGCACTTGTCCGGCGGCGGAGTCGAGCGCCCGTGTAGTGGCCCTGGGCGAACAGCGGGCCGTTATGGGTGACCTGGAACGGCTTCTCACCCTGGAACGTGCACCACACGGCCACGTCAGTAGGGCTCTTCGCGACGGCCCTTCCCGTGCTGCCGCTCGGAGCTGCCGCAGCTGACGCCGTGGCAGCCGGCACCAGCAGAGCCCCGCCAGCGAGAAGCGGGACGACAAAACGTCACCACAACATTGGCCGCAACGGGCGCGTGGGAGTCGCCGGCCTTCGTGACCGCGCGACCGTCCTGGTCTATACCGGAGTGGTGAGCCAAGCGGTCACCTGTCCGTCCTTGCCGTTGACGGCCACCCGGTGAAAGCTCGCAGGCGGGATGCCCAGGTGTCCGTGTCGCACGGTCCCTTGGTACATGGAGTCGGAAAGGCAAAGGGCGAAGTCGTTGTCGGGTTCGCGTAGTGCATCCCGCAGGAACTGGGCGTCCAGCAGACGGCAGGCGTGGTTGAGGTCAGAGCCCACCCAGCCGTTGTGTTCGTTGAGGGCAACGTGGCCCGTGGCGAGTACTCCGCGGAGCTTGAACTGCGCGCTGCTGGACGCCATCCGGTTGATAGCGCGCAGCTGATGCGGCATCTCGCTGAGGAGCACCTGCAGCAGCATCAAGGCGGATGCGCTTGGATCGATGATCTCCATGACCGAGTCGCCACGGTCCTCGCGTTGCCTCCGGGTCTCGTCGATTCCGGCGGCGGCGAGCATGCGATCGGCGATGTCGTATAGCGCGCGGCGTAGATAGGCCTGCTCGACATCGTCGCGGTCGCTGAAGTGCTCGATGTCGAACAGCAGGATCGTTCTGTTCTCGGCGACTGTCGTGTTCTGGGTCGGCCGCGCGACTGGGCGCTGCTCAGCCTCGGCTGCGCGTAGCCAAAGAGCATGCACAGGTCCAAGTTGCTGCTCGACCGTGAGCCCCGGCGCCTTGGACGCGAGGATCTCGATGAGTGCATCCACCACATGCCACTGGGGAAGGCGAGTGCTACTGAAGGCGTCGTGAATCGAACTCCGAGACACCCCAGCCTCCCGCAGCTCACGGGCCATCGCCGAAAGGCTAGGGAGACCCGCCAGCAGATGCAGGCGGTGCAGAGCGTCGTTGAACTCGCGGTGCTCGGGATCCTCCAGATCCGGCTTTCGGAATCTCCCTGGCCTGCCCATGCCCCGCCTCCGTCCAAGACTGTCCGAAACTGTCCAACAGCATGGCATCTCAGCCGAACCCGGATGGCGGTATCCGCAGATGTTCAGGGCTGGTCCGTACTCGTCCGACTCATCCACGTCCGCAGGGATGCTCGAAGCCGTGCTCGGAGGGCCCGGGCAGTAGGCGGGAGGGCAAGAGACCATGTGGACGAAGAGGATGACCCAGCGGCTTGCGTTCACGGCTCTGTTTGCGATGATCCGCGGCGCCGCCATGGCGGCGGGCAGCGCGGCAGTGGCTGGCTGTGTGTGGTGGCTGCAGCACTATTAGGGCTCGTCCGGCGGATCATGGGCCGAGGCAGGGCCGGACCGAGGCGAGGGCCGGCCAGTGCCCTGATCGTGTTGACCGCCTCCGGCAGGCAGTGCTGCAGTCGGCACGTGGACAGCATCTCCGCCAACCGGCGGCTCTGGAACCAGATCAGCAGCGCCTACCAGCACGAGCACGATCCGCGAATCGGCGCCACACCCCGGCTGTGGGGCATGTACTCCATCCCCGACGCGCACCTGCACGCCCTGGGCGACGTGACCGGCAAGCGCGTCCTCGAGCTCGGCTGCGGCGCCGGCCAGTGGTCCAGGGCGCTCGCCGCCGAGGGCGCCACCGTGGTCGGGCTCGACCTGTCCGAAGCCCAACTCGTCGCAGCGGCCCGCGCGATGGGAGCGGCCCGCTACTCGCTGGTGCAAGGCGCCGCCGAACAACTTCCCTTCGCCGCCGACAGCTTCGACCTGGTGTTCTGCGACTTCGGTGGGCTCAGCTGGGCGCCCCCGCACCTGGCCGTCCCGCAGGCCGCACGCGTCTTGGGCCGAGGCGGGCGCCTGGTGTTCAACGTCGCCAGCCCATGGTTCGAAGCTTGCTACGACGAAGCCGCCAGCCGCGTGACCACGACGCTGCAGCAGGACTACTTCGGGCTGAACACCATCGCCGAAGACGACGGCGCGACCAGCTATCAGCTCACCTACGGCGGCTGGGTCAAGGTCCTGCGCGGCGCGGGTCTCATCATCGACGACCTCATCGAGCCGCGGCCCGAACTCGGAACACCCAACGGCTACAACGAAACCGACCCACCCGACTGGGCACACCGCTGGCCGGCGGAACTGCTCTGGGTAACCCACAAACCGTAAGTTCCGCCGCGCCGAGACGTGAAGGCATCCCCTCGCCGGACAGGCCCGATGGTGTCCCGCCAAGTGGTGTAGCAGCGATCTCCGCATAGCCCCTGGTCATGAGGCGGCCATCGCGCAACTCTCCGAGTAGAGAGGCTCGTTGAGAGAGGTGACGCGATGGCCTTGTCCCAGCATGACTTACTCCGGCTGATGGAGTCACTGCGTACGGCGGACGGAATCGAGTTGGTCCGGGTCCTGGCCCAGCGGATCCTGCAGGAGCTGATCGAGGCCGAGGCCACCTCGTTCATCGGGGCCGAGCCCGGCGAGCACACCGAGACCCGGACCAACCTGCGCAACGGCCACCGTGGAAAGACGCTGACCACGCAGGCCGGGGGATCTCGACCTGGCGATCCCCAAGGTCCGCACCGGAAGTTTCTTCCCGAGCCTGCTCGAACGCCGCCGCCGGATCGACCGGGCCCTGTATGCAGTCATCGTCGAGGCATACGTCCACGGGGTGTCCACCCGCAGCGTGGACGACCTGGTCAGGGCCCTGGGAGCGGACAGCGGGATCTCCAAGAGCCAGGTCTCCCGGCTCTGTGCCGCCCTGGACGCCGAACTCACCGCCTTCCGCACCCGGCCGCTGGACCATACCCGCTTCCCTTACGTGTATTTGGACGCGACCTACTGCAAGGCCCGCGTGAACCACCCGGTGGACAAGTTTGCCTTCCGCAAGGGCTGCACCTACGGCACCGTGCTGGTCGACGTCGAGGCAGGCCGAGTCGTGGACGTGCTGCCCGACCGCACCTCCGAGACGTTCGCGGCCTGGCTCACCGAGCATCCCGGCGCGGAGATCATCTGCCGTGACCGGGCCAGCGTCTACACCAAGGCGGTCAGGGAAGCCGCCCCCGACGCCCTCGAAATTGCTGATCGCTGGCACCTGCTGCAGAACCTGTCCGCCGCGGTGGAGAAGACCTGCCACCAGCGCCGCGACTGCCTGCGCAAACGTGCCGAGGAGGAGACGGTGACCGAGGTGCCCGAGGTGACCCCGATGCTGTTACCGCCCGCGGAACTGCCCCGCACCCAGATCATCGAGCGCACCCGCCACCGCTACGAGGACATCCACCGCCTGCTGGAGAAACGCTGGACGATCAGCGCGATCGCCCGTCGGCTGAACCTCGACCGCAAGACCGTCCGCCGCTTCCGCGACACCGACCTCGACCAACTGCTCGCCTCCGCCCGCGAACGCCGCCCCAACAGCGTCCTAGAGCCGTTCAAGGCATACCTGAACACCCGCTTCACCGAGGCACACGGCCAGGTCAGCGGCACCCGGCTGTTCCTGGAGGTCCAGGCCCGCGGCTGCCGGGGCAGCCGCCAGGTCGTCCGCAAACACCTCGCCGCCCTCCGGGCGGGCACAGCCGAACCGGTCCGGGCCGACATCCCCAGCCCCCGCAAGATCACCTCCTGGATCATGCGACCCCGCGAGACACTCACCGAGAGCCAGGACGCGCGGCTGCTTCAGGTCCGGCTCGCCTGCCCGGACATCACCCGGGCCTGCGACCTCGCCCGAGCCTTCGCCGAACTGGTCCGCCACCAGCGCGGATACCTGTTGCTGGATTGGATCCGGCAGGCCGAACAGGACGCACCGAAGCCGATGAAGGGCTTCGCCGGCTTCCTCCGCCAGGACCTCGACGCCGTCACTGCAGGACTGACTCTCCCTTGGAGTTCCGGGGTCGTCGAAGGTCACGTAAATAGGGTTAAAAGCCACCGCAGCTGGAACCCAAACCGTGGGGCAGGTCAACTCTGTCACCCGAACCTGCATCAGACCCCACCGTCTCGCCCGGGATGTGAAGAGATGCCGTCGAGCCTATCGGCTCAGTGGTCGTGCCTGTGGCGGGGTTGAGGGGGGTATGCGCTGTGCTCCCAGCTGCACGAAGCCATCGCTAGTCCGCGGTCGCGGCACGAGATGAGCGCCGAGGCCGTGGCCGCCCTTGAGCCGCGGCGCGCCTCTTCCTTCTCGCGGTGGAAGGCGCCTCCGCAGGTTCGGCACCCGCCGAGCGGCTGGTCGCGGCACAGCCTCTCAGCGTCGCGTGCGAGCGCTGGATGGCTCGACGAGGCGATCGTCGGAGAGGCGGGTGCCGGCCTGTTTGACGTACTTCAGCACGGGTGAGACCTCCATGCTATGCAGTCCGGTCAGGGACCCGATGCGCTCCGAGGTGAACTCGAACAGTTCGTCGAGGTCCCGGCAGTGTGCGACGGCGTGGATGTTCCATGGCCCGGAGATGGCTGCGGCGAAGGCGATCTCGGGTTCCTGCGCGAGTGTGCGGCCCGCGCTCTTCACCGCCGACGGGTGCACGCGAAGCCACAGGTGCGCGCGAGCGTGATAGCCCAGGGCTGCTGCGGCGATCTCGACGTCGATGTGGACGACGCGGTGCTGGAGCAGGGCATCAAGGCGTCGCGAGGCGCGGCCCGGCGTGAGGTCGGCGGCCGTGGCGAGATCGACGAGACTGGCGCGGCCGTCCGCGGCGAGCGCATCGAGCAACTTCTCGTCCTGGGGGGTGAGGCGCAGTGGCTCGCGCGTGACGACCGGAGACTCGGTGAAAGGGGGCCCGTCGCTCCCCAGTGCTTCCTCCTCCTGCGGGGACAGTGTGCCTCGCAGGGCGGACCAGTAGTGGCCGCGGCCTCCGAGGAACTGGCGGAGCATGGCGAAGGCGTTGATGTCGATCACCGCCGCGGTGCGGGGAAGCCGCTGCCCCAGGAGGTCCTCGCGCTGTTCCCGCGTCCGGGATTGCGTGGCGCAGGTGATCTCGCAGCCCGCTGCGCCCAGGGCGACCCAGTTGATGTCGTCACGCTTGGCGAGCGCGTCGGCGATCGCCGCGACGCTGCCGGGGCGGCAGCGTAGTCGCACCAGCCACCTGCTCTGCCCCAGGGCACCTGGGTTGACCACGCCGGCCACGCGGATGACGCCATCGGCGCGCAGGCGGCGGTACCGGCGGTTGACGGCGCCCTCGGTCAGGCCGAGGGCGGTCGCGATGGCGGCGAACGAAGCCCGCGGAGCGATCTGCAGCGCCCGAATGATTCGCACATCGTCGGGCTGGATCGAAGCGGATTCCGTCATGAGCGCCCGTGCCATGTCGCCAATCCTACAAACGAGCCCTCGGAACTCGCCTGGGATGCGGTGCGGACGAAACACTTGACCGCACGGGTTGAAGGGCCGCGGCAGCGGGCACCGCCGTGTGCCGATCCCGTGGCCTCGACTGATGCCCGAACGGAGTCCAACGCTCGAAGAACGGAGATGACGCTGGATGTCATCGACCTCCACTGAACAACACCCACCGACCGCTCTCATCGTCGGGGCCTCGCGCGGTCTCGGTCACGCGATGGCGGCGGAGTTGCTCGACCGGGGCTGGAACGTCGTCGGCACCGTGCGCGGCACAACTGCCCGAACGTCGCTGCATGATCTCGCGGACCATTCTGACGGGCGGGTGACCATCGAGCATCTCGACATCAACGACCCCGGCCACCTGCCCCCGCTGCGCCAACGTCTGGCGCACCGCCGACTCGACGTGCTCTTCGTCAATGCGGGCACCACTAACAATGAGCAGACGCCCATCGGCGCGGTTGCGACGGCCGACTTCATCGACGTGATGGTCACCAACGCGCTCAGCCCCATGCGCGTGATCGAAGCCCTCGAAGACCTGGTGTCTCCGACGGGACTCATCGGGGCGATGTCCTCCGGACAGGGCAGCATCATGAACAACACGACGGGAGGCCGCGAGGTCTACCGGGGGAGCAAAGCAGCCCTGAACATGTTCCTGCGGAGCTTCGCGGCCCGGCAAGGTGAGACGCAGCGCGCCTTCGTGCTCATGGCGCCCGGCTGGATACGCACCGCCCTGGGTGGTCCGAATGCGCCGTACACCATCGAGGAGACCGTCCCCTTGCTGGTCGACGTCCTGCTCTCCCGACTGGGCACGCCCGGCCTGGCGTATCTGGACCGCTTCGGCCAGACCGTCCCCTGGTAGCCCCTGTGGCCCGCCCCAGCACTCACCGCTCGCCACCGGCCGGCTTGGAGCGGCCTCAAGGAGGAGATCGTGCCGATCATCGCCATCGAAGAACACTGGAGCATGCCGGATCTGACGGCTGCCCTCCACGCCCTGCCGCACCCGGACGAAAGTCTCGCTTTCGGGGAAATGGATGACAACCAGGAGCGCTTGGAGGACCTGGAAGCGGGCCGCATCGCGGCGATGGACGCGCAAGGCATCGACGTCTCGATCCTCGGCCTGACACCGCCGGGAACCCAGTCGCTGCCACCCGAGGAAGCCCTGGCGCTGAGTCGCGCCGCGAACGACGTGGCCGCGGCGGCCGTCGCCCGAAATCCTGCCCGTTTTCGCTCGATGTCCACCCTGCCCATGTCCTCGCCGAAGGACGTTCCGGCCGAGCTTGAACGAGCCGCGAGTATGGGGCACGTGGGGACCATGGTGTATGGCCGGTCAGGGGACCTGTTTCTCGACGATCCCGTCTACGACGATTTTTTCGGCGTGGCCTCGGAACTCGGTCAGCCCGTGTTCATTCATCCCCAACTGCCGTCGAGAGCTGTCCGTGATGCCTCATACCGGGGATTCGACCCCATGACGGAACTCGCCCTGGCCACTTTCGGCTGGGGATGGCACCTGGACGCCGCAACAGCGGCATTGCGGCTGATCCTCCGAGGTACTTTCGACCGTCATCCCGACCTTCAAATCGTGCTCGGCCACTGGGGAGAGACGTTGCTTTTCTGGTTCGATCGGGCCGACAGCATCTCCCGGATCGCCGGCCTGCAGCGATCCGTATCCGACTGCATCCGATCGAATTTCCACATCACCGCCTCTGGCATGCTCAACCCTGCTCACCTGTATCATGCCCTGTCGGTGACCTCGGTCGACCGTTTGATGTTCGCAACCGACTACCCCTTCCAACGGCCGACCAAAGAGGAAATCGGTTCGTTCTTGGGTCACTTCTCCTCCGAGACAGAGCGCCAACAGTTCTCGTCCGGCAACGCTGCATCCTTGTTCGGCATCGGCCTATAGACCGGGACCTTTCATCATCGGCTGCTGCTCCGTGGCTCGGCCTGGTGTGACGACTCCCGACTGCGCTTTCGGAGCACGGCCTCGTCCTCGCCCAGACGGGCCTCGTCGGCACCTTCGTCGACGCCTCCGTGAGGCCAGGCCGGTCCTGAGTTCCGTGCTCTCCCTCCATGTGCCGCGGCCCCCGCGGACAGGCACATGGAGGCGGCATCGGGGCAACAGGTATCGCCTCGGTTCGGGGGTTGACGGGGCCGGCTTGTCTGTTACGGTCATTGACGGACGTACGAAAGTCACGGTCCGGTAGGTAGTCCGGATGGCGATCACTCGCTCGTACGGTGCCCGTTGGGGCACGTCCGGTGCGTCCCTTTTCGTTTCATGATCGAGAAGGGACACAACTGTGTCGGATCTGCATGTCATCATCGCCGGGGGCGGCTTGGGCGGCCTTGCTCTCGCACAGGGGCTCCATTGGGCGGGGATCAGCGTCGCCGTCCACGAGAAGGACGGCGGCCCCGACTTCCGCAACCAGGGCTATCGCATCCGCATCAATCCGGACGGCATCACCGCACTCAAGGCGCTGCTGATGCCGCAGGCGTTCGAGGTGTTCGCCGCCACCGCCGGAACCCCCGGGATGCGGATGGACTCCTTCGACCACCGGCTGAGCCTGCTGCACGCGCAGGAGCTGCCGGGGGTGGAGGACCTGCCGGGCGGCGGCCACCTGGCGGTCAACCGCAGGACTCTGCGCCAGATCCTGCTGGCCGGACTGGAGAAGTCCGTGCACTACAGCTCCGCGCTGACCCGCTACGAGACGCACCGTTCGGGCACGGTGACCGCGCACTTTGCGGACGGGACCAGCGCCACCGGGGACGTCCTGATCGGTGCCGACGGGGTCAACTCCGCAACCCGAAGGCAGCGTCTGCCCGAGGCCCAGGTCGTCGACGCGGGTCTGCGGCTGCTGTACGGCAAGGTCCCGCTCGCCGGCGAAGCGGCCCGGGAGCTGGTCCCCTCCGAGCTGTTGGGCCTGTGGACCACCGTGATCGGCCCGCAGCGGCGCTTCCTCGGGCTCGCACCGGTGCAGTACCGCGAGCCGCAGCACGAGGTGACCGCGAGGCTGGCTCCCGGAATCGAACTCAGCGACGACAGCGACTACCTCGCCTGCATCTTCGGCGCCCGCCGCGAGCAACTACCCTGCACCGATGAGGAGTTGTTCGCCATGAACGGCGCCGCGCTCCAGGCGATGACCCTGTCGCTGCTGGACGGCTGGCACCCCAGGCTGGCCGAGATCGTCTCCCACCAGGACCCGGCCTCGATCTTCCCGGTCTCCGTCCGCACCAGCGTGCCCGTCACCACCTGGGAAACGAACGCGGTCACGCTCCTCGGCGACGCCATCCACGTCATGAGCCCCGCCATCGGCGTGGGCGCGAACACCGCGCTGCGCGACGCCCGCATTCTCACGTCCCGCCTCGTCGAGGTCACCGCCGGGCGACCGCTCACCGACGCCCTGCGGGCCTACGAGGACGAGATGCGTGACTACGGCTTCGACGCCGTCCGCGAATCGGCCGAGCGTGGTCACCGCCTCGTCGGCCAGGACCGGCTGCCCGCACCGCAGTTGCCGCGGACGAGCAACGCCCACCAGTAGCACTGACCGGCCCGCCCAGGCCCAGCCCCAGCCGGTGCCGGGCCCCCTCGGGCTGCTGTCGGGCCCCCTCCGGCCCGACAGCAGCCCGGACAGCGCCGGGACTACCCACCCACCGTGGGCGCTACCAGGCCCTTGCCGCACCGGCCTCCCGCCCGCCGTCACGCCGGTTGGGATGCGGGTCGGTTCCCGGCATTTCCGCATGTCCCAGCGCTTGAACTGGAGAACTCATGCCCGCTCTCCGTGTCGCCATCGCCGGTGCCGGCCTCGCCGGTCTCACCCTGGCCCGCCGACTGCACCACAACGGCCTGGATGTGACGGTCTTCGAACGCGACCCCGACCTGATCACCCGCAACCCGGGCTACCGACTGCACATCAACTCCACGGGAACCACGGCGATCAATGATGTTCTGGACCCCCGCACACGCGAACTGTTCGTGGCCACGGCCGGCATCCCACGCCAGGACGCGCTCCTCTTCGACGAGCAGCTCAATCCCGGCCCGGTCCGTGAGCTCACGGCCTCCCGCGGCACCGGGAACCCGCATGCCGACGTCCCCGAACACCTGGTGGTCGACCGCTCGACCCTGCGCAGGATCCTGTACACCGGCTTGGAGGAGACGGTCCGCTTCGGTGCGCGGGTCGCCGGTTACCGAAGCCATCCCGACGCCACTGTCACCGTGCACCTCGCCAGTGGTCGTACCGCGGAAGCCGACGTGCTGGTCGGCGCCGACGGCATCAACTCCGCCGTGCGCGCACAACGCCTGCCGAACCACAGCACCGTCGATCTGGAGGCCCGCCACATCGCGGCGAAGATCCCGCTCACCGAGGACACCAGAAGCCGCATTCCCCTGCAGCTGTACTCCGCCTTCACACTGGTCAACGGCCCGCACCACGACGTTGTCAGCTTCGCGCCCCTGGAACGCAGCAACCCGCACACACCGCTGGTCCTCGAGGCTGACCCGGCATTCCGGGACGAGGTCAGCCACGACTTCGCGCTGGGCATCTTCAGCGCCAAGGCCACCCGGATGCCTGACGACACCCAGCTGTACACGTCCTACCCCCCAGATCTGAAGCGCTACGCCCTGGAGCGGGTGGCGTCCTGGCATCCCGACCTGATCGCACTCGTCCGCCTGTGGGACGTCGACACCGTGCAACCGCTGACCCTGCGCAGCCACCTCCCCGCAGCGACATGGGAGCCGACGCACGTTACGGTCATCGGCGCCGCGGTCCACGCCATGAGCCCGGCTCTGGGACTGGGTGCCAACACCGCGCTGCGCGACGCCCAGGTGCTGGGGGCCGAACTCGTCGCCGATGCCGTCGGCGTGAAGCCCTTGCTGTCCGCGATCGGCGACTACGAGAGCGCGATGCGCGCCTACGGGTATGAGGCCGTCCGGTCCTCCGCCTCAGCCGGCGAGCACCTCATCGGACACCGTTCCCTGTCTGCATGACCCACACGCGTATCGGCCATGCCTGAAGGCCGACACGCGCTGGTTGCGGAGGGCGTCAAGTGACTTCGGCGGGCGGGCAGCGACGTTCGCTTTCACGACGGCTTGGGTCAAGGCGGTCGTGCTGCGGACGGCGCTGACGACGGCAGCGTCGGGGGCGGTGCCGAGCAGGTCGGTGAGGGCGAAGAGTTCTTGGCACTGACGACGACGCGAGATCGCTCCTCAACTGCGTCTCGGCCGGGCTTGGCCACTCCCCGACCATCAATCGGCATAGACATCGGGGCCGGCCTGGCGGGATGCCTGCGCGTTGGCCTGCCGGCCAACCCGGCCAACCCGGCCGACCTCAGGCACACTCCGGCTCCCTGCAAGCTTAATCTCGCAATGAGAGTTCACTTGCATGAACTGTGCGACCTAACTATTGTCATGAGAGGCAACTCTCGCCAATGTGTCTACGAGGACCCACATCGTGAGCGCCACAACTTCCACCAGCACCACTCGCACCGTCGCCATCACCACCGGGATGTCCATCGCCATTCAGGAGTTCGGTGACAACACCGAGGGCAGCGCCGTGCTGTACCTGCACGGCGGCGCCGGGCCCCGCACAATGGTCGGCATCGCCACCGCGCTGTCCGAGCACGTCCACGGCATCGTCCCGACCCACCCGGGCTTCGATGGCACGCCGCGGCCGGAGCGGTTCGACACCGTCGCCGACCTCGCCGAGGCGTACCTGGACCTCCTCGACGAACTCGACCTGACGGGGTCATGGTGATGGGCAGTTCCATCGGCGGTTGGATCGCCGCCGAGATGGCGCTGCGCGACACCCACGGCCGGATCGGCTGTCTGGTCCTGCTCAACGCGGTGGGCATCCGGGCGAAGGGGGCGGAGCAGGTGCTCGATGTACGCGGCATGGCACCCGGGGAGATCAGCAAGCTGTCTTTCGCCAACGAGGCTTTCCGCCCCGACTTCTCCTCCTTCACCGACGAGCAGCGGACCGGAATGGCCGCCAACCAGAAGGCTCTGGCGACGTACGCGGGCGAGGCATTCACGCACGACCCGAAGCTGCGGCGCCGTCTGCACCGCATCACCGGGCCGGTGCTGGTCGTCTGGGGCGAGCAGGACGGAATCGCCCCGGCCGGCTACGGCCGCGACTGGGCCGCCGCGCTCCCGAGCGGCCAATTCGCGCCGGTGGCCGACGCCGGCCACTTCCCGCACATCGAGCAGATGGGGGCCACGCTCGGCGCCATCAGCAACTTCGTCGACACCGTCGTGAAGCCTGGCGAAGCCTGATCTCCGCCTGCGCTCTCCCAGGGTGCCGGAGCCGCCGTAAGGCCCGGCACCCTGCGACCCACTGCAAGCCCAGCCACGAGCACCGGTTCGAGGCTCGCCCAGGACCCGCGCGTAATCTCCGATGCCGGGAGGGCGTCTCGGCAGAAGACATACTCGGCGCCACCATTCGCCGAGACAGCACGCTCGCCCTGTCCGTCTGCTGCGTGGATGCGGGGCTCTCATCGCGGCCCTTGCAATCCTCACCAGCACCTTTCGGGCCGTCGTGAACGCCGCGCGAGTCGCCGCCCGCTTGTCGGCCGAACCGCGACAGGCCGCTCGGGTTCAGGTCCTGGCCTTGTCCGAACCGCCACTCAGTCCGAGTCGGTGACGGGGGTGGTGGCGTAGCGGCTCATCACCTCGGCCGTGGCCCGCGGGGTTAGCTCTCCGCCGTCGGCAAGCATGTCGCGCAGGTCGCGGAAGTACTGCACGTACAGGTCCGGGGTGAAGGTGTTGACCATGACGAGCGGCTGGTCGCCGGGATTGGCGAAGGTGTGCGGGACACCGGGCGGGACCATCACCAGGGTGCCGGCCGGCGCGTCGTGATCGCTCGTCCCGACCGTGAACCGGGCGGTGCCGGAGACGACGTAGAACCCCTCGTCGTGCTGGGCGTGCCGGTGTTGGGGCGGGCCCGGACTGTGCGGGGCGAGCGTGATCTCGCCGATCCCGAGGCGGTGCGCGGTGGTGGCGCCGTCCTCGAGGATGCGCATCCGGGCCGGGCCCAACGCTATGACCTCACCGCCTTCGGGGGCGACGATCGAGACGTCGGTCATGGTCGACTCCTTCCCGGGCTGGTGCGAGCACACTCTCATCATTGGAGTCACCTCGCTACACTGGTCGCAGCACGAAAGGTGGATCGATGACATCGCCCGACACGACCAGCCGCGCCAACCAGAAGCTGCGCACCCGCAACGCGATCGTGCAGGCCGCCGCCGAACTCAGCCGCAGCGGCCGCGAGGTGACCATGCCCGAGATCGCCAAGGCGGCCCTGGTCTCCGAGGCCACGGCCTACCGCTACTTCCCGGACCTGGCCAGCCTGCTGCGCGAGGCGATCGCCGACCAGTTGCCCGCTCCCGCCGAGGCGCTCGCCCCGGTCGCCGACTGCGACGATCCGGTGGAACGCGTCGCCGCGGCGGCCGAGTTCCTGCTGCGCCACGTCCTGACCCGGCAGGGCGTGGTCCGTGCCATGATCGCTGCGACCGTCACCCAGCCCGGCCAGGCGGACGCCCGCCCCGGCCTGCGCTTCGGCCTGATAGAACACGCGCTCGCCCCGCTGGTCGACACCCTCGGCGCGGACACTGCCGCGATGGAGCAGCTCACCCGCGACCTCGCGATCGTCGTCAGCGCCGAAGCACTCTTCAACCTGACCGACCTGTACGGGCTGGACCCCGAGGACGCGATCGCGAGCGTCGTACACACGGCAACGACTCTCACCCGAGCCGTTGTCCGGGAGCACACGGCTGCCGGCGCGCAGTAACCGGCCCCGAGCCCCGCCGCCATCGCGCGACCACCGCACACCCGAGCTATGCCGGGGACACCCGGCCATCACTCTGCGGGGTTCCCGCTTCGGCCTGAGCAGCCGCGGCGACGGCAGTGGCCACCCGGACGAAAGCCGCGACGGCCGGAGAGTGCGACTCCTGGGGCCAGGCCACGGCCAGCGTGGCCGCCGGAAGATCGCTGACGGGCCGATAGGCCACCCCCGGCCGCGAGTAGCGACGCGCCACCGAGTCGGGGAGGAAGAAGACGACACTGCCCACTTCGATCAGCTTGAAGATCTGCGCCAGATTCACGACGGCCGGCGGGGCTTGGGCCACGAGCCCGCGCTGCTCCGTCTGCGTCTGGTCCTGGCCGTCCCGGGCGACCATACCGAGCGAGCGCAGCCCGGCGATCTGGTCGGCGGGAGTCCCGTCGGGAAGACTTCGCTCGGCCAGATCGGCAAGACGCAGACACGAGCGGGAGGCCAAGGGGTCGGCAGCCGCCAGGACCACCACGCCGGGCTCCGTCAGTACCACTTCGACGTCCAGACCGCGGTCGTCGAACGGGGCATACAGCAATGTGACATCGGCACGGCCGTGGCGTAGCGCCTGCGCCTGCTCCTTGCCACTCATCACCAGCTCCACCGGCGTCGCCGCGGCCTCGCCCTGGTACGCGGTGAGGATCTGCGGCAGCAGCCCGGCGTCGTAGTCGGCCCTGAGCGCGAGCCGCAGCCGCGGCACGGGCTGGCCTGCGTGCCGGGCCCGCCTGCCGGCCGCCGCGACCGCGTCGAGCGCGGTCCGGGCGTCGCGCAGGAAGACCTCCCCGGCCGGGGTAAGCCTGACCTGACGTGTGGTGCGCTCCAAGAGCCGTACTCCGAGCTGGCGCTCCAACTGCCGGATCGCCCGCGAGAGCGGGGGCTGTGCCATGCCCAGCCGCTCGGCCGCACGCCCGAAGTGCAGCTCCTCGGCAACCGCCACGAAGTACCGGAGCTGCCGCACCTCCAGATCATTCATACCTGCAGGGTATCAACGTGGACCGGATCGGTCCTACAGGTCCGCTGCAGGGCCGGATTGACTGGACGGGCAATCCACCGACGACCGACGCCAGGCCGTCCCCCGAGCCGGGAGACGGGAAGCACGGACGCGTGGCGTCACGATGCGCACGAGCCGGCGGACCATCCCTCGGCCGCCTTCTGCGGCCGTACCGACTAAAGCCATCAACTCGAAGCAGCCAAAGGAAATTGACGATGCGTGTTTTCGTTACTGGTGCGACGGGATACATCGGATCCGCCGTCGTCCGCGAACTCCTCGATGCCGGTCATGAGGTTGTCGGGCTTGCCCGTTCGGACCGGGCCGCGGCTGCTTTGACGGCCGTCGGGGCCGCAGTGCGCCTTCAGCCACGACTTCTCGGACTACAGTCCCGTGGCCTTCCTCGCGCCGCTCGGCGCCCACCCACCGCCTCCGTGACGCGCACGCCCCGTGCGGACAGGGCACCCACTTCCAAGGCGGTCGGGATCGTCGCTGGCGCAGCGCCGCTGGACGCGCCCGCGACAAGTTCCGCGACTGGGTAGGCCTGTACGGGGGCAGCATGCCCGGCGCCCGGGTCACCCTGTCGGACGAGGACAGCGGCGTCGTCCTGGACGCATGGCCCGACCAGCGGTAGCCCCCTGTGCGCGGCGGGCGGGGCCGGCGTCTCGTCGTTCAGCGGTGTTCGGTGGGGTCGAGCCCGTCGTCAGGCGGGGGCCAGTCGTCCGGCTTACCCCACCGCTCCCGCATCTGGCCCTTCCGGGCCTCCGGTGCCTCAGGCCACCGCCGTGCCGTGCCCTTCGGCGGCGGCTGAGCGGTTAGCCAGCTGGAGGGGATGCGTCAGCCAGGAAAGCGTCCAGATCACTGCTTCGGACTGTGGTGGATGGCGAATGCACCGTGAGTGCCGGACCGTCAGAATCTAAGCCAGATGATCCCCATCCGAGGCGCTGACCTGCGGTACTCGGACGTGAAACTGTCGAAAAGTCATCCGGCTGGGTCAGTGGCTGTCGCTGCCGCCGCCCTACGTCGTGCCCGGTGGCGGCGAAGGCCGCCGCGTCGGCGGGGGGACAGCTCTTCGAGTTTGAGGCCGGGACCTCCTTCCGGGACACCCCCGCGTCGGCAGGGAGGAGGAGACCTCCGCCGTGTTCCCTGTGAGGTCCGCCGCAACGCCCCGCGTCGGCGGGAGGGCCGGGGCGTGGGGGACTGAGGTTTCTTCAGGGGCCGGGGCGAGGTGCCGTCGATCTGATCTGCCCCCGGTCGAGCAGGCAGGCGTGCTGGCTACGGGGTCCGAGGATGGCGCAGATGGCGGCGGGTGCGTTCCCCACTGGGTCTATTCGGCCCAGGTGTGTTCCAGCAGGGTGCGGAAGGTGGCGGGCTCTCGACCGATCAATTCGGCCAGGGTCGGGTCGATGGCGGTGAACTCACTATTGCGCGCCGCCGCGAAGATGCTCAGCATCAGGTCGGCGGTCGGGGCGGGGGCGCCGTGCGCCAGGGCCTGCTCGCGGAAGGCGTTGTCGGGGACGACGGTACGGGTGAAGGGCCGCCCGGTGGCCTGGGCCGCTATCTCGGCGACGGCGTCGAAGTCGAGCGCCGCCGGACCAGTGAGCGGCGGGGTGGGCCCCTCGAAGCGACCCTCGTGGGTAAGGATCGCCGCGGTGGCCTCGGCGAGATCGTCGTGGCCGGTCCAGGCGACGGGGCCGTCGGCAGGGAGGGCGATGTCGCCAGTGTGGCGTGCGGACTCCAGGAACTGCAGGGCGCTGGCGGCGTAGAAGCCGTTGCGCAGCGCGGTCCAGGGCAGGCCGGTGGCGCGCAGTAGGTCCTCGGTCTGGGCGTGGTCACGGCATGCCTGGAAGCGGGAGTCGTGGGTGGCGCCCATCTGGCTGGTGTACAGGATGCGGCCGACGCCCACCTTCACGGCGGCGTCGATCGCGGCGCGGTGGCCGGTGACGCACTCCTCGCCCGTGCGGTCCAGAGAGACGAGCAGCAGTTGCTCGGCGCCCTCGAAGGCGTGGACGAGTGAGGCGGGGTCATCGAAGCTGCCCTGCCGGACACGGACGCCGCGATCGGTCAGGTCCTGGGCCTTGCGGGGGTCGCGGACGCTGACGCCGACGCGGTCGGCGGAAAGGCGCTCCAGGAGGCGCTCGACGATGCGGCGGCCGAGGTTTCCGGTGGCTCCGGTCACGATGATCACGGGGTTCTCCCAGCATTGTTTCCAGTGGAATCACTTCAACGATAACATTGAAACTAACGCTGGAAGCAAGCTCTTGATATCATCGATACGTGCCTATCCGCGACACCACCGACAGACCCCGCCGGCGCATCATCGAGGCGGCCATCGAACTGCTGGAGAGCGGCGGCCCCGACGCGGTGAGCACCCGCGCGGTCGCCGCCGCGGCCGGGATGCAGCCGCCGGCCATCTACCGCCACTTCGGCGACAAGGACGGGCTGCTGGAGGCGGTCGCCGAGCACGGCTATGCGCAGTTCCTGGAGAGTAAGCGCGCGCAGCTTGACCCCGCGCCGGAGGACCCGGTGGAGGAGCTGCGCCGCGGCTGGGACATGGTGGTGGAGTTCGGGGTCTCGCGCCCCGAACTGTTCGCCGTGATGAACAGGGCCACCGGCTCGGCGTCGGACGCGGCGCACCGCGCGGGCCTGGAGATCCTCCGCGGCCGGGTGCGTCGGCTGGCGGCCGCGGGATGGCTGCGGGTCGACGAGGAACTAGCCGTCCAGATCATCCAGGCCACCGGCCAAGGCGGGGTCGCCACCTGGCACTCCACCCCCGCAGAACGCCGCAATCCGGCGCTGCTGACCGTCCTTCGCGAGTCCATGGTCGCCGCCGTCACCCGCGCCGAACCAACGGTCCCCGCCGCGGAGTCCGGCCCCGCCCCAGCGGCCCGCGCACTGCGCGCCGCCCTCCCCGACGACGCCGACGTCCTAAGCGACGCCGAGCAGCGCCTGCTGCGCGAGTGGCTCACCCGCCTGGCGGCAGACGGTGGCATACCGCAAGGCTGATCCTCCGGCAGCCGACCTCGTGCAGGTCGAGGGTCGCGAGCAGAGATCATTCACCAAGCGGCGTCCGCCGAGATGGGGCCGTGGGTGACCACACGGCTCCGGCTGACATCCCCCTATCCACAATGCGCCGCTAACCTTGACCACCACTTCACCGCCCACTGTTAACAACGCTTGTGGTCAGTACACCTAGCTAGCCACCGCACACAGCCGCAAGTGGAGGAATGGGCGGCCACCAAACCGAGCCATGCGCAGGAGTGCGCGGGCTTCATCCGTTGGGCCATCGCCCACCGCTACGCCCACGGCCCTGAGCGCCGCGGCCGTCCGCTGGCCGGGCCCCGCCGGCCCAGGACCAGCGATGGGACGACGCGCGGCGACTCCTGCACTATGACACCCTGCCGGTCGCCGACTGCGTCGCCGGCCTGCTGATCCTGCTGTACGCCCAGAAAGTCAGCTCCATCTGCCAACTCACCACCGCTCACGTCACCCGGGACGACGGCCAGGTCCGGCTCCACCTCGGCAGCAAGCCCATCACGCTGCCCGAGCCGCTGGACGCCCCCGTGGAAGAACTGGTGGCCAGCCGCCGCATCACCGCCCTGCTGGCCTCACACAGCACCTGGCTCTTCCCCGGACGGCAGGTCGGACAGCCCCTCCACGAAAGCCAGATGAACCGGTGACTCCATGCGATCGGCGTCAAGGCCAGGCAGAGCCGGAGCACTGCCCTGTTCACCCTGGCCCCACAGATCCCGGCCGCGATCCTCGCCAAGGTCCTTGGACTTCACCGCGCAGTGGCCGTCCAGTGGCAGCAGGCCAGCGGCGGCGACTGGATGGCGTACGCCACCGACATAGCCGCACGCAACTCCCGCAAGGAGGGCGGCGCTCAGGAGGCACCGGCGAAACAGAAGTCCTGGGCGGGGAGTTCTGGGGGTGGGCCGGGCGCACCCTGGGTGCCCCGGCCCGCACCGCCGCCGGGCAACCGGCGTGGCTGCGGCTGGTGTCCGCACCGGAGGACAAGGCGTCGGGGAAGCTGTGGGACGGCGCCCTGGATGCCGCCCGCGGTTACCTGCTGGACCACCGCCCACGGCGACGTGCACTGGGCCAACGTCACCGAGCCCCTGCGGATTCTGGACTGGGAACCTGCCCGCTGTTAGCTCGGGGCTTCGGCGCCACCGCCGTGACGGACACGCTCGAGCACATCCTGATGCAGAGCGTTCAACCCACCGGAGGGGAGGGAAGCGGGGCTGCCGGTGAGTGTGTACCACTCTTCGGCACCCGCGTACTGGATCGCGATCTGGGCCCCGGCCTGTGTGACGTCACCGCGTAGGTGATGGTGAAGCGCATTCCTTGGCCGCAATCCGGACAAATACGGAAAAGATCGCGCCACGGATCTTGCGTGACGCCTGTGGGTTCCCTGAGGGTTAGCAGTGATGAAACACATGTTCGATTTTTCCTCAGGAGGAAAAGTGAAGGCACGTGTTCTGTTCCCGCTTCTCGCCACGGCGGCACTGCTGACGCCGGCTGCCACGGCGTCGGCCGACGCCGGCGCCCGTCACGTCCCGGCGCGTCCGGCCGCTCTGAGCCCCCACACCTGTGACGGCAAAGATAAGGGCTACATCGTCAAGTGGTACGCGCCTCACGTTCCTTTCGCGCCGATTCCGCTGCGCTGCGGTCAGGTCGACGCCCGAGGCCGGGGGTTCGGCTTCAAGAAGATCGTCTACAAGCACTGGGACCCCTTCGTGGACGAGGAAATCGCCAGCACCCTCTCCAACTACACGGCTACGTGGGCGCAGGACGCCACGACGCAGGTCTTCGTCCTGAAAGACCTCCCGCCGTGCGAGTCGGGCCAGTACCGCGTCGTTGCCTCGTCCAAGCCCTACGGCTCGACCGGACGCATGGGCATCATCACCGCCTACCACGAAGCCCTTCCCGGTGTCGCCAAGCGCTGCTGAGTCGTACCCTGCTGCCATGACGTTCTCCAGCACGGCCGCCGCGCGGAGTACTGCCGAAGCTCTCGAAGGGCGCCGGGTCGAAGACCCGGTGTGGGGAGCCTTCACCATCACCGGCGTCGAGGCGGACGGAACCTGCTGGCCGATCCGGGTCCGTTTTCTGGCGGCCGGCCGACGCTGGGAGATCTCGTTCGAGATCGGCGACGTCACCGACGAGCGCGAGCCCCTTCCCGAGGAGTTCGGCGAGGACGACGCCCAAGGGCTGGCGTCACTGGCGGTCACCTGGGTTCTGGAACAGCTCGCAGCGTGAACATGCAGAAGGCCTCGATCTTCGTGACCGGGGCCTTCTGCGTTTGTGGCGCAGGCGGAGGTTTTCACTATCGGGTAGGCGGGCCGGTTTTCCCGGCCCGCCCCCACACCACCGGACATGCGGGCCCGCATCCGGCGATTCGTTCAGCTGATCTCAAGCGGGTCGTTGGCGGGACCACGAGCCCTCAGGCACATCGCGGAAGTTCACCCCGACGAGCCGAAGATGCTCCTATGACTGTCAAGCCACTGTGGCCAGGTTGGTTTGGGGGATTCACCCAGTCGGTGTCCTGGTCAGAGCGCGGTAGACCTCGCGGGCGACGAATCGCTTGAGGCAGCGCATGATGTCCTTCTTGTTCAGCCCTTCCTTGGTTCGGCGGTCGACGTAGTCGCGGGTGCGTGCGTCGAAGCGCATGCGGGTGAGCACGATGGTGTGCAGTGCGTTGTTCGCGGCCCGGTCGCCGCCGCGGTTGAGGCGGTGGCGGTGGGTGCGGCCGGAGGATGCCGGGATCGGGGCGACCCCGGCCAGGTGCGCGAACGCCCCCTCGGAACGCATGCGTTCGGGGTTGTCCCCGGACGAGGCCAGCAGTTGACCGGCGGTCTCCGGGCCGACGCCGAACAGCTCAAGCAGCGCGGGAGCGGCCTGCCTGACCAGCGGGCCGATCTCGGCGTCCAGCTCGGCGATCTCCGCGTCGAGTGTCTGGTGGCGTCGGGCGAGCCGCCGCAGCGAGGCCCTGGTCGCCGCCAGCGGGCGGGACAGATCGTCGCCGGACCGCAGCCGGGCGAGGGTGCGTATCAACATGGCCCGGTTCAGTACAGCGACCTGCTCGCGCAGCAACGCGGGCGCCGAGACCAGTAGGGCTCGGATCTGGTTCATCGCCTGGGTACGGGCCTTGACCGCGCTGCGGCGGGCGACCCTCAACACGCGGACCGCTTCGACGACGCCGTCCCGGCTTTTGGGGATGCGGTAGCGCGCCCGGACAGTACGGCCGTCGCGGCCGCATAGGCATCGATCGGGTCGGACTTGCCCTTCGTCCGCCGTGTCTTGCGGTCGGGGCGGTCCACGTCGACGACGGCAACGCCGGCTGCCGTCAGCACCCGGGCGAGTTCGGCTCCGTAGGCGCCGGTGCCCTCCACTCCCACCGCGACGAGCGCGCCGTGTGAGCGCATCCACTCCAGCAGATCCCGGTAGCCGCGGATGGTGGCCGGAAACTCCCGGTCGGCCAGGTGCCGACCGACTGTGTCGATCACTGCGGCATGGTGGGTGAGGCCGTGGGCGTCGACTCCGCCGGTGATCTGCGGGCCATCGTGCGTCATGCTGGTCATGTCCGTCCTTGTGGCGTGTCCGTTCCGAGGGCGGCACGCGCCGGTCGGGCGGGTGGACAAGACAGTGACGGGGCTTCTGGACCAAGCTCCTATAAAGTCACAAACGCCCGTCCGGCCGCGTGCGCGGCGGCCCTGCCGATGAGCCGACAAATCTTAAACAGGACAGTCGATGACGTCAGTCAGTAAGTGAGTCAGGCTCACCAGTAGAACCACCAGTCACATTCTCACTGTCAGTAACAACGCTCATGATCAATACATCTAGGTGCGACCTGCTCGGCCTGCAGGTCGGTCGGCCCGCTTCTGGGCCGACCTTTGTCGCGGCTGCACTTCGCAGTGACCCACCACTCCACCGACGCCGGTACCTGTGCCCACCATCTCGTCCGCAACGGACGCATGCCGCGTCATGCGCAGCCGGCCCGGCTGGTGACCCCTTCGGAGCTCGGAGCCGCCCGTTTTACCGCATGCCACGGTCCGGGGGAGACTCGACTGACTTGTTCCTTTCGGCCACGACGATCAACAAATTCCGATTAGCATGGTTTGAGCCAGGGGGAGTTGGGGCGAAGCACGGTTGCAGTCCCTTTCGGGCGCGGCCAAGTGGCATGGCCTCGTTGGGTGTTCAGGGGAGGGGGTGGCTTATGCGATGGCGCCTGCCGCACGGGGGGCGCGCATGCCACACCGCGGTCGCTGGAAGCCTTGGGCTTCTGTGCGTTGCGGGGCCTGTGCTGCTCGGCGGTATCCACTCAAATGCCCCCACCAGGCCGCAGTTCGACACTGGCACCGCATGGCTGCTGTCTACGTCGGTGGGGCTGCTGACCAAGGTCAATGGTGCGACAGCCCAGCCGATGGCCCAACTAGCGCTTCCCGAGGATGGCAGGTCGAGCCGGACGTCGGTGGACCAGCGCGACCGAGGCGTCGTGGTCCTGGAATCGGGGGATGCGTGGCGGGTCGACGATGCCGATGAAGCCTATGGCGGGCAGTCTGTGCTTTCTGAAGTCGACTCTGTCGTCGTGTCCGGCTCGCAGGTCTACGGCATAAGACAGGATGCGCGGAGCAACGGCGCTGACGGCAGGCGGATCACTTCCACTGTCGTATCGCAGAGCGTCTCGGCGGTGACAGTGGGGGACGGGACGTCTGTGCATCTGCAAGGATCGGTGACTTCTGCGGTCGCCGGAAGCGGCGGCTCCCTCTGGGTGGCGTCGGCACCGTCAGGCACCCTCGTGCGCATTGAGGGTAAACGGGTAGTCGCACGCGCTCGGATCCCCGGCGCCCAGGGAGCTTTGTGGTTGACGTCGGCAGCCCACGCCGAGGCGGTCGCTCTAGACGGCCAAAGCCTGCGACTTACCGTGCTTGGACCGCACGGTTCCCTACGGACGTTTTCCACCGGCGATCGTCCGCAGGCCGCTTCGGGCGTCGCACTCGGTGTTCCCTCAGCGGCTTCCTCGCTGGTGCCGCTGGTGCTTAGTCCGAGTCAGACCCTGGTGACCACGGATACCGTCACGGGTGAGCTGCGGACGGTTCGATTGCCTCTCCCACAAAGAGACGTTCTAGGACAGCCGTTGGCAGCCGCGGGGCTCGTGTATGTACCTGACGACACGTCGGGATCGGTGCTGGTTGTCGACGCTGTTTCCGGCCGTGTGCGCCGGTCGGTTGGCCTGGCGGATCCCGGCAGCAGGGCGAAGATAACGATGTTCGTGCGCCATGGGCTTGTGTGGGGCAACAACGAGACGGGCTCCAAGGCGATGGTGGTCTGGCACGAGACGACGCGCGTGTTCACCAAGTACCGCAGATCGACAGGCGAGCGGACCGAGAGTCCTGGTCCCTCAGTCCGCCCCAGCCCCTCTACTACAGCTAGTCCCTCCCCGAGCCCGGGACTGTCCTCACCAGCGGTAGATCCAACCCGACTACAGCCTTCTCCCTCCGCTTCACCAGGTGGCAGCCCGCCGCCGTCCGCAGGGCCGAAGCCGGGCCCGGAGCCGAGTGGCTCGCCGTCGCAACACGGCCCCACCCTGCTCAAGACGATCAGCCTCGCTTCGGACACCGATCTCCAGTGGTCATCCGTGGCCTGGGACCCCGCGGCGGCACGCTTGGTGACAGCGCACGGTGCCGGCACCGGTCAGATGTGGGACGTCTCCGACCCACGCCGCCCAAGACGCCAGTATCCAGTGACGGACAGCGAGGGAGGAGCCACCAGGGGGCTGACCTTCGCCGCCCAGGGCACCCTGCTCTTCGTCTCGGGACGACAGCCCACCACCCACTACCAGGACTTCACCATCTATGCCGTGCCCTCAACAGGGGCGCCGAGCCCGCTCTTCAGCACGACCATCCCAGCCACTCAGAACCGGGGCCTTCGCGACATTCTCGCCATCAGATCCGACGGCCGGGCATTCGCAGTGGACGACGGCGGTGACGCGGCAAGCCATATAACTATTTGGACGAGCGCAAACCCGTCGGCGCCGGAACCGCTCTCCAGCCCCGACGGCAGTCCGTTCGACTTGGGTGACGCCGCAGGAGACGTTGCCTTCAGCCCGGATGGCAGGACGTTGGCGTTGACAAAGGACGCCACTCACAGCGACCGGCAGATTCTCTACTTCCTCGACGCCTCCAACCTGCAACACATACCCATCACCTCACAGCACGACATCGGTTCGATCTCCGCGCCCCTAGTTTTCAACCCAGGTGGGCAACTTCTCCTCGCTCCCGGAGTCGACACGTCAGCAGCATTGTGGGACGTACGCGACCGGGCGGCCCCGACGTTGGCGGCGGCACTGCCCACCCGCAGCCAGGTCACCGCCGCCGCCTTCAGCGCGAATGGTTCACTGCTCGCCACGGGCGAGGAGAATGGGACCGTCAAGCTGTGGAAGGTAGGGGCCGGCCAAAACCCCACGATGCTGGGACCCCTGACCACACGGGAATCCGAGATCACACAGCTGTCTTTCGACCCTCGATCCGGGCTACTGGCCGTAGCCGACGGCAGCACCGTGCAGCTGTGGAAGCCGAACTGAGCCCAAGGGAGTTCCATGACCTATCCCAACGGTCGCTACTCGGACCGCTACGCCCAGTTCGCGACCGGATTCACTGCGCTCGTCGATCATGTCGAGCGGGTTGTTCTGGGCAAACGCCAACAGGTGGAACTCGCTCTCACAGCGATGTTGGCCGAGGGCCATCTACTCATCGACGACTTCCCAGGACTGGGCAAGACCTCACTGGCTCAGGCCATCGCACGCGCGGTGAAGGGAGTGTTCCGGCGGATTCAGTTCACCCCGGACATCCTCCCCTCAGACATCACCGGAACACTGGTCCTCACCGGCAGCGGGAACGAATTCACGTTCCGGCGGGGCCCGGTCTTCGCGAACGTCGTGCTGTGCGACGAAATCAACAGGGCTTCACCCAAAGCGCAGTCGGCCCTCTTGGAGGTGATGGAGGAGCGGCAGGTCACGGTCGACGGTGGTCCCGAGTATGTGCCCCACCCGTTCATGGTGGTGGCCACACAGAACCCGATCGACTTCGCCGGTACCTTTCCGCTCCCCGAGTCCCAGCTGGATCGGTTCATGATCTGCATGGAAATTGGCTATCCGGACGCGGAGACGGAGCGTGAAATCCTGAAGCTGGGAAGCGAAGGTAGACTCGCCGACACCACCGGACACGTTCTCGTGGAAGCCCAGCTCAAGGAGATGATCGCCACGGCACAGAGTGTCCGCGTCGACGACGCCATCCACAGCTTCGTCGTCCGCATCCTCACCGCGACGCGGACGCATGAATGGGTGCGGTTGGGGGCGAGCCCGCGCGCCGGTATCGCATTGGTCCGTGCCGCCCGTGTACGGGCGGCAAGTCAGGAACGTCACTACGTCACACCGGAAGATGTGAACGTCCTGGCCGCTCCTGTGCTGGCCCACCGCCTGGTCCTGGACAGCGGCGCGGAATTCCACAAGCTGACCCCCACCGACGTCGTCAAGAAGGCGCTGCTCAGCGCTAGGCCCGCAAGATGAGGCCGACCCGCAGGGGTGCCGGGGTCCTTGCCACATCCGCCGTCCTCGCCTGTTGTGCCGTGCTGCTCGCCTCCACCGCTCTAGCGGTCGTCGCCGCCAGCGGTGTGCTTGCTTTCGCTGGCGCACTGCTGCTCGTGGCCCTCGCGCCCCGGCCATCAGCGTCCATCCGCCTGGACACGCCACGCGCAGAACGACACGGCATCGTGACCGTCAGCGTGGAGTGCAATCTCACCCGGCCGCTGCTGCGTACGGACATTGACCTCGGCGTGGCGGACACCGGCCTGACAGCGGAACCCATCCAAATGCCAACCGACGACATCAGATCCCACCTGGCCATCGCGCTACGGACACACCGCCATGGGGAAGTGATCGTGGGGCCGCCCACGCTCGGACAGACCGACCCGTTCGGGCTTTGCCGTCGTACTACCACGTCCGGGGACGGCCGGCGCCTGCTGGTCCGCCCCCGTATGGTGGCCGTTGGCAGGCTGTTGAAGACCAGCCGGATACGCTCCAGCGCAGGCGGCCGGGGAACACCCGGTGACGGCGGGGACTACGACGCCCTGCGTGCGTACGAACCGGGAGATGACCACCGGCTGATCCACTGGCCCAACAGCGCCCGCACCGGGCAGATCCTGGTTCGTCGACAAGTCGCCTCACCCACGCGGGAGTTCGTCATCCTGCACGACACGGCTCCTGCCGCCCATGCATCCCCCGACGACTTCGAGGAGGCCGTGGACTTCTCCGCCTCGGTGGTCACGGCCGTCACGAGGCTGGGACACGCACTGCGGCTCGCTACCACCACCAGCGAAGGAGTCTGGTCCTGGTCGGGCGGTGAGCGCTGCACTCCCGACGACATCGCACGAGTCTTCGCCTCCATCCAGCCCGCCGAGCCTAGGCGTGCATCCGCCCCCGTGGGGACAGCGGCGTTGCGGACGTCGGTTCGGCGAGCGCTGATGAGGTCTGCGACGTGCACGGTGGTCACGGGAGAGCCGTCGGCGCAGTTGCTGCAAGCTCTTGAGGACTCGGTCTTTCCCATGCGGCTCATCCTGGTATGCCTAGGGCCGAGCCGCCCATCGGATGTAGTCATGCGGTGGGCTCAGCCCCGCGGCACCGCGGTGATCGATTCCGCTGATGCACGCGGAGCCGCAGTCCGATGGTCGATGCTGACCCAGGCCGCGCTATGAGCCGCACAGTACGGCGAGAGCTGCTGGGACCTGTCGCAGCCGCGGCATCGGCAGGCTTTGTCTTCGCCCCTGCCTTCGGATACCGAGTGCTGGCGGCGCCAGTGCTTGTTGCTGCCACCCTGCCCGCTTGTGCAGTAGCACTCCTGCGGCGTGTGAGACCTACCTGGGGGTCGGCCGCAGTTCTGCCGGTCGTCCTGGCCCTGGCGCTGCCGGCGGCAACCGCCTTGCTCTTCCGTAATGCCTGGTCGGCGCATGGGGTGTGGCCCGCAGTGTGTGAAGCCGCCGCCGCGGCGTCACAGGTATGGTCCCGGTTGGGCGTGACAGTGCCGGCGTCCGGCCGCCCGGATGCCTTGGCCGCGCCGTTTCTACTCACTTGGGCGGCTAGCGCCTCCGCCGTGGAACTGCGTGTGCGGGCAGGGGCGGCCGCGATGGCACTGCTGCCGCCAACGGGCGTACTGGTCGTGGCCGTGCTGCTGTGCGCCCCACAGACAGTCGGCGGCACTCTTCCGGCCGCCGTCTTCGCCGCGGCCGTCGGGACGGACCTGGCAGCGTCACAAGACAGCGGCACCGTGTTCGGGCAGCGGCCGCGGTGGGTGGTACTGCCGCTGGCAGCCGGATGTGCGACCTTGGCATTGCTGGCCGCGATCGGTTGGCCATGGCTGGATGAACGGATGCCCTACGACTTCCATCGCGGTGCCGCGGTGAGCAGGCCAGGCGCCCTCGATCCGCTGGCACAGGCAAACGCCTGGGCGTCGAACCCGCATGAGACGTTGTTCCGTACGACAGGCGCAGCTCCGTCCGCCTGGGTGCTGGCCGACTTGGACGACTACGACGGAACGGTGTGGCAGCCCTCGGGCCTCTTTGTGTCCACCGCTTCGGTGGCCTACTTGTCCAGCGAGCGGCCTGTTGCGTCCGCATTGACCGTCGCGACCGTACGCACGGAAGCGTTGACCGGTCCGTTCCTGCCGCACCCCGCGCAGGCCGTCTCCGTTGCCAGACTGCCGGTATCGGTCAGCAGACACGACAGCACCGTCCTGGCCCAGCATGCGCTCCGTCCCGGCACCTCCTACCGGACTACTGCCTTTCCCCGGTCCGCTGCCGATGCCTCCATGGACGACACGCTGGTTCCGGACCGTTCCGACGAGGCAGCACTCACCGTCCCCGACTCCGTACCGAGCGCCTTGACTCCCCTGATCACCAGGGTGACCGCCGCACTTCCTCCTTCCGCCACGTCCCTGCAGCGGGCCTCTGCGCTGGCCCGGTGGCTGACCCTCCACTATGCCTATCTGCCGGCCGCCGCCGAGGACGAGACACTCGGCGGAGCCGAACGATTGCTCACCACAAGGCAGGGGTCGGCGGCCTCCTTCGTCACGGTATTCGCGCTGGCCGCCCGGGAAATGGGCCTGCCAGCGCGGGTGGCTGTGGGATTTTCGGCCGGTACCCGCAACAGGGACGGTTCGCGGACGGTTACCGGGCGGGACGTCAAAGTCTGGGGGGAGATCCGGTTCGTCGGGGTCGGCTGGCTCCGTTTCGACGTACTCCCTCACCCCTCCTCGAGGACTGACAGAGCCGTAGACCTACCCACCGCAGGTGCTCCCCGCACCACGGCAACCCCCAGCGCCATCCCGACCCCTCGCCCGAGAACGTCCCTCTCAGCGCTGCCGAGCCCGCCGCCCCCGGTTGCAGTCGGCTCCGGGGGCGGTGGCGGACACGCGTCGGTGCCGTGGCTGGTTGTACTGACGACGGCCGGATCACTGTGCCTCGCAGCCGCAGCCTGGATGGTGCTGGCCAGCCCACGGCTACGGCGGCGCAGAGCCAGGCGGCGTACCACGGCCGCCGGACGTGTCATCGGTGCCTGGGAGGTGTCCGTCCACCGGCTGGCCAGGTACCGGTTCCTGGGCCGCGCGTCACTGGGCACATTCGAAGATGTACGAGCAGCTCTGCAGCCGCGGGCCCAGCAAGCTTTGAGGACCCCGCTTGAAGCCCTGGGAGTGCTCGCCTTGCAGGCCCGCTACGGTGAGCCGGATGCGGAGGAAGCGCGTGCTCATCCCGATTGGCCGCGGTTGACCGATGCCGATGCCGACCGGGCTTGGCAACTGGAAGCCGAAATCGCCGAGCGTTGCCGCCGTGTTATCCGGGCCCCCCGCCCCATGCGTGTGCGCCGGCAGCTGCGGGCAGGCGTCGGGATCGCCGCGGGAGCGAGGGACACCGAGCACACACCATCAGGACGGACCCATAGATGACCGCACCGGTGAGTGTCTTTGCTTCCGGCCGGGCACAGGCTCTGCTGATCGGCTGCGGAGAGTACGACAAGGGGCACTGGCCAACGGTCAAGGCAGCCAGACCCATGCTGCGGCGCCTGCGTACCGCACTGCACGAACACTGCGACATGCCGCACGCGTCCATCACCGAACTCCACGACCCCGGAGACCCGCAGGAATTGCTGGTCGCCGTGGATGAGGCCGCCCGCCGAGCCGCCGGCGGCGCCCTGTTGCTGTACTTCGTAGGACACGCCGCGCCCGACGGCGCCGGTCGGCTGAGACTGATGACAAGGCACTCCAATTCGCCCTATGCCTTGGATACCTTGGCACACTACTCCCAGGCGAGCTTTCGCGATGTGGTTAAGACCGTCATGAGCGGCGCCAAGGCGGAGCGTCCGAACGCATTCGTGGCGATCTTGGACTGCTGCGCCGCCGACCGCGGAGCCTCGGACATGGCCCAGTTCGACTCCGAATACTTCCTTCTTGCCGCCGCGATGAAGGACGAACGGGCTCTAGCTCCCCCCGGTCAGCAGCAGACGAGCTTCGGCGGCCGTGTCCTTGACCTTCTGGAACAGGGCATCCCCGAGTTTGGCCCGGTGATGAGGCTGGATCACTTCGCCGACGTGCTACGCAAGACGACTCCGCCAGGTGTTCCGATTCCGAAGGCCAGTGGACCGGCCGGACACCTGGTGCTGGCACCCAACCCGCACCCCGATGCGCTGGAGCACGAGTCACGGCCGACGGGAAGCAGCGCCGTGCCCAGCGGAAAGTGCCCCTATCCGGGACTCGCCGCTTTCACAGAAGCCGAACAGGCCTGGTTTCGAGGACGCGAGGACTACGCGGACGAGATCGTATTCCACCTCACGGCCACCGACGCCCCCCGCCTGCCCCTGCTTCTACGCGGGCCCTCGGGGACCGGCAAGACATCGTTCCTGCGAGCCGCGCTACTGCCCCGGCTGGCCGGCCAGCCAACCGAAAACATGGCCGACGTGCGTGTCACAAGCGTCTTCGAGCCAGAGACACCCACACCGCTGAAGGAGCTCGCGCAGCACATAGCTGCCCTGGCGGACATCGCCGAACCCGAAGAAGTGGCTCAGCGGCTCCGCAATGGCCAAGCGGGCACCGCATCCGTCGCACGACAGGTGATGGCCACCCACTGCTCGCCCGATCGACCCCTGCCCGAATTCCTTCTCGTGGTCGACCAGTTCGAAAGAGTGTACGCCGCCGACATCGATCCGAAAGAGCGCGCCGCCTTAATCGACGCACTATGCGCTCTCGCAGAGACGGACATTCCGGCGCCACGGCGCTCCACCATCGACTCCCACAATGACGCGATACGGGTACGTGTCCTGCTGGCGATCGAATCACAATTCGACTCTGCCCTCATGGAATCCGACGACAGGCTCCGCCGCGCCTTGACCATGACCCAGCACATCCTGCCGGCGCTCGATGATTCCGACGTACGGCGTGCTGTCGTCGAACCGGCCGCCATGGAAGGACTCACCCCAGACGACGACTTCGTGGCCCAGATCTGCGCCGACTTCCGCGCCGCAGCGCACTCCCCGTATGGCGACGCCCCCGGCGAGCGTCAGCCGCTGCTGCCCCACTTGGCCCAGGCTCTCTACAGGACATGGCACCAGACGGGAGGCACATGTCTGACCCTGCGGGCGTACGAGGACAGCGGCTCCTTGACCGGATCCATCGAAGCGACTGCTGAGAAGTGCTTCCAACAGCTCAGCGGGCCTGCCCAAGACATCACCCGAACACTCCTGCTCGACCTCGTCGACCATGAAGAGCAGCAGCCGTATGGGCTCAGAACTGTCCCCGAGGACATACTGATCCGCAATGCGGCCCAAGCGGTCAACCCGCCGGACCAAGAGCTGGCACGGCAGACCCTGACCGCCCTAAGACAGCATCGGCTCGTTGTAGACCGGCCCTCCGGCGTTTGCTTGGTGCACTTGGCCCTGATCGGTTCCTGGCCGCGTCTGACACGCTGGCTCCGCAAGGACCAGGAGTGGCAGATCGTCCGGCAGCGTATTCAGGCGGAAGCGCAGAAAAAGCACGGCATTAACGCAGGCCGGCGGGACTTCTCGTCGCACAGGCTTCTGCCCGACGATTTTGCCGAAGCCGCCAGACGCAAGGGACGAAGCGGTCTGGCGACAGAGGACTGGGAATATCTCGATGCTGCAATGGACTGGTGGAACCAACAAAGCCGCCGCCGTCGTCGCATCAAGCTACTGCACTTCGCCACTGCTGTTACAGCCGTTGTCGCCGTACTGGCGTGTGTGGCTGCCCTTGTGTACGGAGTCCATGAAAGTGACGTCGCTCAGCGGCACAGTGCCGAACGCAACTCAGTTGCATTAGCCGCAGCGGCCGCCTCGGCTCGGGCGAGCTACCCGGACCTTGCCGCGAGGCTTGCTGTCGCCGCCTACCAGTCCTCACCCACGCCGCAGGCATGGGCCGCCTTGTTGAACAGTTCGGCTCAGGTCTTGCCCACGTCGGCTTCCAGCGCGGTCTACAGCCGTCTGTCCGGCACTCGCATCGGCGTTGGCGACCAGCAGATCGCCGCCGTGACACCGAAGGGGCAAATTGCCCTGGACGCCGTTGCCAACGGAAAGCAAATCGCCGTCCTGCCGGACAGCCAAGGTTTCGCGGCGGCCTTGATGTTCACCCACGGTGCCCGTCTGCTGGCCGGCGTGAACCAGCAAGGAGTCCTCCGGATCTGGGACACGACAACGCCGGGCTCCCGCCCCCGTCCCCTGGTTCCGACAGACCTGGGCACCCTGGACTCGGACACGTCCTACACCATCACCTTCAGCCAGGACGGCTCGCTCCTATCAATCGCCGCCGACAACAGCGCAGTTGGCAACAATGGCGCTCCCAACGGAAGCGAGGTCTGGCGCATTCCCACCGCCGGAACTCCAACACGCCTCTTGCCCCTTCCTGGATCGTTTGCCGAATTCACCGGGCAGGGCAGCACGCTGGCCGTCCGCGACCGGCAAGGCCGCTGGACGCTGCAACCCCCGGACAGTTCCAGCTCGCTGCCTAACGAGAACACACCGCTGCCGGTGCGACGAGGGGCCCCGGCGTCGTCCGTCTGCTTCGGCCGACACGGCAGCGTCCTGGCAGAGACCGGCGACAGAACTCGGCTGTGGGCGTTGACCGGGCGTAGCACACGGTCGGTGGACGACCTCGGCGTCCAGGGCGCTTCCTGCGCTCTCGCGGACGATGGCGGGATGCTCGCCATCTACGGTCCCACGACGCAGATCTGGTGTCTCGACGCGCGCTACCGGGCATCTCTTGCAACGGTCATGGAGACGCCATCAACCGGTGGGCGGTTCAGTCCCGCCGGCCGCCTGATGGGCGACTACAGCAGTCCGCCCCGCCTCTGGGACCTCTCCAGCCTGAGACAGCCGGGCCTACTGGCGGAACTCCCCGGCAGCGTTGGCAGTCCCGGGCTCGCCACCCTCGACACCTCTGGCACCTACGCCGCGGTCGCTGGCGACAGCGGGGCCGTGTCCGTCTGGGATCTACGGCGGCCCCACACGCCAAAGCCCCGCGCGACTATTGCGGCTCCCCTACGGGGCGGAAGCGTGTCTAGCCTCGGATTCATCCCCGGCACAGAGCGGCTTACCGTTACCTACACCAATGCCACCACCAGGGCGTGGGACGTGGCAACACGTCCCCCTGCACCAGCGCCCATCCCCACCCCGCCGCCCGATCCCCGCTTGCCATCGGCCACGTATCCCCACGGCGCCACAACCGCAACCAGCGATGGCGGAACCGTCACCCTCACCAGCGGTCCCGAGGACCACCCCGTCAAGGCATCCACTACCCCCTACCCAGGTGCCCTCGTCACAGCGCTGGCGCTCGACGCGAACGCCACCATCCTCGCCATTGGCGACGAACGAGGCAGCCTCACCCTTGTGCAACTCGAAGCCCACACAGTGCCCGTCGCAAGCGTCACCTTCCCCGTGCGGACCGGGGCCATCACCGGCATTGCCATCGGACCCAGCGGCCTGCTCCTCGTGTCGTCGGCAGACGGCATGACTCGCCTCTCCTCCGTCTCTCCCGCCGCCCTGGTGCACCAGGTCTGCTCAACTCCTCTGACACCACACGTTGCCGCTGAATGGAGAGATTTCACCAACGGCTCCGCACGGGCCGCGTGCAAAGACAAGTGACCAGCGACTCGCAATGAGAAACGACAACGGAGAATCACCTTGGAAATTCTGATCGAACATCTCGACGACGAGACCGACGAACTGCGAGATCTTCGCAACGCACTCAGCCAGGGTTCCACAGCGGAGCACATCGAAGAGGTCCTGCCGCCCCTTGAGGAAGGCGCTCTCGGCGGAGAACTGACCGGTCTCCTAGTCCAAATCGCACCAGAAGCATTCCCCGCGTTGACCAGTGTCTTGGTGGCCTGGCTCCACAGGAGGCGAGGACGCATCCGCCTCACCCTGAAAGTCGGCACCGACGGCACCAAGGTCCTCGACCTCAAAAGCACGCACGGCACTCCCAAGGACTCCGTCGCAGCGATCGAGGCCTTCCTCACCGGAAGCGACAAACTGACGAACACCAACACGCAGCCCATCGGTGAAGCAACGATCCAACCAGGAGGGACCGACGATTAACTGGTAATTTCAGAAACTCCAATGAAACCATTCTGAAGGAGCTCGCGCGCTGACCGGTGCTGCCGGCTCGGCGTGCGGATCTCCGTGGGCTTTGCCTCGACGACGGCGGGTTCGCCTGGCACCCGCCCCTGGCCGGCTGCTACCGGCACGAGATCCGATGGTTTGAAGATCAGCCATGAGCGCCGGAATGCCATGCACGGCCGCCGACTCCGTGCTGCTTACGCTGGAGAGCGTGATGCGCAAGGGATGGGCGACGGCCGAAGCCGACAGCGACATCATCTACCTGACCGCCACCGAGCCGAGCGCCTTCGCCCCCTACTCCCGCTACCTGCCCCTCAAGGAGTCCTGATCCTTGACCTGACCCACCGCGCGGCGCTGCCCTGAGGAGCCGACACCGCCTGCCGCGTCCCCTCACCGCCGTGCACGCCCCCCTGACCGCCCTGTCCGCCCTCGATGTCGAGAGCGCGGCCGTTTCACTGTCCGGCGCACTTGCAGCGCTTACCGCGGCCTCCCCGCCGTCGTGACCTCGGCGGTGAATCGGTCGCCACAGATTGCTGGCGTCCTGGCCGCTCATGACAAGCCGCTTGACTGCTTCCTGAAACCCGACTCTGTGCAAACCAGGGGAAGTGAGCACGGGCATGCCCATCGAGCGCGTCACCGTCCGCGTCCGGCTGCTCTTTGGCGACCAGGCCGAGATCGTCGCCGCCGACGCCGGAGGAGCGCGCCGAGCCCGATGCTACCCAGCCACCGAGATCGCCGCGGCGGTCGGCGTCCCCCCTCAGCGACTTGCCCGGCGCACGGCTGACGGCCGACGTGGGCGATGGCGGCCCTCTGTCCGGCTGGCAGCTGGCTTGAGTTGTCCAGACAGTTCGCCGCAGAGACCCACTCGATGGGGCGACGACTGAGATCCCGTCTCGTAGCCGCTTCAGCCGAGGGAGGCAGCGAACCCGCCGGCCTTCGCTTCTGCCGAGGACACGGTGAGTTTTCCTCGGTGGCTGACCTCCACCTGGTAGAACTTCGGCCCGTTCGGCACACCAGGCACAGCCACGTGGAACACGCATGCCGCGTCGTGCGGCTTGCCCACGCCAAGCGCCCCCTGGGCGATGACCTTGCCCGCGTTGTCGTACACCGTGACGGCGGCTCCGGCACCGATGTCGTCGTAGCCCTCGTAGCCGGTGCAGTCCTCGCTGGTGTCCCCAGAGGGCACGTTATCGCCCGTCAGCGTGAGCGCGCCCTTCAACGTGGACGTCTTCACAGCGCTCGTTGCGCCAGCAGACAGGCCCCACACCAGCCCGACGCCGGCTGCCCCGACGACGAGGCCGGCTATGCCGGTGACGACAGGATGAGCCCAACGTCTCCCAGACGCAGGCGCCTTCTCAGACAACGGTGGCGTAGCAGGGGGTTCGGTGATGTCAGACATGGGCCCGCCTACCTGTAGAAGACGGCCACGCCGCCGTGATGCGAGCAGGCGCCCTGATGATGCGCAGCGTACGAGTACGTGCCGTCGTTGCACAGCGCCGTGGCACCGTTCCCGGAACCGACGGAGCCCCCCGACGAGCTGGAGCCGCCACCGCTCCCGGACGACCCGCCGGACGAACTCCCGCCGCTACCCGAGTCAGCGGCGGCCGCGTGCGCGGTCACGGTCACCTTCACCTTGACCGTCTTCGTCGCCGTCACCGTCGGCGCAGGCTTCGGCTGCGCGGTCTTAGTCGCCGTGGCAGTCGCGGTGACAGTCACCGCCGGCTTCACCTTGTCGGCCGCGGGCTTGGCATCCGTCCCGTTGTTCTGGCCGCTGGCACCGGCGCCGATACCGAGGAAGAAGGCGAAGCCGATCGCGGGCAGCACGTACCGCTTCCGCGCCCACTTCGGTGCCGTGCGCACGGGCGGCTGTGGAGGCGGTGGTGGCATATACGGATAGCTCATGCGTCCCCCCAGGGTGAGTTGAGGGTAAGAAAATAGCGGTAGATGTGATGTCTGTGTGGAGAATCCGTGTAGGAGTCACTCATTCGTGACCCGAGTCTCCCTGGAGCAGGGCCGGGACTGCGTCCAGTGGCTTCCTCGGTCCGAGCCCTCACGGGCGCGCAGCCCTCCTCGTCCCGCAGCAGCACGTCCGCACCGAGGAGCCAGCGGCTGCCCTCGAAACCATTGGTCGGATAGGCCGGGAAGGGCAGCCGCCCGCAGCTCTCTTCGCCGATCTGCGCGTATTCGGGGTCGGGTTCGTACAGGAAGTCGCTCAGGTGCTGCGGTGCGTGCAGGGATGCGGCCAGCACTATCTCGACGGCCATCCATGACAGGCGGTCCATCCACGGCTCCCGCCACGGTGCCTGCCGGTCGGCCAGGTGCGCCAGCACGTGAACCCCCGGATCAGCCTGGTCGAGATCCTTGAGTAGCGCCCCCCAGGAGCGGGCGCCCTGGTTGTGCTCCCGGAAGACCAGCGTCTGGTTGCGGGCGTAGATGTAGAGCTGGTCCGGGTGCTGCAGCCGGTGTTTGTTGCTCGTGAGAGCTCGGTGTCCGGCCGGCAGAACTGGCACGGTTCGATGGTGGGGTCGGTGAGCGCCGCGCGCGCCTCGTCTGGCCGGATCCCGTGGGGTGTGCCCTCGATCATCGTGCAGTCAGCCAGGTGGATGACGGCGGGCTCGTGGCCGTGCGGGGTGCGCTTCTGCTGGACGACGTAGCCGGTCTTCACCGGCGGGGGAGCGAAGCTGGGCAGTGGGCCACCGCCCTTCACCTTCCGTGCCGGCCGATGAGGCCGGGGAGGCCGTTCGGCGTGTTCGAGTGCGGCGAGGACGGCCTGTCGCTGGAGGCGCAGGTAGATGCCGACGGTCTCGTTCTCGGCGAGCTGCTTGTCGAGGTGCGCCAGGATCGCCCGAAGCCGGGGCGGGTCAGGGGGCAGGGCGGACATGGCGTGCACCGTGCAGCGCCGCCCAGCCCGCGGACCGCCGGCCCTGCCAATACGGATGGAACAGAACCTCGGCAGACAGGCGGATCAGCCGCTGACGCAGTGCAGCGTGCGGGCGTACGGCGAGCTGCCGGTAGGTAGCGCGCCACTCCTGTTGTGCGTGGGTGAGGTCGTCGGGAATCGGGCTCAGGGCCGGATTTAATCATGTGTTCGATTTTTCTCGCATCCTGAGGGCCTCGTAGGCTCGCGGGGTGATTGAGACCATCGTGTTCGACGTCGGCGAGACGATCACCCGAGACGACCGCTACTGGGCGCTGTGGGCCGATTGGCTAGGCGTCCCTCGCCATACCCTGTCCGCATTGGTAGGCGCCGTCGTCGCTCAAGGCCGCGACAACGCGGAGGCCCTGAGGCTCGTGCGCCCCGGCATTGATGTCGCGGCTGAATACCGCGCCCGGGAAGAGGCCGGCCGCCGCGAGGACCTCTGCGAGGACGACCTGTACGACGACGTCCGTCCGGCTCTGAGCGCCCTGCGTGAGGCGGGCGTCCGGGTAGTCGTTGCGGGCAATCAGACCGCTCGTGCTGCGCAGTTGTTGCGCGCGCTCGATCTGCCCGCAGACCTGATCGTCACATCGGGCGAGTGGGGTGTAGCCAAGCCCCAGCCTGAGTTCTTCCAGCGGGTGATCGAGGTTGCCGAGGCACCAGCCGACCGAATCCTCTACGTGGGCGACCATCCTGCCAACGACGTGCACCCGGCCAAGGCTGCCGGGCTGCGGACCGCACACCTGCGGCGCGGCCCCTGGGGCATCTGTGGGCCGACGACCCGCAGATCGTTGCAGCGGCTGACTGGCGCATCGACAGCCTCATGGATCTGGTGGACATCGTCCGGTGACCGGTCCGTCCGGTGGCCGAGCTGCGGTCGGCAGTGGACACTGCAGAACGCTGGAGGTTCGGGGCGCAGTACACGCGCATCGTCCGTGACCTTCCGAGCCTCCTCACCGAGTTGGCCCGCGCCTTCCACGGAGCCGCAGGCGCTGAACGAATGGATCTGGCCCGGCTCCTGGTCAGCGCCTACCGCTCGGCCGACGCAGCCGCATACAAGCTGAGCGCACACGACCTGTCGGCCCGGCTGGTGGAACTCATGCGATGGGCCACGGTAGAGGCTGGCGACCCATTGCTGTCCGCGTCCGTGGCCTATGTCCGCACCGAGACCTTCTTCGCCGCGCGCTCATGCGGCAGGCCTGCGGGCTCTCCAGCTCGCCATCGACGCGGCACTCGCGCCGTCGACCGCCGCTGAACGCGCCGCGCGCGGGTCGCTTCACATGAGGGCAGCCGTCATCGCCGGACGGGCCCAGGACGCGGATGCGGCAACCGCGCACATCGGGGAGGCGGCGCAACTCGCCGACAACGTGCAGGAGGACATTTACTACGGCACGGCGTTCGGCCCCGACTCGGTCCGTATTCACCGGGTGTCCGTTGCGGTCAGCCTGGGTGGCGATCACGTGGGCGACGCCCTTGACGTCACCAATGAGTGGAAGCCCCCCACCAGCCTGCCAGCGGAACGACGGTCCGGTTTCTATATCGAGCTGGCACGGGCGCAACTGTGGGCAGGCATGCCCGACGGCGCGTTCGAGTCGCTGAAGGTTGCCAGGAAGATCGCGCCTCAGCACACCCGAGACCATCCGTGGGTTCGTGAGGACGCATCGACCCTGCGGCGGCTGCGGCGAGCGGACTCCGAGACGTTGACCGCATTCGCGGAGTGGTGCTCCGCCACCTGACGAGCCCCAGGTACCCCTCGATGGGGTACTTCTGACGTTCCCTCACCCTCACCATTTGTGCACGCGCAGGCACACAGATGGGCACGGGGATGCACGAAGCACGCTCGCTCACTCCCACGGTCGTCGACCGCCAGGTGAGCACCGTCTGCCTTGACGGTGAGGCGTGCTTCGACTGCGGAGCCGTGAACAAGCCCCTGCACGTGGCGGGCGAAGTAGTCGTCCGCGGCGCTACCGGCGTCTGGCAGATCCGCAGTTGCGGCTGCCGACGCGGGGCGCCACGGAAGGCTCAGCCCGCAGGAGGTGCCACGCAAGGCCCGGCGACCGCGCGACCGACCGGCCCCGGGAGTGGCCAACGCTCAAACCAACGAGGGAGCGTCGACATGACCAACGGTACCGCTCGACCCCAGCCCGAAGCACGGGCGCACGGGCGCACGGGATGACGATGCGCGTGTACACCGTGAACCGCTACGGCTCGATCACCCAGGACCGCGGTACGGTCACTGTGGCGTTCGGCAACCGGCCGCTGCCGGTGGGGATCGAGACCGCGTTCCCGCCGTGTGCGTGCCCGCGCTGCCGGGCCGGGCAGACGGCGAGCCGGTGAGTACCGCGGTGAGGCAGGGCAACGACACGAGCCTGGTTGACATCGAGACGATGCGCGAGACTGCGGCCCTGCTGCTCGGTCCGGACGACGGCCTCGACGCACTGCCGCCCGCTGCTGCGGAGCTGGACGCTCTCACCGCGATGCTGCGCGGCCACCTGGCGCTCCTCATCCCCGAGGTCGAGGCGAAGGCCGGGAGGCTGCCCAGGGACAGCGTTCGCCGGTATTGCGCGCTCGCCTGCGTCGAGGAGGCGAACAGGAAGCTGCGGGTCGGTGACGGATGCACGCCGGCCGTGCGCGGGGCCGTGGCGCGCAAGCTCGCCCGCTCTCTCAACGCCCTGTGCCGCCACTACGAGGTGTTGGACAGTCAGGCCCCGGCGGGCGAGCAGCCGTGAAGACGATCACTGGCCTCTTGCCGCCCAGACCGGAGCGGGCCTGCGCGGCGGCGAACCGCCGCTCGGGCCCCGACATGGTGGGGGGCAACGCGCGGCCCGGCCGGACCGCGCCACTGAACAGGGCGCGGCCCTTCGGGTCACTGAAGGTGGTGGTCTTGATGGTGTTCTGCTTCTTCTTGCCGGAGGCGAACGCCTTGCGGCCGGGGCGGTGGGCGCGGGGGCGGCGGACCTGCACTTCGGTGCCGTCGATGCGCAGGTCAACGCCCTGCGCGCTGGCGTAGGAGAACAGGTCCTCCAGTGTCCGCAGCCGCACCCCCGGCCGGTCGGGGACGGCGAAACCGCGGGTCGCCAGCAGCGGCCGGACCTCGCGGATCGCTCCGGATACGGTGGAGCGGTCCACTCCGTACAGTTCAGCCAGCGCGGCGTGCGGGATCCCGACCGCAAGTGGACCAGCGTGACCCAGGAGCCGGTCAACGAAGACCAGGCACTGCTTGGGCCCGGCGCCGGCCGCCCGCCTCCGGTCTCCGCCACGCCGCTCGTGCAGCGCCGACTCCCGCGCGGCCTGCCACCGGGGCGCGAGTTCTTCGAGCAACTCGCCGAAGTGTGCGCGCGAGATGCCGGACAGGGCAGGATGGGAACAGGCCGCACGGGCCCAGGTAAGCCTCACAACTCACCCCACCCGTACGGCCGTTCTCATGTCACGGGCCAGTGGCACAGCACTCTTGATCGTCTTCTGAGCGGCGCCTAGGCTCCCATGCCCATGGAGATGGGGGACCCAGACCGCGGGCGGCGGGCACGGCACGACGGGCTGGTCAGGCGCCGGGTGGCCGCAGGTCTGCTGGCCGGGGCGGGGCTGGTCATTCTGGGCACGGTGTTCGTCGTACTGCCGGGGGTGGTGGTCGACCACGATCTCGCCGGGGCGAGCATCGCCCCGCAGGATCGGCTGAAGGCGGTGAACGATGTCCGTACGACGCTTCTGCAGGTGGTCGGCGGCCTGGTCGTGCTCTTCGGCGCGTACGCCACCTGGCGGCAACTGCGGGTGAGCCAGGACGGATTGCGCGCCACCCAGGAGGGCTACGTCACCGACCGATTCAGCCGGGCCGTCGACCAGCTCGGCAGCGACAAGCTGGATGTGCGCATCGGCGGGTTGCACGCGCTGTGGCGGATCGCGGAGCAGTCCGCCCGCGACCGGGAGGCCATCATCTCCATCCAGGCCGCGTACCTGCGTACACACCTGCCCTGGCCACCCGCCGGGCCGGAATCACCGGCGGCAGACGTGCCCATCAACGACATCGCACCCCTGGAGACCCGCGCCGCCGACGCCCAGGTGGCGCTGACCGCGCTCGGCGTGCTGTGCCAGCACCGGGAGCAGTCCTGGGTCAATCTCAGCATCACCGACTTACGCCGGGCCGACTGCGACGGACTGTGGTTCCCCGAGGTCAACTTCGACCGCGCTTGCATGGAGGCGGCGGGCCTGTACCACGCAAATCTGACCCAGGCGTCCCTGGTCTCGGTCAACCTGCGGCACGCCGACCTCACGACTGCGATTCTCCGCCGGACTCGCTGCATTCTGGCCGACCTACGGGCCGCGAAGCTGGTCGAAACCGACTTGCGTGACGCCGACTTCACCGAGACCGACCTGCGCGAGGCAAACCTGCGTAAGGCCGACGCCCACGGCGCGATCTTCCACCGCGCCGACCTCCGCATGGCCGACTTGCGCGGCACCGACTTGAGCACCGCCAACCTTGTCGAAGCACGCCTGACCGGCGCCCTGGCCAGTGAGCACACCCGCTGGCCCGCCGACTTCGACCACACGGCCGCCGGAGTCGTCGACACCGATGACCCCGGACCCGAGCCCTCGCCCCTACTCCAGCCGCCCGGGATGACGTGGCAGGCACCGCCGCTGAGGTCCACTCCCTGACCAAGACGCGCCGGTCAAGACTGCGGCGACCTCCATCCGCCTGACCGCCGTCACTCCTCCTCAGCGACGTCCTGATCGCGCAGAGCCCCAGGCCGCCAGGCAGATCCGGGAGCTGATATCGCTCCCCAGGTCGTAAGTCAGGCGGCTACCCGCCACCGAAGCGGTTCATGGACCTGCTGATGCTCAAGCCGCAGCTCCGGCGCCCGCAGAAGACCCATACGGCGAGGGGCGAACTGCTGCCGTTCGACTGAGCTCCCCGGAACTGCCGTAGGGGAGTCTCGTGCTCGATCGGTTATCGCTTCCGGCCGACCGACACGGCCCGTAGCTGGAGGGCCTGCTGCTCGACACGACCGGTTGGACTTCGAGGTGGCGAACACGGAAGCCGTCACAGCCGCCGGTGCCGAGCTTCAGCGCGCGGGCTTTGAGCTGGTACACGAGGCCCGCACCGAGCCGTGGGGCCAGACGGTGGCCAGACTTCTCACGGCGGACGGCTTGATCGTCGGGATCTCCTACGCCCCCTCGTTGCACGACGTACAGGGCGGGCATACCGGGTGAGCGGGGTTGCCGGCGTCCACCCCCTGTTGTCGCATCCCGTCCACAGGCCGCGCTCTTGCCGATCGGCTCCACCGTAGATGGGTTTCGTCGGCCTCACCATCCCGTCCTCTGCACTCTCACTGTTGTGATTACCTGTCACTGAGGGGCTGGTAGGCGGGTTTTGATGGGCCGCGGGATTGGTCGGGGTCTGCCTGTAGCGGGCTGAGTGGTGCGTGGGAGGGGGCGTTGTCGCGATGGTGGTCGAGGCCGGTGTGGCGGCCGGGTATGTGATCGCGTGGGTGTTGCGTAAGGCTCGGCGGGTGGCCGGGGGTGTGGATGCCGAGGTTGATTCGGTGCTCAATGCGGGCTTGGAGCAGCTGCACGCGGTGGTGGCGGCCAAGCTCGGCGCTCATCCTGTGCTGGACGATCTGGCTGAGGAGGTGGGTGCTGGTGACGGGGAGATCAGTGAGCTGACCCGGCAGCAGGTGGAGTTGGCGGTCACGGCCGCGGCTCTTAAGGACGACGAGTTCGGGCGGACGGTCACTGGGCTGGTGGCCCGGGTGCGTGCGGCTGAGCGGGATCGTGGCGGCTCGGTGGTGGCTGGTGCCGGGTCCGCGGTGTTCACCGGGGACGCTCACGCCGAGGCCAGCGGGGGCGGGGTCGCTTTCGGGCAGGTCGGTGGGGACGTGCACGTCGACCGTGGTGCGGATGGCGGTGGCTTGGACCCTTTCGGGCCGGGCCGGTCGCGCCGCTGACCGCACCGGGCGCGCCGGACGGCCTGGACGGGGCTGCGGTACCGAGTCCGTCGGCCGCATCAGCCGGCTCGGTGTCCTTGCACGTCGACGGGCAGGGCGGCGGGGCCGCTTTCGGGCACGTCACCGGAAACGTGACGGTGTCGGTCTTCCTCGACCGTGCGTCGCACGCACGGCGTCAGGGGCGGTCGGCGTACCTGCGGCAGGTGGAGCGGATCGCACCACCCGAGTTGCTGGGCCGGGATGCCGAGATGGCCGAACTGGCCGACTTCTGCCTCAGCGAGCACCGCGGTCCGTACGTGTGGTGGCGGGCCGGCCCGTGGGCCGGCAAGTCCGCGCTGCTGTCCACCTTCGTGCTCCATGCGCCCGCCTTGCTCTCTGCCGGTCGCGTGTGGCTGGTGTCGTTCTTCATTACCGCCCGGCTGGCCGCGCAGGACACACGCGACGCGTTCACGGCCTCGCTGACGGAGCAGTTGTGCGCGCTGCTCGGCGCGGACCTCCCCGTCGGCGGGGATGAGGCTGCCGGGGAGGCGGCCCTTCTCGACTTGCTCGCTCAGGCTGCGGCCGCGTGCCGTGCGGCGGGCGGGCGCCTGGTGCTGGTCGTCGATGGCCTGGACGAGGACCGCGGCGTGACCACGGGAGCGTGGGCGCACAGCATTGCCGGGCTGTTGCCCGGCCGGCCTCCGGCTGGAATGCGGGTCATTGTCGCCAGTCGGCCGAACCCGCCGATCCCGGATGATGTGCCGGACTGGCATCCGCTGCGTTCGCCGGGCATTGTCCGCCTGCTTGGTGACTCTTCGTATGCGAGGGGTTTGCAGCGCCTGGGCCAGTCCGAGCTCAAGCGCCTTCTTAGGGGTCGTCCCGTCGAGCAGGACCTGCTGGGCCTGCTGACTGCTGCCCGGGGTGGTCTGTCCGGTCCCGACCTACGTGAGCTCACCCACGCGGATCTGGTGACCGTCGAGGAAGTTCTGCACACGGTGGCCGGGCGTACCTTCACCACCAGGCCTGCCCGGGGCGACGGACGCCCGCAGGTGTACCTGCTCGGGCACGAGGAGCTCCACAACGCCGCGAGCTACTACATCGGTGACGCCCGCCTGGCCCGGTACAGGAAGCGGATACACGCGTGGGCCGACAGCTACCGCACCCGCGCCCGTCGCGGCCGTCCGCCGTGGCCGCGGCAGACCCCCGAATACCTGCTGCTTGGCTACCCGCGCATGCTGGCCGGAGCCGGCGACACCGCACGCCTGGCCGCGCTGGCCCTCGACTCCGTCCGCCACGACCGAATGCTCGACTTGCTCGTCGGAGACACCGCCGCCCTTGCCGAGATCGGCACGAGTCAGAAGCTGATCCTGGACTGTCCGACGCCGGACCTGTACCTGCTTGCGAGGCTGTCGCATCACCGTGGCCTGCTCGAGTCGCGGAACGTCGGTGTGCCCGCTGGCCTTCCTGCCGTGTGGGCCTGTCTCGGCCACCCCCAGCGCGCTGAAGCGCTGGCCCGGGCCATTACCGATCCGTTCCAGCAGGTGCGGGCGCTGGCTGGCGTGGCCGCGGTGGCGGCCGAATCCGGCGAGCGTGGCCGGGCCGGCGTGCTGGCAGCGGAAGCCGAACGGCTGTCCCGGGCGATACTCATCCCGCACGACAGGGAGGAGGCGCTGGTGGAGGCGGCCCGGGCGATGGCCGCTGCGGGAACACCAGAGCAGGCCGAGCGGATTGCCCGGGACATCAGCAAAAGGGGCTGGCGCTCATCGGCGCTGACCGTAGTGGTGCAGGCGCTGGCTGCCGCAGGGGAGCGTGATAGGGCCGAAAAGATCGCCCGAACGATCGCCCAAGCAGACCAGCGGGCATGGGCGCTGACCGAGGTGGCTCAGGCGATGGCCGCTGCCGGTGACCATGAGCAGGCGGGCAAGTTGGCTGCCATCGTGGAAGGGATCGCGCAAGTCAGTGAGTACCCGCACCGGGCCGCTTGGGCACTGGCCAGGGCGGCGGGCGTACGGGCCGCTGCCGGTGAGCATCAGCGGGCGAGCAGGCTGGCGGTGGAGGCCGAGCAGGTCGCCCGCATCGGCACGCCGTCGAGATGGCAGGTGAGGGCTCTGTGCAGGGTGGCCGGGGCGGTGGCCGCCGCCGGCGGCCACCAGCAGGCGGGCAGCCTGCTTGCAGAGGCCGAGCAGATCGCCCGAGCCGTCACCGCCCCAGTCGAACAGGTCTGCGCGCTGGCCGACGTGGCTGCCGCGGCAAAGACCACCGACGACCACGAGCGGGCGCTCCGACTGACCATCAAGGCCGAGCGGACCGCGCGAACGATCACCGACTTGACTCAGCAGGTCCTGGCGCTCGCCGAGGTGGCTGCCGCGGCGGTGACCTGCGGCACGAACCAGCGGGCGCGTCGGCTGGCCGACGAGGCGGAGCGGGCCGCGCGAACCATCACCGATCCGCGCTGGCAGGCGGGGGCGCTCGCGCAGGTGGCGCAGGCGGTGGCCCGGGCGGGAGAGCAGCAGCGGGCGTGGCGGCTGGCCAACGGCGCCGAGGACATTGCCCGAACCGTGGTGAACTCGATCCACCGCGTGCGGGCGCTGGCCGAGGTGGTCGAGGCGGAAGCCGCAGCTGGCAACTACCCTCGGGCAATCGAGGTCGCCCGAGGCCTCGTCTACCGGGGTGAGCAGGTGGACGCTCTGGCCAGTGTGGCCGGCATGGCGGCCGCTGCCGGAGAGCTTCAGCTGGCGGGTCAACTGGTCGCCGAAGCCGAACAGCTTGCCCTAGCCCTGACAGATGCGAACGAGCAGTCCCGGGCGTTGGCGAAGGTGGCCCGTGCAGCGGCGACTGCCGGCAAATATGGGCGGGCTGAACGGGTCGCGCGAACCATCACCAACCCAGTGAACCGGGCTCATGCTCTGGCTGGGCTGGCCGCAACAGTGGCAACTGCCGGAGACCACGAACGGGCCGAACGGGTCGCGCGAACCATCCACGACCGTGAACAGCGGGTGCGCGCGTTGGCGAATGTCGCCGAAGCGGTGGGCGCCGACCAGGCGCAACTGGCGCGTCGGCTGGCCGACGAGGCCGAGCGGGCCGCGCGAAAGTGCAAGGACCCGCTGGTCCAGGTGTGGGCGCTGGGCTCGGTGGTCGGGGCGATGGCCGCTCTCGGCGAGCAGTTGCGAGCCAGCCAGCTGGCCGCTGACACCGAGCGGGTCGCCCAAACCGTCGAGGACGAGGTGCGCAAGCACTGGGCGCTAGCGGCGGTGGCCCGGGCCATGGCCGTCGCTGGTCAGCGCCAGCACGCCGAACAGCTCGCCCGCACCAATACCGATCAGTACTCACGCGAGAGAGCGCTGACTGACGTGTCCTGGGTAGTGGCCACCCGTGGCGAGTACCTGCAGGCCGAACGGCTCGCCCGAGCCATCACCGACCCACAGAAGCAGGCACAGGCGCTGGTCAATGCGGCCGAAGTCGTCGGAACCCCGCACGCCGGGCGTCTGCTGGGCAGAGCATTCGTGCTGGGATCGTGGCTGACTCCACTGCCGGTGATGGCGAAACTTTTCCCGGCAGAGCTGATCAGGATCGCCGACGCGGTGTACGACGGCGATGACCCTGCGGCGGAAGCCTGGACCCTCGTTCGGTAGCGCGCCGTCTACAAGCCGCCTGGGTGGGACACGGGCTGCGAGTTCGGCGATGCAGCGGCGGTTGGGGCGAGTCCGCTTCACGTTCAGGTGTCCTGGGGCGTGTCGGTGTCGGTCTCGTTCATCTGTCCGATCTCGGCCGCCGGGCGGTTCTGACGTCTGATGGCGCCGCGTCAGGGCGGTGGTGGGGCGGCTGTTCGTGCGTGGTCGCGGCAGGCGGCTGTTGGGCACCGCCGATGGTCCTGAGACCGGCACGTTGCTTGTCCGCTTTGTCTTCCTGGACCGCCCGATACCAGCACGTTGTGCACGCAAAGGCGGCCCCTGTGAGCATGTCGGGGTGGGCCGTTAGCCTGTCGGTATGCCTGAGCGTGTCATTCCGGGGGGCAGCGGCGGCCTGATCCCTTTGGGTGCTGCGGACGTTCTGTGGGTCGGCTTGACGACAGAGAGCGCTGTGCCGACGGCTTCTGCGGCGTTCACCTGTTCTTCTGCCGATGCCCGGGTGGGGTATGTCCTGCTCGGCGGCCGTGTGGTGGCGACGGTGAAGGCAAGCGGCGGCCAGTGGAGTGTTTTGGAGAGTGAGGTGCGCCGGGCGGCAGCGGAACTGAACGCGGTTGAGATGGACTGCCAGGACCTGGTCCGCATCGGTCCGTTTGGTGGCGCGCCGAAGAAGGAGTGCAACGAGACGACGCTGCTGCGCTGGCGCCAGCGCATCACCCGGGAACTGCAGGAGCTGGGCGAGCCCGAGCGGGCAGCACGACGAGAAGGCGGTCGGCTGTCCCATCTGGCGGGGATCGACTGGCGGCGGATACTCGTGGAGCGAACTCGCGACCGGTCGGCGCGGACGTGGTGGCTGCCGCGCGCCGTGGTCAGGCTGCTGGATGCAGCCGAGAACACCGAAAAACAGTGGCTGCAAGCCGCGGGAACCTGCCAGGAGAACACAGCCGTCGCCGAGCCGGCCGCCCACGGGCAGGCCCGAGCCGCCGACGGCCGGCAGACGACAGGCTCCGACTGCTCAACCGCCCCGCTGCGCCCGTACAACGGGGAACTGCAAGGCCACCTGTACTCGGCACTCACGCGGAAACCCGGCACCTCCCGCAAGGTGGCTGGGTGGGCGTGCGCCCTCTGCCGTACCGCACCCGCCGCCGTGCTCGACCACTGCCACGAACACGGCTACGTCCGCGCCCCCGTCTGCAACTCCTGTAACACACAAGAACGCCCCGACCACCTGTACAGCAACGACATCCGCGTGGCCAACCACTACACACGCCTCTTCGACACCCACGCCGCCGACTGGCTCCGCCACTGGCACCGCTGCCCCGGCTGCCGCGCCCGCACCACGCTGCCGCTTCCGCACCTCGCCGCTTGGACGGCCCATGTAGCGTGCCGATCGCTGCGCCCGACCCATCGCGATGCCCGCGGCTCTCGCACGCGCAAACCCTGTGGTGTGCTGCGCGTGTCCTGGACGGGCAGTCACAACGCGCCCCGTTCCTGCTTGCTCACTGTCGCCGTCGACTTCTGCCCTTCCGGCGAGCACCGTGTCTTGGCGCAAATCGCCTACCGCGAAGCCGCCAAGCGGTTTAGCACCTGGCTGGCCGAGACCGCCCCTGACGTGGCCGCCGCGGCCGGACCTGACCGCCTGGACGGCCTCCCCGCCCGGTTCCGGCCAGTCATCGCGGACACCAGCGGTGAGGGCCTGGCGCTGTTCTGAGTGAACGGGCGAGCTACGACACCAAGCTCAACCCACTGCCGCCCGTGGCCGGTTCGCAGTCCGCCCGGATGCCCACGAAGCCTGCTGCTTCCTTCACCAACGTCAGAAGAAGTCCACACTTCAGTCGTCTGCGGGACCCGCCGGGCCCTGGGGTTTGGACCGGCGGCCTGACCAGCGGTGGGCTGTCGGCGCGGGTCCGCGCTGGCGGTGTTCGACTGTCGTCGGTGCTGTGCCGTTCTCGGCTCTGGCGCTGATCTTGTGACGCGGTAGGTGTCAGTGGGCATCGCCGCCGCGGCCACCGGCCCGCTGTGGATGCAGTTGTATTGGCTCAAGCGCCGTGACCTGATCTGCCGGGCCGAGGCCGCCGGTTTCCGCGCACTGGTCCTCACCGTCGACGCGCCCAGGGTGGCGTTCCGTCCGCAGGACGCCGCCAACGGGTTCGCGGTGCGCCGGGCATCCGGGCGGTCAACGTGGCGCACGACGTGATGGCCGCCTCGCACGGCAGCCGGGACGGGGAGCCGGCCATCGCCCGGCAATCCAAGAAGCAGTTCGACGCCTCGATCACCCGGGAGGACCTCGCCTGGCTGTGCGAAGTGACCTCCCTGCCCCTGGCATTTAAGGGCGTGCTCACCCGCCTTCGGCCTGCACCGTGTGGTACGCGGCGGGGTCGAAGGCGCCTTGTCGTACGGTCGTTGGGAGCGCGGCGTCAGCCGGCCTGTCCGGTCGGCCGCATGGTGATGTGGTTGATGTCCACGCCCGCGGGCTGATTGACGGCGAAGACGATCGTGTCCGCGACCTGCTCGGCGGTCATCACCGGCGCCGCCTCGGGGGTGCCGCCGCGCTCGTCCCAGAACGGGGTGTCCACCACCCCGGGGGCGACGACCGTCACGCCGACCCCGTCCTTGCCGACCAGCAGCCGGGTGTTCTCGGCCAGTGCGTGCGCGGCCCACTTGGTGACCGAGTACAGGTTGCCAGGCGTGTTGCGCACCCCGGCGACCGAACCGATGATCACGATCCGGCCCTTGGACTCCCGCAGGTGTGGCAGGGTCTCCCGCACCAGCAGGGCCGGGCCCAGGACGTTGGTGAGGACCATGGTGCGCATGTCCTCGGGGGCGTGGCTCTCCAGGTTGCCGGGCAGTGAGAATCCGGCATTGGCGATGACGTTGTCCAGTCGGCCCCACGCCTCCACCACGCGGCGCACGGCGGAGGCGACGTCGTGCGCGTCGCTGGTGTCGCCGGTGATCGTCAGCAGCCGCTCGCTCGCTGCGGCCGAAGCAGCGAAGGCGGCCAGCTTGTCCGGGTCCCGTCCGGTGACGGCCACGCGGTGGCCCTGCTTGAGCAGGGCGCGGGCGGTGGCGGCGCCGATTCCGGTCGAGCCACCGGTGATCAGCGTGACGGGTTCCATGGGACGGCCTCCTCAGCGATGGGGTCATCGGGGCTCCGCCAGGGCCCCGGATGTCGATGAACACGAGGTGGCGCGTGAGGTCGACCGACTCCAGGTCGCCGGTTCCCCGAAACGCCTGCACTATACCCAGCGATCTTCCTGCTAAGCCGGTACGCCATCGCTGACCGGCCATGATGCCGCACGAATGGGGCCGAACCCGCGCTGCTGGCCGCCCTGTTGGGACCTGCGTGGCGGCGCAGGTCCCAACAGCGTCACAAGATCAGCGCCAGAGCCCCGTTCTCTGCGTCTTGTCGCGCCGCTCTTTCGGGCTGGGTGGTTATGGCGTGTCGCTGGGGTTCGTGTCCTGTCGGGGTTCGTCGTCGCGCTGTTGTTGGGTCTGGTGGTTGTGGTCGGTTGGCTGCTGTTTTTTTGGGGGGGGGAGGGATCGGGCGGCGTCGCACTCAGGCGGCTGAGCGGGGTTGGCGGAGCGCGGCGAGGGCCTCTTCCCGGGTGAGTGTCCGGTCGCTGGGGGTGCAGCCGATGACGTGGAGGAGTGTGGTGCCCGGGTGTCCGGGGCGGTGGGGGAGGTACTGGAGTGTCCATGCGGGCGGGTGTTTGTGGGAGGGGGTGTCGGTTGCGGACAGAAGGTAGGTCGGGACGTGTTCGTAGGAGACACCGGGTACCGGCCGTGCGTGTGCGGGACGCACCCAGACTCGCTGCTCGGCGGGTTCGGCGGGGCCGTTTGTGCCGTTCTGCCATACCAGGATTCCTACCTGGTAGAGCCGTCGTCCTTCACCTGTCGGCGGGCGTGCAGCCGTCCGCGGATTTCTTGGGCGTCGGGGAGTATGACGAAGATCGGAGCCCCTTGGGGTGGCGTTGTGGTCACGAGCGGTGGTCTTGGAGTTCGAGCAGCGTTGCCAGGGCCGTGGCGGGGTCAGGGTCGGGTCGGCCGATGGGCCACCAGGCGCCGTCCTCTTTGCGGTACGGATACCAGCGGCCGTCGCGGCCGTAGCGTAGTTGGCGGTCGCGGCCGACGACGGTGAAGCGGTTGCGCCACGCGCGCAGTTGGGGAGGCCGTCCGTCCGCCCAGTCCTCGGCGAGCGAGGCTCGGGCGCGGGTGAGTACGGATGGGTCCGGGGTCCAGGGGTCCTCCAGGACAGCGAGTGCGGCCGTGCCGCCGTAACTCCAGGCCCGTACTGCCTGGGCGAGCTCGATCGGCGGGCGGCCGGTGCTCTTGGCGATCCGGGCGAAGATCTCTGTCTGTGGGTGCTCGGCGGCGATGCGCACAGCGTCCTGCCACTGCGTCAGGTCAGGTGGATGCGGTGGTGTGCCGCCTGCCAGCGCGGCGGCGAGTTGGCGACGGGCGCGCTCGGCTGCGTCGGCGGCCAGGGTTTGAAGCGCGTCGGGGTCGATGCCTGGTTCGGCGGGCCGGGACGCCTCGAAGACGGGCGGGTGCCCGGCGCGTTCGGGCAGGGGCGGCAATCCGGGCAGCGGTGGCAGGTCGGCGCGCGCCGCGAAGGCTTCCCGGGCCGGTGTACCTGTGGGCGGGGCGGGAGTTCGTGGGGACGGAACCGACGCTGAAGCCGAGGCCGAGGCTGCCGTCTGCGATGCCGCGCGGGCGGCGTTGCGGCGGGCGAGCTCGTCCAGCAGCTGCTGTTCGCCGCGGCCGCGCATCAACAGCAGTACGAAGGGGTCTTCGTCCAGCAGGCGTGCGACCTGGTAGCACAGCGCGGCGCCGTGCTTGCACGGGTAGCCCCAGTCGGGACAGGAGCAGGACGGCTGAAGGTCGTTGGCGGCCGGTAGCAGCCGTACGCCAGCCTCAAGCGTGTCCTTGACCAGCTCGGTGGGCATGTCGCGGTCCAGCAGTGCGGCGATGTGCCCTGCGCGCGCCGCCACCGCGTCCAGGAGCCGGTCCCATGCTGCGTCGCTGAGGACGGGGATCGCCATGGACACCCGGTAGGGCCGCGGCATGCTGCCCTGCACCGGGGCGCTGATCCGGCCCGGGAGCACGGTCATCTCGCCCACGGATCCGCGCCGCGCGTAGGTGCGACCGCGGGTGAGCCGGCCGGAATCGAGTGAGCACTCCTCCAGCGCCGACACCCACGCCTGGCCCCACCAGGTTGAGGCGAAACCGCCCCGGCGGCCGGGAGCCGGAGGGAAGGGAGGGAAAGTGCGGGCGAGCTGATCCTTGCCCCGCTGCTTGGGATTCGTCGGGCGCGGGCTCACGTGCGGCTGCCCTTCGTGGTGCTCGGACGGTCTGTGCTCCAAGGCGTGGTGTTGTGGCGCATCGTTACCAGTTCGGCCAGTTCGGCGTCGGAGAGTTCGGTGAGTGTCGCCTCGCCATGGCTCAGCACTGCGTCCGCGAGCCCCTTCTTCTGCTTGAGCATCTGCGCGATCCGGTCCTCGACCGTCCCCTCCGCGATCAGGCGGTGCACCTGCACCGGCTGGGTCTGGCCGATGCGGTTCGCGCGGTCGGTGGCCTGGTCTTCGACCGCCGGGTTCCACCAGCGGTCGAAGTGGATGACGTGGCCGGCGCGGGTCAGGTTGAGGCCGGTGCCGGCGGCCTTGAGGGAGAGCAGGAAGACCTGCCGCTCGCCGCGCTGGAAGCGGTCGACCATCTCCTCGCGCTGCTTCACCGGCGTCCCGCCGTGCAGGAACTGCGCCGCGATGCCACGAGCAGCCAGATGCTGCTGAAGCAGCCGGCCCATCTCGACGTACTGGGTGAAGACGAGCACCGAGCCGTCCTCGGCCACGATCGCATCCAGCAACTCGTCCAGCAGTTCCAGTTTGCCGGAGCGGCCGGCGAGCTTGGTGTTCTTCTCCTTCAGGTACTGCGCCGGGTGGTTGCAGACCTGCTTGAGGCCGGTGAGCAGCTTCATCACCAGGCCGCGCCGAGCCATTCCGTCCGCCTCGCCGATCGCCGCCAGCGACTCGCGCACCAGCGCCTCGTACAGGGACGCCTGCTCCGTCGTCAGCGAGACAGGCTGGTCGGTCTCGGTCTTGGGCGGTAGCTCGGGGGCAATGCCAGGGTCGGACTTGCGGCGGCGCAGGAGGAAGGGACGGACCAGGCGGGCGAGGCGGTGAGCACTCTCCTGGTCGCCGTCGGCCTCGACCGCGCGGGCGTAGCGGTCGCGGAAGGCGGTGAGCGTGCCGAGCAGGCCGGGTGTCGTCCAGTCGAGCAGGGCCCATAGCTCGGAGAGGTTGTTCTCAACCGGGGTGCCGGTCAGCGCGATGCGCCCGCCGGCGGGGACGGTGCGCAGCGCCCGCGCGGTGTCGGAGTACGGGTTCTTGACATGCTGCGCCTCGTCCGCGACGAGCAGGCCCCACGGCACAGCGGTGTCGGCCAGGAGCGCCGCGTCGCGGCGGAGGGTGCCGTACGTGGTGAGGACGAAGGCGTTCGGTGTGAGGCCGTCCAGGGTGCGGCCCGGGCCGTGGAAGCGGCGTACGGGGATGCCGGGTGCGAAGCGCTGCACCTCGCGCTCCCAGTTGCCGAGCAGGGACGTCGGACAGACCACCAGGGTGGGGCCGTGGGCCGATCGCTCGTGATGGCGCAAGTGGAGGGAGATCAGGGTGATCGTTTTGCCGAGGCCCATGTCATCGGCAAGACAGCAGCCCAAGCCGAGGCAGATCATCCGATCCAGCCAGGCAAGTCCCCGCAGCTGGTAGTCGCGCAGGGTGGCTGCGAGCATGGCGGGCTGGCCAGTGGTGGCCGACGCGGCGTCCTGGCCCGCCTCCGGCTCGGCGATCCGCGCACGCAACCGCTCCAGGGCGCCGCCCGCGGTGACCGGTACGGACGTGCCGTCGATCTCTACCTCGCCGGTCAGCGCCGCGCCCAGGGCGTCGATCGCGGTGAGCTCCCCGCCGCGCTGCTTGCGGACCTTGCGGACCAGCTGCTGGTCGACCACCACCCACTGGTCGCGCAGCCGCACCACCGGGCGGTGCGCCTCGATGAGGCGGTCCATCTCCTCCTCGGTCAGCGGCTCCCCGCCCAGCGCCAACCGCCAGCGGAATTCAAGGAACTGACCGGAGGAGAGGAAGGTCCCCAGGTCCGAGGGCGTCTTTTTGCGCCGGGGCGGCTCCAGCAGGCCGGTCGCGGTCAGCTCCTTCGTCAGGCCCCTTGGCAGGTGGACCTGGATTCCGGCGGCGGCCAGCCGCTCCGCAGCCTCGCCGAGCAGTTCCAGCAGCTCGTCGTCGGCGAGCTGCAGCACATCGGGCGTGGCGGCCAAGAGCAGGCGTGACAGCGGCGGCCATGCCTTCGCGCCGCGGCGCAGCGCCAGCAGCGCGTCGATACGGGTACGGGCGCCGAACTGCTCCTGAGCGGCTGCAGATCCGGCCCACAGCTCGGCTGCATCTGCCACCAGGGTGGGGTCGGCGAGGCTGTGCAGCTGCACCACGGCCCGGAACTTTGGCCCGGCGCCGCCGCTGTCGCCGAAGTCTGCGCCGTCCGATGCGTCGCTGTCCGCCTCCAGACGCAGGGAGACGCGCACGCCCGCGTCCATCCCGGCGGCCACCTCGGCCGCCCACTCACGCTGTTCGGGGATAGACACCGGCATCCGAACGGCGAAGGCCGGACCGGCCATCAGGTGGCGCGCTGCCGGGGAGCGCGGCAGCCCGTCCGCGACCGCGTCCACAAAGGCCCGCAGCAGCGGCTCGGCGGCGGGCAGTGCTACGGGCGACGAGCCCGGCAGTGGGACCGCGCGCGCCTGCGGCGGCATCGCCGCCGCGAGGTCGCGTATCCGGCGCACGTCGTCGCCGTCCAGCGGACCGAGCCGCCAGGCGTCGAACCCGGTGGGGCTCAGCCCCGGCAGCAGCCGCCCCCGCGCGGCAAGCTGAAGCGCGATCAGGGCCCCTGCTCCCCACCACGCGGCGGAAACGGAGGCGTTGCCGCTTGGCACCATGACACGAGCGCGGGTGAGTACGGGCACCGCCTGCGCGACCGGCAGCAGCACCGCGCTCACCCTCCGCCGCCGGATCCCGTTCCCGTGCGGCCGCACGACGGTGAGCTCCCCCGGCTCCACATCGCAGTCGGGCACCTTGCCGCCATCCGCCCGCCAGAACGCCACACGGCCTTCCCTGGCCGGATCTCCGGGCAGGAAGACGGCTTCGCATGCGCTGAGCGCGGCTGAGGCAGCCGGCGCAACCGCTCCCGGCTTCCTCTGCTCGGCAGGCCCATCCACTTCGACGACCTGGAGGATACGCGCCATGATCGTATGCCCTTCGAGCCGGGGTGCGGGTATGCGCTGAAGCGAGCGACACCGTCACGCCTTGTCATCGCGCATCCACAAGCTGTACGGCACAATGCTATCGAGCCGTGACGGCCGCTCGCGGCGCGGACAAAGGACACATGAGCGTCAGTGCACCCAGTCCTTGAGCGGCTCAGTGTCCAGCGTGACGCCGACCGGCGGGGTGGACGACGCCCCCGCACGTGTCGCCAGTCGTGGGCAGGTACACGAGGAGGTCGGCCTCGGCGTAGGCGCAGCGCTTCTCGACTCGATCGCGCCGCTCAGATTCGGGCCGCACGAGCTCTCCTCGACGACCACCAGGGTGCCCTCCTGGTCGGTCGCGGCGTGGTCGAGGTATTGCAGCTTGTCCTGGTGGCTGTTGTCGCTCCAGGTGGGGGTCTGTCAAACGAACGGCTCTGTCGCATATACGGTGGTGACGGACGGTGATGATGGCGATGGGGTAGACCCACCAGTCAAGGAGTCGCAGGTCCGTACGTTGGAGCGGTCGCTCTATGGAATCGGCAGGCCTGCGCAGCGGTCGCCGATGTGAGCCCGGTGTGCCGGCGGCCGTATCCCCACTGCAGCACCGACCGCGCACGAAACATAGAGGCCAGAGCACCAACCGCACTCTCTGCGACTGGCGGCAGCCGATGCTCACGATCCGTCACCACCGGATATGCGACAGGGCCAAACGAACGGTGTAACCAGGGTGGTTGGGTTACTGACGGGCCGCTGAGAGTCGGCCGTCGAAGGTGATGTCGAAGGCGTTCAGCGCGGTCTTCCACCGCATGGTCCAGCGG
>NZ_JBSHAY010000042.1:0-62060 GCF_053611725.1 Streptomyces sp. NPDC054783 | reverse complement strand
CTGTGACCGGAGCCGGCGTACGCGGCCGAGTCGTCGCCCACGGAGTGCCGAGTGCCTTCCGCGATCAGGCGGGGGCGTACACCCGATGGACGAACTCCGCGAGTTGGTCGTCGGTGAGGTGCCGGGCGATGTCGGTCTCGCTGATCATTCCGACCATGCGCTTGTTCTCCACCACGGGAAGGCGCTTGATCTGGCGGCCCGCCATCTCCCGCAGGGCGTCGGAGATGTCGGCGGCGGCGTCGACCCAGCGCGGGGTGCCTTCGCACAGGTCACCGGCCGTCACCCGCGCGGGGTCGTGCCCCGAGGCGATGCACTTCACCACGATGTCGCGGTCGGTGATGATGCCGCACATGCGATCGCCGTTGTCGGGGTCGCTGACCGGAAGTGCGCCCACCTCATGGTCCCGCATCATCTGCGCGGCCCGGTCCAGCGTCTCGTGCCGGGGTATCCACTGGGCGCCCGGGTGCATGATGTCCTTCGCAGTCGTCATCGCTCGTCCCTTTCACGGCTGTGCCGGTGCGAGCAGTCAGCCCGCCCGGGAGTCCTGGGTCGTCGCAGTGGACCGGCGCGACCGCCGGCCGACGGAGGCCGCCCGAATCCGCCCGTTCCGCTCCCTCAGGTAGGTGACCAGGTCGGTGCACAGATAGCGCCGGGCTGCGGCGGCCGCCTCCCGCGGGTTGCGCTCGCCCATCAGCACGCACAGCGTGTAGCCCAAGTCCTCGAAGGCGGCACGCGACGCGAGATCGGCGGGTGCGGCGACCATGGCGCGTTCGCACACCCGGTAGCGTCGCAGCAGGCGGCGCACTTCGGATTTCGCCGGTAGCAGCATGGTGCAGTTCACCACCCCAGGGGACTCGGCGGATCTCCGGTGGCGGCGCCGATACCGCGGCGCACGATCACATCCATTGTCCCAACTAGGCCTTCAGCCATGGTGCACGAGGTGCGGGGCGCTGTCTTGTTGGCCTTTCAATCGGCGCCGGACGGGCAGCAGGGGGTTGACGAACAGCAGAGGGTCACGGCCGTCAGGCGCGCGCCCTCGGTCCGGCCGCCCCGGTCATCCCGCCGAGCGTGCTCGCATCCTGCGTCCGGCGTCCGCCGGGAAGGCGGGGGCGGCGGTGGCGGTGGCGGTGGGTGCCGCCCATGGCCGTCATCGCCAGGCCCAGGCAGAAGACGAGCGCCGGCGCGAGCCCCGAACTGAACAGCGCGAGGCCGTTCATCGAGGCGATGTCGTGGTCGAGGACGGAGACGGTGCAGTCGGGGCCGCCGGACAGGTTGCCGACGATCGCCAGGGCGGTGAAGGCACCCGTGCCCGCGAGCAGGAGCAGTCCGAGGAACAGCATCCGAGTCATCTCCTCAGGGAACGTCCGCCGGCCGTCGGGTACCCGCAACTCTCCGGCTCACCCCCACTGCACCGCGTGACGCCCGGCGCCTCACCGGCCCGTGCCCGCGAACCCCTCCACGACGCCGAGCGTGCCGTCGGCCTCCAGCGCGATGTGCACGTGGCTGATCCGGTCGAGGGTCGAGCACAGCCAGGCGCGGTCCCCGTCCTCGGCGGGCTCCAGCCGCATCCGCCGCGCCTGCCAGGGGAACATCCGCACTCCGGTCGGGCGCCCCGTGTCCGCCTCCACCGAGACGAGGTAGCCGAGTCGCAGGTCGTCGCGGTACTCCTCGTAGCCCGTGATGCCCTCGTAGTCGTCGATGAAGTCGCCGCAGCCGTAGAGGATCAGCCGGCCTCGGTACACCTCCACGGAGCGCGGGTGGTGCGAGGAGTGCCCGTGGACGATGTCGACGCCGCCGTCGACCAGGGTGTGCGCGAAACGCGTCTGGTCGCGGGGGACGAGGTAGCCCCAGTTGGAGCCCCAGTGCACCGACACGACCACGATGTCGCCCGGCCGCCTGTCCCGCCGTACACGCTGGACGGCCGCCTCGGCTTCCGCCGACGACAGCTCGGCGGCGTAGGCGACTCCGGAGCGGTCCGTGGTCGCGGCCCAGTCGGGCGGGACGCCGCTGGACAGTGTTCCGAGGGCGAAGACCAGGATGCGGCGGCCGGGCCCGACGGGAACCGCCGCGGGCGCGTGGGCCTCGTCGGCGTCACGCCCCGCGCCCACCGTCCGCAGGCCCGCGCCGGCGAGTGAGTCCAGCGTCTCTTCCAGGCCCGGCCGGCCGAAGTCCAGCACATGATTGTTGGCCAGGACGCACACGTCGGGCCGGGCCACCGTCAGGGCGGGCAGGTTGGCCGGGTGCATCCGGTAGTGGACCGCCTTGCCCGGTACGAACGCGTCGCTGCAAGTGACGGCCGTCTCCAGATTCACGATCCGGGCATCCGGCGCGGCCTCCTCCAGCAGCGGCAGCGACTCGCCCCACGGCCAGGCGGGGTGGACCGGTGCCGGGATGGGACCGCTGACCGCTTCGGCCAGTTCCACGTACGACCGGGCGTCCGTGACGTAACCCTCGCGCAGCACCGGGCTTCCGGGGTGCGGAAGGATCTGGTCGACGCCGCGCCCGAGCATCACGTCACCGCACAGAAACAGCGTCACCACGCCGCCCATACACCCACCCTAGGCGGCATCTTCCCGGCATGGTCCGGTCCAAGGGGCGGTGCGTACAGGCCTGATGCGAGCGGAGGCTCCGGCCGGTCGGATTCCCTCCTCGCAGGGTGAACTTGTCCAGACACCTTTTCTCCATGAGGGGATCGGAAGAAGTTCCCCCGGCCGTAGCGGCGGCCACCCTAGAGTGCGCCCTGTCATGTACGCGATCGAGCAATCGGTCGCGGCCGGGGACTACCCACCTCACCAGGAGAGCGCATGGTCTCGCGTCGTACAGCTACCGCCCTCACCTCCGCAGCGGCAGCTCTGCTGCTCGGCTTCAGCGGCTACGCGGCCCCCGCCGCGAGCGCGGGCACCGGCACGGGCACCGGCCTCTCGGTGTTCGCCTGGAACGTCGACCTCGGCACCGCGATCGTCGACAGCACCCAGAACGAGAAGGCGGCCCAGCGCACCCCGACCATCGAGTCGATCATCCGCAAGCACAGCGCGGACGTGGTGGTGCTGGACGAGGACTTCAACAACAGCTCGACCGCCGACATCACCAGCAAGCTCGCCGATCTCTACCCGTACCACACCCCCGTCGTCGGCCAGACCTGCTCCGGCGGCGGCTGGACGGGCATCAGCGGTGACTGTTCCAACTCGTGGTTCGTCATCAACGGCGGCACCATGATCCTCTCCAAGTACCCGATCACCGCCCAGTACGCCCACGTCTTCAGCAACTCCACCTACGGCACCTGGGACTACCACGCCAACAAGGGCGCGGCACTGGTGCAGATCGAGAAGGACGGTGTGAAGAGCTGGGTGGTCGGCACCCATCTGCAGGCCGACGAGTCCGACACCTCCACGGACACCACCCAGTCCACCCGGCTCGCCCAGCTCGGCGAGATCCGCACCTGGGTGGACGGCATCGCCGGCTCGACCGCGCCGGTGCTGATCGGCGGGGACCTCAACGTGGAGTACTACGGCGGCCGGGCGCGCGGTGACTACACCAACGCCCAGACCGCGGTGAACGGCGTACTCGGCACCCCGGCCACCGACGCCGGCCAGACCCTGCGGACCATGGACTGCCCGGTCTCCACCTGGTGCCAGTACATGTCCGGCATCGAGTCCTTCCCGAAGGACTACCGGGACGACCTCGACTACCTCGGCTATCTCAACACGCCGGGCCGCCCGACGCCGGCCGCGATGTCCACCGTCAAGGTCGACTTCGACCCCCAGTCCGGCTGGACCACGGGCCAGACCGACACCAACGCTCCCAGCGACCACTATCCGGTCGAGGCCACCTTCCAGCTCGGCTGACGGCGCGCGACTCCGGCCGGCCGGACAGCGAGGGTCCCCCGGGGCCAAGCCCCGTGGGGTTCCCGGCCCCGGGGCTTCCCGGCCCCGCAGGACGCCCGGCGGCCGGGCGGAACTTTTCGCCCAAACTGGGGGTCGATACACTGCCGAGGTGGGTCTGGATCACACTTCGCTGACCTCTCTGGCCGCCCTCGGCGACGCCACGCGCCGCCGCATGTTCGAGTTCATCCGGCAGGCGCGGCGACCGGTGACACGCGAGGAGGTCGCCGACAGCCTGGGCATCTCCCGCAAACTCGCGGCCTTCCACCTGGACAAGCTGGTGACAGCGGGGCTGCTCCAGACCGGCGTGGAACCGCCCGCGGGTATCCGCAAGGTGGGCCGCCGGCCCAAGGTGTACGAACCGGTGGCCACGGCGATCGCCGTGCACATCCCCGAGCGCCGCTACGAGATGCTGGCGGACGTCCTCACCGAAGCCGTACTGACCGAGACCCAGGGCGAATCGGCCGGCGATGCCGCACTGCGGGTGGCCTACCGCCGGGGGGAGACGCTGGGCGGTGACGAACGCCGGCGCGTACGCCCCGGGCGGCTCGGCGCGGAGCGGGGACTGAGCCTTGCCGCGCAGGCCCTCGAGGACTTCGGCTTCGAGCCGGAGCGCAGCACACCCACCCTGGTACGACTGCGCAACTGCCCCTTCCATCCCCTGGCCGCCAAGGCACCGGAGCTGATCTGCCGGGTCAACCAGGCCTTCCTCGCGGGCTACCTGCACGGCCTGGGCAGCGACAGGACCGCGGCGGTGCTGGCCCCACGGCCCGATGCGTGCTGCGTCGAACTGCGCGGGGAGGGCACGGCCACAGACACACCGGCGACGGAGACGGCCTGCGAGAGGTGAGCGACGCTCGCAGCGCGAGGTGCCGGCCGGCACGCGACCTGCCGTACCCGCACCCCGCCGTCCGACGGCGTACACCCCGAACCCCTGGGCGAGAGGCGGGTGTTGGGACGTAGGTTGTGCGATGAACGATCCACGCCCTGGCATGCCTTCACTGAAAGACGGACACGACTCATGACCGATCCCGCGACGACGCCCGAGACGGCGATGGGCCAGAAGATCGACACGTCGGTGCCGCACTCCGCCCGGATCTGGAACTACTGGCTCGGCGGCAAGGACAACTACGCCGTCGACGAGGAGGCCGGCGACGCGTACACCGCGGTCTTCCCCGGCATCGTCACCATCGCCCGCAGCAGCCGTGCCTTCCTGCGCCGCAGCATCACCTATCTGGTCCAGGAGGCGGGCATCCGGCAGTTCCTGGACGTCGGCACCGGACTGCCGACCGCCGACAACACGCATGAGGTCGCCCAACGGCTCGCTCCCGAGGCGCGGATCGTCTACGTCGACAACGACCCGATGGTCCTGGCGCACGCCCGCGCCCTGCTCTACTCCTCCCCCGAGGGCGCGACCGCCTACATCGATGCCGACGTGACCGCCCCGGAACGCATCCTCGAGGCCGCCGGCGAGACGCTGGACTTCGGCCGCCCCGTCGCGCTCATCCTCAGCAACATCCTGGGACACGTCGGCGACCACGATCAGGCCCGCTCCATCGCCGGCCGCCTGATGGACGCCCTGCCGTCGGGCAGTCACCTCTCCATCAACGACGGCTCGCGCGGCATCGACCCGGTCTTCGAGCAGGCCCAGGACGCCTACAACGACAGCGGCGCCGTCCCGTACAACCTGCGTACGGTCGAGGAGATCACCGGTTTCTTCGACGGCCTGGAACTCATCGAGCCCGGCGTCGTCCCGGTCACCCAGTGGCGCCCGGAGCCCGGTTCGACCGCCCCGGAGGTCATAGCCGAGCACGGCGGCCTCGCCCGGAAGCCGTAGCCCGCAACGGGCCGGCGCAGCAGCCTCCTTGGACAGCCCCGTGACATGCCGGGCCACGGGCTGTCCGAGAGGGCGAAATGCCGTGGACGTCCCGCGCTCCACCGTGATCGCATGACGTGATGACGTCATTCTGGACCGGGAAGCACATACGACTGCGCGGTATCGAGCCCGACGACTGGACCGGGTTCATGCGGTTCGCCGAGGACGAGGAGCAGTTGGGGGACCTGCTGAACCCACCGCGCTCCGCCGAGGGTTTCCGCGCCTGGGCCAGGGAACAGGCCACCGCCGCGCCGGACGGCGACCGCTTCCAGCTGGCCGTCGAGGCCGTCGACACGGGTGAACTGGTCGGTGCCGTCGGCTCGTACCACGCCGACCCCCGATCCGGCTGGTTCGAGTACGGCCTCACGATCGGCGCTGATCACCGGCGCAAGGGCTACGCGGCGGAGGCCGCGGTACTGCTCCTGCGCTTCATGTTCGCCGAGCGGCGCTACCACAAGTGCGAGGCGAGGATCTTCGCGCACAACGAGCCGTCGCTGGCGCTGCACCGACGGCTGGGTTTCGTCGAGGAGGGCCGGCTGCGCGACCGCGTGTTCCTCGGCGGCCGCCACAGCGATCTCGTCGTGATGGGCATCCTCTCCGAAGACTTCGCTCACCTGCACGCCCTGCGCCACGCACACTCCCCCACCGGCCGGACCGACACCGCCGAGTGAGTCAAGGACCGAGCGGCGGGTCGGGAAGAGTCGGGCGTAGCGGGTCACAGCCGCGGCGGGCCCGCCTCGATGCGGCGCAGGACCGGTGCCAGACGGTCCAGGTCGGGGCCGGTCTGGATCTGGCGCTCGTCCCACCAGGTGGCGCCGGCGTCGTGCAGCGGGCCGATCACGTCCCTGGCCCCGGCCGGTTCCGGGGGCGTGGCACCGCCGAGCACGAACTCGAAGGGGCGCTCGGCTCCGGCCGTACGCTGCTTGCGCACGTAGGCGACCAGCTCCCGTACCTCCGCCGCATCCGGTACGTGTCCATGGCGGGCCGTCTCGAAGAGCGGCACCGCGCCGTCCCACCGCGCCGCACGGCGCATGGGCGGGCGGCGCGGCCAGAACCCGCCGATCCACACCGGCGGACCGGGCCGCTGGACGGTGGCGGGCACGAGCGTCACGTCCCGCACCTCGTAGTGCCGGCCGTGGTGGTCCACCGGCTCGCCGGACCAGAACCGCCGCAACAACTCCAGTCCCTCGTCCAGCCGCTCGGCGAGCAGGCGCGGGTCGGCGGCGTCGCCGAAGCTGCGGTACTCGTCCTCGATCGGGCCTCCCAGGCCTGCGGCGAAGATCACCCGGCCGCCGCTGAGGTGGTCCAAGGTGGCCACCTGGCGGGCGAGTTGCTGCGGCCGGTACCGCGGGACCGGCGTCAGCAGGGTGCCCAGCCGGATCCGGGAGGTCGCCAGCGCGGCGGCGGTCAGCAGCATCCAGGGGTCCCCGAAGGGGCGGCCCTGGTGCTGTCGGTGCAGTACGTGATCCCAGACGAACAGGCCGTCCCAGCCGGCGTCTTCGGCGGCGGCCGCCACGGTCGCCACGTTACGGGGATCGGCGAAGTCGCCGAAGTTGGGGATGTTGATGGAAAACCGCATCCCAGCAGGATGCGCACCGGGCGGCGAGGCGGCAATCGGTTTTACGTCCGGGCGAGTTGTGGGCGGGCCGGCCCGGCGTACGGCACCGGCACGCACCGCGGGTCACACCCGGTGCCTCAGAGGTGGGGGACGGTGGTGCCGCCGCCTGCCTTGACCGCGTCCACGGCAGCCTGGTGCAGTTGCCGGCTGTACGCCTCGGAACCGCAGGGCACGGGACTTCCGGTGAGGGTGAACCATTCGGAGGTGCCCGTGTACTGCACCGCCACGTCGGCCTCGTTGCCGTCCCAGGTGGTGTGGACGGTCAGGTCGCCGACGACGATCCCCGCCTCCTCGGTACGCGCGCCGCCCCGGCCGGTGAAGACCCCGGGGGTGGTCCATGATGCCCATACCATGACGTCAGCCTTCCTCTCTGGGTGAGCGGCTTCGTGAGTGGAACCGGAGTGGAACCGGAGTGGAACCGGAGTGGAACCGGAGTGGATGGAACCGCTACGGAATGACGATTCCGCGTTGCTGAGCAGGGCGGCGAGGCGGCAGTCCGTCCAGGGTGGCCCGTGCGGGACTCCTGCTGCCGGACCCTGCGCCGCTGTGCAGGCCCGCGGCGGCGGCCACGTAGTCCCGGGCCGTGAGCACGCCGACCAGCCGCCCGCGGGGATCGGTGACCGGCAGGGCGTCGAGGTGTTCCTCGGTCATCACGGCTGCCGCGCGCAGAACCGACTCCTCCGGGTGGACCGTGACCGTCCGGCGGGCGTGGACCAGCTCGCGCACCTTGCGGCGGGACAGCGTGGCGGCCGCGGCGGCGCAGGCCACCGCGAGTTCGGCGCGGTCCAGCAGCCCGGCGCAGCAGCCGTCCCCACGGACCACCGGAAGGTGGGGCTGCTCGGACCTCTCCATGACCTCCCACGCCATCAGCACGCTCTCGTCGTCCCCGATCGAGTACGGGGCAGCATCCATCAGGCTCCGCACCGAGAGTTGCTCGTTCACGGTTGCCTCCTCGTGCCGCGCGTACGGCCCGGTCATCCCTCTCCTGCGGCGCTGGTGTCGCTCCCCGCGCCCCTTTCACGCTCGTTGGACCGGCGGCCCCTGTCATGGGGCCGCACGGCCCCTCCGCGGGCCATTGGCCCCAGGCTCGGCGCCGGGTGCGGGGCCACTCGGCCCAGCCTTGGCGAAGAGCACGCGAAGACCCCCTGTGCGGGCTCAGGCAGGCTCGGGTACGACGGCCACCGGGCAGGCGGCGTGGTGGAGCACGCCGTGGGCGACCCGGCCGAGCTGGAGCCCGACGTGGCCCTGACGGCGCCGGGCGCCCACGACGAGCAGGTCCGCTTCGCGGGAGGCGGCGAGCAGGGCGTCGCGGGCCGGGCCCTCCACCGTACGCGGCCGGGTCCGCAACCAGGCCGGGGCCTCCCGCAGCGCCTCCGCCACCGCTTCGACGGCCTGCTGCTCCTGCAGGCGGGCCGGTTCCGCGATGATCAGCAGGCTCCCGGTGGCCGCGGACACGGGCCTGCGCCAGGCCCGTACGCCCTCCAGCGGGACCCCGCGCAGCAGGGCCTCCTCGACCGCGTACTGCACGGCGGCCGAGCCGGCCGGCTTCTCGCGTACGCCCAGGACGATCCCACCGCCCGTACCGGAGCGCATCTCGTAGTGACGGCCGCCGCGCAGCACGATCACCGGGCAGTGCGCGTGTCCGGCCACCGTGACGCTGACGGAGCCGAGGAGTGCCTCCGCCATACCGCTGCGGCCACGGCAGCCCAGCACCAGCGCAAGAGCCTCGTGGCTCTCCCGGATCAGGCTGTACTCCGCCTCCTCGGGCAGCACGTCGGTGGTGACCTTCACACCGGGCTGCCGGTGCCGGGCCCGCCGCTCGGCGGTGTCGACGATGTCCTCCGCCCTCACATACTCCGAGGGCCTGTCGAGCCCGTGGGCCGGGGATGTGCCTTCGTAGCACTCCCAGTGGGATGCGTGCACCAGCCGGAGTGACGCCCCGCGCAGGGCCGCCTCGTCGGCCGCCCACTCCACGGCGCGCAGGCTCGGCACGGAGCCGTCGACACCGACGACGACCGGGAGGTCCGGATACTCGTCGAAGGCCTGCGTGGCCGATGCCTTCATGGTCCTTCTCCTCGCAGTGGCGGTCAGCCGTGCGCGACGACCGCGACAGGGGCGGCGATGTGGTGGATCGCGGCGTGCGCGACATGCCCGATCCGGGCGCCGAACGGGCCGGTGCGGATGCGCCGGCCGACGACGGCAAGTGAGGCGTCGCGGGAGTCCTCGACGAGGTTCTGCGCGGCGCTGCCGCTCCGGCTCGACTCGATCACCTCGACGTCCGGGAACTTCTGCCGCCAGGGTCGCAGCACCTTGTTCAGCAGGGCGGCCTGCCCCTGCGCGAGCGAGTCGTAGAGCTCGGCGTCACCGGCGAAGCGGTAGAAGGAGGTCGGTGGCTCCGGCCAGCCGTGGACGGCCCGCAGGGGGCCTTTCCTGCGTGCGGCGGCGTAGAAGGCGAACTCCAGCACGGTGTCGTCCGGATCGTCGATGTCGACAGCGAGCACGACCGGCCGGAACGGCGCCGCGGCCGACGGCACACCCGTGCGATCCGCCTCGTGCTCGTCCGCGGCCTGCTCCCCCGCCCGTACCAGCACCACCGGACGTTCGGCGCGGGCCACCACGGCCAGACTCATCGACCCTGCCATGAACCCGCCGATCCCACCGAGGCCCCGTGAGCCCAGCACCAGCAGTTCGGCGCGACCCGCCACCTCGCAGAGGACGTCGGCCACGGTTCCGGTGAGCTGTTCGGTGACCAGCGCGATGTCCGGGTGACGCAGCCGGATGCCTTCCGCGCACTCCCACATCATCTGATCGGCCCAGTGCTGGTAGCTCTCGGGGGCCAGCAGCGGGTTCTGGGCCAGGCGCCTGGGCACCGGCTCCCTGACATACACGATCTTCAGCGGCAGGCCGCGCAGCAGCGCCTCACGCGCCGCCCACTCGGCCGCCGCCCGGCTCTCGGGTGAGCCGTCGATACCTGCCGTGACGGTTCCGGACATGGTCTCCGCCTCCAGGGTGAGGGTCCCGTCTTCAGGCTGGCGCTGCGGTGAGGGCGGCATCAGGGGCCACACGACCCCTACGGGGGCCGACCGACCCCCGGACCAGGGCACGGGACGGCGGCAGGGCCAGGGGCCGGGGGACCTCGGACGCAGGTGCACAAGGGAGTCGTGACCCTCACCGGCCGGATCCGAAGGCCGCGCCGTCCGGGCGCGCCACCATGCCGTCCTCGGCCATGACCAGCTCGTCGTAGGCGGTGGCCGGGGAGACCCTCGTTCCGGCGTCGGCACTCACGACCAGGGCGGAACCGCGACGATCAGTGCGCTCGCCGGCGTGGGGGGAGGACGTACGTACGGCCCTCGCGGCCCCACTCCCCGTGTTCGGGGGCCAGACCGGCGTCCATCGCCCGGAGGCAGGGGCGGCCGATGTGGGCGTAGACCAGGCGTCCGACGCGGTTGCGGGCCGCTTCCGCGCCGACGTCCCGTACGGGGGCGTGACCGCCCACCCCGCCGCGGAAGCGAATGGGGCGGTCCCAGGACGAGGCTTCGGCGAACATCAGGTCCGCGTCCGCCGCCCAGGTCGGGAAGGTCCAGAACTCCGGTGCCCACACCACCGCCCCCGGCTCCCCCTCGATGCGGTAACCGCAGGTGGGACGGGAGGTGTGCGCGACCGGCAGCGCGCGGATGCACAGCTCGCAGAGGTCCGTGTCCGTCATGCGCGGCACCAGCCCGCGCTCGGCGGCGAGATGCCGCAGGGCGGAGCGCAGTTCGGCGTGCTCGTCGGTGACGAGCCAGGCGTCCAGGCGACCCTCGGGCGGCTGGGCACCGGGCCCGCCGTCGAACGCGACGCGCCGGCGGCCGTAGGCGACCAGAAGGCCGGCCGGGGCGAAACGCGGGGACGCCATGGCGCCCACGCCCAGCAGCGTGAGCCGGAGCCGACGCGTCATGCCCGTCACCTCCCGGGAGCGTGGCCCGTTCCTGTCCCTCATCGTCTCAGGCGGGGCAGCCGTGAACCCGAGCCGTCCGGCGGCGTGCGGGGGCCGTTCGACCCCGTGCGGGCGGGACCGCCAGGACGGATGGTCGAAGGAGGCCCGAGGGAAGGAGGGGCCGGTATGCGAGGCGAGAGCAGCCGGAAGGACGTCCCGCCACGAGTCGCCCCCCGTCCGGCCGACTACGACAAGGAGTGCGCGAGCTTCTCCTGGGCGGAGGCCCGGACGATGCTGGACGGGCTGCCCGGCGGGCGCGGACTGAACATCGCGCACGAGGCCGTCGACCGGCACGCTGCATCAGGCCGTGCGAGGGCGGTCGCGCTGCGCTGTGTCGGGCGGGACGGCTCCGTCACCTGTGTGACCTACGGCGAGCTGGCCCGTTCGACGGCTCGGTTCGCCAACGTCCTCCGCGGCCTCGGCATCGGTTACGGCGACCGGGTGGTGACGCTCCTGGGATCCTGTCCCGAGCTGTACACCGTGGTCCTCGGCACGCTGAAGAACACCAGTGTCCTGTGCCCGCTGTTCTCCGCCTTCGGGCCGGACCCGGTCTTCCAGCGGGTGACGTTGAGCGACGCGCAGGTGCTGGTCACCACGGCGGACCTGTACCGCGCGAAGATCGCCGGGCAACGCCGCCGGCTCGCCGCCCTGCGCCATGTGCTGATCGTCGGCGAGGGCGCCGACGACCTGCCCGGCACCGTGCCCCTGGCCGCGCTGACGGCCGAGGCCGCCGACAGCTTCACCATCCCGCCGACCTCGCCGCACGACATGGCCCTGCTGCACTTCACAAGCGGTACGACGGGCATCCCCAAGGGCGCGGTGCACGTGCACGAGGCGGCCGTCGGCCACTACGTGTCCGCGCTGTACGCCCTCGACCTCCACCAGGACGACGTGTTCTGGTGCACCGCCCACCCGGGCTGGGTCACCGGCATGTCCTACGGGATCGTGGCACCGCTCATGCACGGCGTGAGCGTCGTGGTGGACCAGGGCGACTACGACGCCCGCCGCTGGTACCGCATCCTGGCCGAGCAGCGGGTGAGCGTCTGGTACACGGCACCGACGGCCCTGCGCATGCTGATGCGGACGACACCGAGGACGGGGCCTCACGACCTGCCCCGCTCCTTCGACCTGAGCGCGCTGCGGTTCATCGCGTCGACCGGCGAGCCGCTCGCCCCGGAGGCTGTGGCGTGGGGACGGGACGTGCTCGGACTGCCGGTGCACGACAACTGGTGGCAGACCGAGACCGGCGCCATCATGATCGCCAACTTGGCCGGCTGCGACATCCGCCCCGGGTCGATGGGGCGCCCGCTGCCCGGTGTGGAGGCCGCGGTGCTGCGGCGCGGGGCGGACGACCGGGCCGAGGTCACCGGCGGACGCGTCACCGTGCTGGAAGAGCCGGGTGTGGAGGGCGAGTTGGCGCTCCGGGCCGGCCGGCCGAGCATGTTCCGCGGTTATCTGCACGACGAGCCGCGTAGTGCGGCGGCCTTCGCGGGTGGCTGGTACCTCACCGGCGACCTGGTGCGACGCGACCGCGACGGCTGGTACTGGTTCGTCGGGCGCGCCGACGACGTCATCCAGTCGGCTGGTCACCTCGTGGGGCCGTTCGAGGTCGAGAGCGCGCTGATGGAGCATCCGGCGGTCGCGGAGTCGGGGGTGATCGGACGGCCCGACCCCGTCGCCGGGAACATCGTCAAGGCGTTTGTCACCCTGCGGGCGGGCTTCGACGCGAGCAGCGCGACCCGGCGGGACCTGCTGGCCTTCGCCAGGCGACGGCTGGGCCCGGCGGTGGCGCCCTGCGAGATCGCCTTCGACCAGCATCTGCCGCACACCCGCAGCGGCGAGGTCATGCGCCGCCTGCTGCGGGCACGTGAACTCGGCCTGCCCCAGGGCGACATCTCCACCCTGGAGGACTCCACCCCGGAGGCCGCCCCCGCGGCGAGGACGGAGCAGCCCGCATGACTTTCGGGGCGCCCGTGCTGGTGCCGCACGCGAACACCTCGTACGCCTCCTGCGCCGGGGCCGGACCGGAGGACGTCTCCGCCCGGACCGCGCTGATCGTCGCGTTCTCCTCCGGCGCCCCGGGCCCTGCGAGGCAGGACTTGTGTGCAGAAGCGGGTCGGTGCCCGCACCCACGGCGGCCCCGGTTCGCGGGCGAGCCACGGCAGCCGTCGTGGACGACGGGTCGCATGGCGATGGCCTGAGCCCCGTAAGAAGCTGGAAAGGGACGGTGACCGGGGCCGGCCGGATGGTCGGTCCGGACGTCGCCCGCATGCGGGACCTGGTGCGTCCGGCGGAGAGGCCGACGGCCCGGGTCCGGCACGAGAGGAGACGGGGGCGGTGACGATTCCCCTGGTGGTCGGCGTCGACGGATCCGAGGCCGGCCTGGAGGCGGTCGACTGGGGCGCCTCCGAGGCGGTCCGGCACGGCGTGCCGCTGCATCTCCTGCATGCGGCGGCCGGGGACCGTGACGCGGCCGGCGTGCTCGGCGCTGCCTCGGCACGTGCCAGGAAGAGTGCCCCCGCGGTGCGGCTGTCCAGCGAGGTGCTCCACGCGGACGCGGCCTGCGCCCTGGTCGACCTGGGACGCGATGCCTTCGCGTTGGTGCTGGGGTCCCGGGGTATCGGAGGCCTCGACGGCATGCTCCTGGGCTCGGTCGGCCTCGCCGTGGCGGCGCGGGCCGACTGCCCGGTCGTCGTGGTCCGCGGCGCACAGGAGCACCGGGGAGACCGATTCGGCTGCGTCGTCGTCGGAGTCGAGGACGAACACGGCAGCGGCACAGCGGTGGAGTTCGCGTGCCGAGAGGCCCAGGTGCGCCACTGTCGCCTCGTGGCCGTGCATGCCTGGAGCGCACCGCCGGGTGCGTGCACGACACCTCAAGCCCCGTCGTGGCCCCTGGACGCCCACGTACGCCCGCCGGCTCAGGTGCTCGACGACACCCTGCGCGGCGTGCCCGGACGGTACCGCGACACCCCGGTGTGCCGGCAGGTGGTCGAGGGACCGGCGCGCCGGGCGCTGCTGGACGCCGCGACAGGGGCGGACCTGCTGGTCGTGGGCGCCCCTCGGCGACTTGGGCATTCCGGTCTGCAACTGGGCCTGATCAACCATGCGGTACTGCATCACGCGCCGTGCCCTGTCGCGGTCGTTCCCCAGATATGACCGCTGACGACGGCGGCCGCCGCCGACTGCGGCCGCCGCCGACGCGGACGCGACCGAGCGGGCGCCGGGTCGGTCCGCCGGGGGCCGGACGCCGGTCTCCCGGGGACGTTCGGCCCTGTGACCCGAGGCCGCCGCCGGTCGATGGTGGGACGGACAGGGGCGACCGACCAGCGGCTTGCCCGAGGCCGGACGCCGTACCGGTCGCAGGGGACCGAGGCGAGGAGCAACATCATGTCGCACACGGCGCAGTGGAGGGTCCGCCTCGACCTCTCCGAGGACGACGACGGAACGACGAAGGCACATGTGGTGCTGGACACCGGCACCACCGCTCTCTCCGCCCGCGGAAGCGCGCACTGCCATCCGGCGGACATGAACGTGCCGGAGATCGGCGACGAACTGGCGGCGGGCCGGGCCATGGTCGACCTCGCCCATCAGCTGCTCAGCGCCGCCGAACGTGACATGCGGGCCGTGCAGGCGCCCAGTGAAAGCACCCACCGGCCCGCTGCACGGCCCGTGTGAACCCGGCACACCCTGGGCGGCACCGTCGAGCACAGGAGTCCGGTCCCGGTCTTCGAGCCTCGCACGGACGACGTCGGGCGTCCCCGCGCCGGCACCTGCATCAGTTGATCACTCGTGGGATCTCGCGGGATACGGGGCTCGCGTCTCCCGTGCGGCGACGTGTCCCACGTGGGAGTTTGGATAGAGCACCAATCTGAGGAGAGGGCGGCGACCATGCGAGCTCACCTCGGCGACCAGCTCATCGTGGAGAGTCCGGCGACCGGTGCCACCAGGCGCGACGGCGAGATCGTGGGGCTCCACCACGCGGACGGAACACCCCCCTACGACGTGCACTGGTCGGACACGGACGAAGTGACCCTGGTGTTCCCCGGACCCGACGCACACATCCGTCCTCTGCACCACGAACGGGCCGCGGCCGCGCGCGAGCCACGACAGGACACGGGCGACGTGACCACCGTGTCCCGCGCTGCCCCACCGCAAGGGGCGGCCAACCCCGGTGACATCGGCCGGCGCGTGGCCCTCGAACGCAGGAGGCAGGGCCTCAGCCGCGAGGAGACGGCCGGCCGCGCCCGGATGTCGCCCGACTATCTGGCGTATCTCGAGGAACGGCCCGCCGACCCGACCCTGGCGACGCTCGTCAGGCTGGCCGACGCGCTGGGCACCACGGTCGCCGCTCTGCGCGGCGGGGGCATCGATCTCCCGCCCGGTCAGGGCTACGCACTGCTCCACGCCGAGCTGCGCGACCTCACCCCGGCGGAATGCCACACGCTGCTGTCCACGCACGGCGTGGGACGCGTCTCGGTGTCGACGCCCGACGGCCGCCCGGCCGTCGTCCCGGTCAACTACGACGTGGTCGACGACGCCATCGTCTTCCGGACCGCGCCCGATTCCGTGGCCGCGGCGGCCGCCGAACGGGAGGTGGCCTTCGAGGTGGATCACGTGGACGAGGCCCTGAGCCAGGGCTGGAGCGTCCTCGCCGTCGGCCCGGCGAGCGTCGTGACGGACCCGGACACCGTACGCAGACTCACCCGGCAGGCCCACACCACGCCATGGGCCAGCGGTGGTCGCGAGATGTGGGTGTCGATCCGGCCCACGAGCCTCACGGGCCGCCGGATCGGCCCGGCCGAGCGGCAGACGCCGTAGCCGACCGTCCGCCGGCCGCAGCCCCCGGTCCCCGACCGGACGGCGTGTCACGGTGGCACATACCGGTCACGGTGGCACAGGGCGGATCCTCAGCCCGAGCTGACTCGCGCCGCCACGAGCGCCGGTCGCATCACGCGTGTGCGCCGGACGCAGCGTCCACGGGCAGGTCGGCCAGGCGCCACTCGAGCATGCCGTCGTTGAGGCGGATGGCGCGTCGGCCGCGGTCGGTCAGGAGGCGGACCGCGTCGTAGGCGAGGACGCAGTATTCGCCCCGGCAGTACACGACGATCTCGGTGTCCTCGGGCAACTCGTCGATGCGGTCGGCCAGTTCGCCGACCGGGATGGAGATCGCGCCGGGGATGTGCCCGGCCCGGTACTCCTCGGCCGGCCGTACATCGAGCACCGTCACATCGCCCGCCGCGACGCGGGCGTGGAGCTCCTCGCGGCTGACCTCCACGGCGCCGTCGTCACCGAGGTAGGCGTCGCGGGCGGCCGGCACGGCGGCCTGGTGGTTGTCGGCGACCTTGCGCAGCAGGGCGAAAAGCCGGGCCACGTCGTCGCCGGCGAGCCGGTAGTGGATGCGCACGCCCTCCCGGCGGGTGGCGACGAATCCGGCCTGCTTGAGCGTCTGCAGGTGCGCCGACGCGGTCGTCAGGTTCAGCCCGGCCGCCTTCGCGAGGGCGTCGACCGTTCGCTCGCCCTGGGCCAGCAGATCGAGCAGTTCCAGGCGTTTTCCGCTGGCCAGAGCCTTCCCGCTGGCCGCGAACGCGTCGTACAGCCGGGCCTTGGAGCCGGTTGCCGTGGTCTCCGCCATTGCATCCTCCATACTTCCATGGAATATCGTAGAGGATGGGGTGGCGATATGAGCCCCGGATCTGGAGGAACCGCCGTGGACTTCGCCGACGACCATCTGATTCCGCTGGTGGACGCAGGGCTGGGCAACAGCGCCTACCTCGTCGACCTGGGCGACGGCCGCGCCCTGGCCGTGGACGCGAGCCGCGACCTGCGGGCCCTGCACGCCGCCGCCACCCGGCGCGGGCTGCGTGTCGCGTTCGCCGCCGACACCCATCTGCACGCCGACTTCCTCTCCGGTGCCGTGCAGCTCGGCCACGACCACGGCGCCACCGTGCTGGCCTCCGCCGCCGGCCGCCGCGCCTTCGCGCACCGGGGCCTCGCGGACGGCGACGAGGTCGACCTGGGCGGGCTGACCCTGCGCACCCTGGCCACCCCCGGGCACACCGACGAGCACCTGTCCTTCCTGCTGCTGGACGGCGGCCGCCCGCTCGGGGTGTTCACCGGCGGCTCGTTGATCGTGAACTCCGCCGCGCGCACCGACCTGCTCGGCGCCGACCGCACCGAGGAGCTGGCCCGTGCGCAGTACCGCTCCCTGCGGAGGCTGACCCGGCTGCCGGACGAGACCGCGGTGTGGCCCACCCACGGAGCCGGCTCCTTCTGCTCGGCCCCGCCCGGCACGGAGCGCACCACCACCATCGGCGCCGAGAAGCGGGCCAACCCGCTGCTCGCCGCACCCGACGAGGACACCTTCGTGTCCCGGCTGACCGCGAGCCTCGGCAGCTACCCCGCCTACTTCGACCGGCTCGCGGCCGTCAACCGGCGCGGCCCGGCCGTCCTGACCACCACGCCGACGCTGCCCGCCCTGGAGCCCGGGCAGGTGGGGGCGCTGCTCGACGACGGCGGCCAGGTCGTCGACGTCCGTCCCGCGGCGCGCTACGCCGCCGCGCACGTACCGGGGTCCGTCTCCATCCCGCTGCGCGCCCAATTCGCCACCTGGCTGGGCTGGCTGCTGCCCGGCGAGGCCCTGATCGCCTTCGTCACCGGCGAGGACCAGGATCTGTCGGAGATCGTCTGGCAGGCGTACAAGATCGGTTACGAGCGCCTCGCCGGCCGTCTCTCGGGAGGCATCGCCGCCTGGCAGCAGACCGGCCTCCCCACCTCGTCCACCCCGTTCGTCACCCCCGACCGGGCGCCGGCGGCCCCATATCTCGACGTCCGGCAGACGGCCGAGTACACCGCCGGACACGTCCCCGGCGCCCACCACCTCGAACTCGGCGTCCTCGCCGCCCACGCCGCCGAGGTCCCCGGGGGCGCGGTGGTGGGCTGCGGACACGGGGAGCGCGCCATGACCGCTGCCAGTGTCCTGGAACGCGCCGGCCACACCGGCCTGACCGTGCTGAACGGCGGTCCCGGCGACTATGCCGCCGCCCACGGCCGCCGCCTCACCGAGGGCGGCGCCGGATGAGCACGACCACCGAGTCGGCAGCAGGGCCTGTTCGGCTGGGACTGCGCGAGAACTGGCCGCAGTTCACGCTGCTCGTCGTCGTCAACGTCTGCGTGGGCGGCCTGGTCGGGCTGGAACGCACGACCGTCCCGCTCATCGGCGCCCGCACCTTCGGCCTGACCGATGACCTGGCCGTCTTCTCCTTCATCATCGCCTTCGGCCTGACCAAGGCCCTCACCAACCTCGCCGCCGGCGCGCTCACGGCCCGCTTCCGCCGCAAGCAGCTCCTGGTGACGGGCTGGCTCATCGGCGTCCCCGTACCGTTCGCCCTCGCCTGGGCACCGTCATGGGGCTGGATCGTCGCCGCGAACGTACTGCTCGGCCTCAACCAGGGCCTGACCTGGTCGATGACCGTCAACATGAAGATCGACCTCGTCGGTCCCGCCCGGCGAGGACTGGCCACCGGCCTGAACGAGGCGGCCGGCTACACCGCCGTCGGCACCACCGCCCTGGTCACCGGCTACCTCGCCACCGCGTACGGCCTGCGTCCGGTGCCGGAACTCATCGGTGTCGTCTTCGTCGCCGCCGGGCTCGGCCTCGCCCTGATCGTCCGGGACACCGCCGCGCACGTCGCCCTCGAACTCTCCCAGCACACCAAGCCACTGGCAGCCGGCGAGAGCAGCGCCCTGGGAGCCACCTTCGCCCGGACGTCCTGGCACCACCGGTCCCTGCGCGGCGCCAGCCAGGCCGGCCTGGTCAACAACCTCAACGACGGCCTCACCTGGGGCGTCTTCCCCCTGCTGTTCACCGACCACGGTCTCGGCCTCGCCGCCGTCGGACTCATCAAGGGCCTGTACCCCATCCTCTGGGGCCTCGGCCAGATCCCCACCGGCCACCTCTCCGACCGGATCGGCCGCAAGCCGCTGATCGTCGTCGGCATGCTCGTCCAGGCCGCCGGATTCGTCCTCGCCCTCGCCCTGCTGGACACCCCTCTCCTGGCGGGCCTCCTCTCCTCCGTCGCCCTCGGGCTCGGCACCGCCATGGTCTACCCGGCCCTGATCGCGTCGGTCTCCGACCACGCGCACCCCGCCTGGCGGACGGGCGCGCTGGGCACCTACCGCTTCTGGCGCGACATCGGCTACGCCGTGGGCGCCCTCGTCGCGGGCATCCTCGCCGACGCACTCGGCCTGAACGCCACGGTCATCGCCGCCGCCGTGCTCACCGCCGGCTCGGGTCTGCTGGCCGCCCGCTGGATCAGCGAACACAACGCCGGCCGCTGACGCGGCTCAAGGCAGGCGCGCCCGTCAGTCCGGGGCCGGCGGGATGTTCTGGTTGACGTGGAACAGGTTGTCCGGGTCGTAGGCGCGCTTGGCCGCGGCCAGGCGGTCGTAGTGGCCGCGGTAGGTGGTCCGCACCCGTTCCTGGCTCTCCCCGGGGCCGATGAAGTTGACGTAGGAGCCGCCCATGGAGTGCGGGTGCAGGTCGGTCCAGTAGTCGACGCACCACTGCCGGATCGCCTCGGCGTTGGCGGGGTCCGGGTCGATGCCGGCGATGATGCCGGACCACACGGCGTCCCGGTAGGCCCAGGCCGTGTCGTCGGCGCCGGCCTGGTGGGCCGCCCCGTCCACCGGGTACAGGTGCATGGTCGACAGGCCGGTCGGGAGGTTCTCCCCGTACTTGTGGTGCACGTCGATCGCGGCGTCGGAGAGTCGGTCGAAGAGGTCGCCGCGCCAGTACCACTGCAGTCCCTTGGGGATCAGCTCGTCGAACATGGCCTGCAGGACGGGGTACGGCATCGGGGTGGCGAAATGGAAGGCCGGCGGCGCCGGCTCGTTCACCGCGGCGAACACCTCCTTCAGGTGTTCGTCGGAGAGATCGCCCGTGTAGCACCACACGACCCCGCACATCTTCTGCCCGTGGATCGGCTCGGGGAAGGGCGGGCCGGGCGGTACGACGAGGAGGAGGAAGAACCCGCTGAGCTCGTCCGGCGCGGCGGGCAGGAACTCCCGGTACCAGCGCAGCACTTCGGGGGTCCGGGCTACCGGCCACACCGTCACGGCCACCCCGACGGTGCCTGCCTGGTGCAGCCGGAAGGTGAACGACGTCACCACGCCGAAGTTGCCGCCTCCGCCCCGCAGCGCCCAGAACAGCTCCGGGTGATTCTCCGGGGACGCGGTGACATAGCTGCCGTCGGCGAGGACGACGTCGGCCGACAGCAGGCTGTCGATCGTCAGGCCGTACCTGCGGCTGAGGTGGCCGTGGCCGCCGCCCAGGGTGAGACCGCCGACACCCGTGGTCGACATGATCCCGGCGGGCACGGCGCGCGCGAAGGCGTGTGTCGCATGGTCGAGATCACCGAGCAGGCTGCCGCCGCCCACCTGGGCGGTGTCCGCCTCCGGGTCCACCCTGACCCAGCGCATCGGGGACAGGTCGAGGACGAGTCCGTCGTCGACCAGGCACAGACCCGGGCCGCTGTGGCCGCCGCCGCGCACCGCGAGCTCGACGCCGGTGTCCCGGGCGAAGGAGATCACCGCCCGCACGTCCGCCACGTCCACGCACTGGGCGAAGGCGGCCGGCCGCCGGTCGATCATGGCGTTGTAGATGCTGCGGGCCGCGTCGTAGCCGGGGCCCTGCGGTGTGATGACGGATCCCCGCAGTGCCTCGCGCAGACTGCCGGCAGCCGTTGCGTCGATGGAGTTCATGACCGAGTACCTTTTCCGTCTTCAGTCTCCAGTCTTCACCCGCCCAACACAGCCCGCACGTCGGCGTCGGGGACGCGAGTCCGCTGGTCAGCGCCTGATCGCCACATATGGGACGTTGAACGGGTCGCCCTCCACGAACATGACGTCGACGCTCCCGGACCCCGCCTCCCGAAGCATCCGTACGGCCTTCCCCGGCGCACGCGGTGCCGGACCGGCTCAGCACGCGGAACCGTGGCTTGAGAGCCCAGGACGCGGGAACGGCGAGGACCCCTGGCGGGCGTGCGGCCGGCCAGGGGTCCTCGACGGGTCAGCCCGCGTCAGCCGTCGGACTCCGACGACGGGAGGTAGGCACCCGGCACATCGTTCGGTGCGTAGATCTTCTTCTCACCGGGGTACGGCGTCTTCCAGTTGTGCGTCTGGTACCACGTGAAGTGGTTCATCTGCGCGGGGTTGGCGTAGTCGGGCACGGCGTGCGTCCCGGTCAGCCGCTGCTTCGACTTCCAGCTGTCCCACTCGGCGGCGAGCGTCCGCATGTCCGCCGGGACGTTGGCCGCCGGGACGGCCGCCGCCTTCGGGTCCTGCGCCGCCGGGGTGTCGACGCCGCAGGAGGGCGGGGTCTTCAGGCCGTCGGTCAGCGAGGTCCGGTTGGGCACCGCCTTGAACGGCGTGTAGTCCGGGCGCCGGGTGAACGCCCCGCGCATCGGGCTGGCCGCGCTGTCCTTCTGGTTCATCGGGTGGATCCCGAGGATCTGCTCGATGGTGCGGATCATGGTGATCTGCGAGTAGTAGCGGTTGTCGACGGTGCCGTGCTGCGCCCAGGGGCTGATGATCTGGATCGGGGCACGGTGGCCGTCGACGTGGTCGAGGCCGGCCTGGGAGTCGTCCTCGACGACGAAGATCGCCGAGTCCTTCCAGTACTTGCTGTGGGAGATCTCGTCGACCATCTTGCCGACCGCGAGGTCGTTGTCCGCCACCTCGGCCGCCGGGCTCGCCGGACCACCGGTGTGGTCGTTGGAGAGCCAGAACATGTTCAGGTTGGCCGGACCGTTCTTCTCGAAGTCCTGCTTCCAGATCTGGTACTTGTAGACGTCCGGGACGTCGAGGTCGAACAGCGGGAATCCGGGCACCGAGACGGCGTTGAGCGACGGGATCGCCGAGCCCGTCTGTATGGGGTACGCGGTGGGCTGGCCGGTCGCGTCCATGTTCTTGGCGTCGCAGTACAGGTTCTGCCAGGTCGCGCCGGCCGGCTTGTTCTCGATCGACTGGAACTCGCCGAAGTCCCGCACGGTCTTCCCGGCCGCCTGCGCACCGGTCCAGATGAAGCCGGACTTCTGGTGGCCGAGCACGTCGTTCTCGGTGTCGTAGCTGCGCGCGTACTCACCGGCCGAGGACTCGGTGTACTCCGGGTCGTCGGCCTGCATCAGCCAGTTGTGACCCTCGGCGGAGTTCGTGCCGATGTCGTACGTGTTGTCGTACAGGCCGAACTGCTTGGCCAGGGCGTGCTGGTTCGGCGTCACGTTCTCGCCGAACTGCGTCACCGACGGGTCGCCGTTGCCCTGCGGCATGTCACCGAAGACCTGGTCGTAGGTCCGGTTCTCCTTGACGATCAGGAAGACGTGCTTGATCGTCGAAGGGTCGCCGAGCCGCTGCGGGACCGGCACCGGCCACGCCTTGCTCCCGCCCTTGGCCAGCGAGACCGAGCCGGGGGTCCAGCCGTTCTGCTGGAAGACCTTGGCCGTCTCGGACCTGATGACGCTGTCGTCCGGCAGAGTGAACCGCTGCACGCTCGACGTGGTGTCGTGGGTGCCGTGCCCGGCGGGGTTGTTCGGGCGGCGGGCGTCGATACCACGGGTGTTGGAGACCAGCACCTGGTTGCCGACGGTGGTGATCTCCGCGGGGAAGTAGTCCGTCGGGAGCAGGCCGACGTAGCTCACCGGCTCCAGCGGGCTCCGGTAGCGGTACACGGCGACCGCGTTGGCCCGGCCGAGGGTCACCAGCAGGCGGCCGTCGTCGGTGAGCGTCACCGCGTCGGGCTCGTAGCCCACGGACGCCTCCGGCCACGGCCGGGTGTCGATGGTCTGCACGACCTTGTTCTTGCCGGTGTCGATGACCGACACATTGTTGCTGGCCGTGTTGGTGACGAACAGGGCGCTGCCCTTGGCGTACAGGGCGGTCGGGTGCAGGCCGACGTCGATGCTCGACGGGGGCGCGGCCGGGTTCGCCAGGTCGATGACGCTGACCGTGCCGGTGGTGCTGGCACCCGTCTTGGGGTTGGCCGGCACCTCGGTGCCGTACGAGTTCATGGTGGTGTCGCCGGACTGGGCCGGACGGCCGCCCTCGTTGCTGACGTAGAGCTTGCCGCCGACCACGACCATGTCGCGCGGCGCGTTGCCCACGTTCCAGCTCTGCTTGACGGCGCCGGTCGCCGCGTCGATAGCGACCACCCGGTTCTGGCCGTTGACCGCCGAGTACACGGTGGAGCCATCGGCTGAGAACACCGCCTGGCCCACCAGCGCGTGCTTGGACCCGTCCGCCGGGATCTTCACGGCCGTCGGGTCGGCGACCGTGCCGTCCGGGTTGACCGTGAACCTGGTGTAGCCGTCGGTCTGGCCCAGCCACAGCTGCTTGCCGTCGGGCGAGTAGGTGGGGCCTTCCTGGCCCACGGAGTTGCTGCTCAGGCGCGGGGTCGACGTGGCGGCGGTGCCGACGACCTGCTGAACCTTCCAGTTCTTCACGTCGACGATGGCCAGCGCGCTGCCGCCGTCGGTGACCGAGGCCGCGAGGTGGGTGCCGTCCGGGCTGGGCGAGGACGACATGATCTTGCCGTTGTTGATGACGAGGCGTTCGCCGTACGGGGCGAGGTACTGGTCGCTGGAGATGACCTGGCCCCGGTCGGTCGTCTGGCCGACCTGGTCGGTGCCGAACTGGTGGGTCTGGGCGTAACCGATGCCGGCGGTGGTGGCGAGGACCACCGCTGTGGCGATCGCCGTGAGGCTGGTCCGGCGCCCGAGGCGTCTACCGAGGAACTCCGTCTCCACAGCCCGGCGGTGGCGGGTTACCTGCATGGAGTCATCCCTTCGAGGTGCTGAGAAGTACGACGTTGCCGTCGAACTGCCAAAGAGGGTTCGGTGCGTCCCCGGTCGGGGTCCGCACCAGGAAGTAGCCGTTCACTTCCTTCGGTCCGTCGCCGTCGGCCACGAACCGCCCGTCAGAGGTGACGTCGAGCTGGTAAACGGCCGTCCCGGTGGCCTCGACGTCGGGGAGATGCCAGGACACGACGCAGCGCCAGTCGTTGCCGGGGCCTTCGGCGGCGACCCTGACGCTGCCCTTGTTGCACGTCGCCGTGGCCTTCAACTGCGCTTCGTCGACGGCAGGGCGGTTGAGCTGCCTGGTCTGCATGCGATACAGGTGGGCGAACTCCGTGGCGAGAGAGCGCTGCACCTTGTCCTGCGAGATCCCGGAACCCGTCGTCCCGGTCACCGAGGCGACGACGGCGACGGTCACGCCGGCCAGTCCGACGAGCGGCAGGAGGCCGACGGCGACCGCACGGCGCCCCGAGCCGACGTCGGTCAGGTTGGTGAAGTCGCGGCACAGGAAGAGCAGATGGGCCAGCGCTGTCGCCGTCACCGCCCACACCAGGCTGACAACGATGCCGATCACGAGCGGACCGAGCTGTGCCGGACTGGTGAACAGTCCGTTCCAGGAGATGAACGCCCAGCTGGGCAGGGCGAGTCGTACGGCGACGGGCAGCGGCAGCATCTGAGCCAGCTGCATCGCCAGCGCGACGACGGCCGGGAGCAGCAGTCCCATCGGGGACCGGCCCAGTACGACCGAGCCGAGCAGGCCGATCCCGACGAGGGCCAGCGTCGGGGCGAGGACGCACGCCCAGGCGAGCAGCACCTGGCCGGCCGCGTCCCCCGGGGCCAGCAGATGGCCGTCGAGGCCGACCAGCGGATGGTTGCCGACCGCCGCGAGCCCGCCGACCGTGCTGGAGGCGGCCAGCCCGACCACGAGCAGCAGGATCACGGTGAGACTCGCCAGTGCCTTGGCCGCGAAGATCCGGCGAGGCGAGCGGACGGCCACGAGCAGGTGACGCCAGGTGCCGAGCCGGTCCTCGGAGGCGAACACGTCGCCGGCCACCACGGAGGTCAGCAGCGGGAGCGCCCAGGTGCCCGAGAAGCCGAGGATCACCAGGGGACCGGCCCAGCCGGTGGCGAGCATCCAACGCCCGAAGAGCGTGTCGGCGGGGAGCGTGCTCTGCTGGCTCACCCCTGCGACGAAGAGCCCCGGTGCGATCCAGCAGGCGAGCACCAGCAGGCGGATGCGCCATTGCGAGACGAGCTTGACGAGTTCGAAGCGGTAGCCGCGGGCCACCGAGACGCGGCCGGCGCCGGTGGCGGGTTCGGGGGCGACGACGGTCGCGGTCGCGGTCATCGGCCGGCCTCCTGCGGCTGGGCTTCGGTCTCCTGCCGGGCTTCGGCGTCCTTGCGCTGGGCTCCGGTCTCCTGCGCCTGGGGCCCGGCCTCCTGCGGCGGCGTGCCGGCTTGCTGTTGCTGCTCGGTCAGGGCCAGGAACGCGGCCTCGAGCGGCGACACCACGGGGGCGAGTTCGCGCAGCGCGATGCCCGACTGCACGAGCCGCGCCACCAGTTCGTCGAGGGCCGGCACCAGGGCGCGTACGACGAGCACCTCGGCGCCCTGACGTCCTACGGCGTCGTCGACGACGTGGACCCCCAGCGCGCCGGCGGCCAGCCGGCGGGCGGTCTGCGGGTCGGAGGTGAGCAGCCGGTAGTCCAGTTCACGGTTCTCGGCGGCCAGCTTGCTCAACGGACCGGAGAAGACGACCCGTCCCGTGGCGAGGATGGTGACCTCGGAACACAGTGCCTCCAGGTCGTCCATGCGGTGGCTCGACAGCACGACACTCGTCCCCTCGGCCGTGAGCCGGGTCAGGACACCGTGCACGTGCTTCTTGCCGGCCGGATCGAGGCCGTTGGACGGCTCGTCGAGCACGAGCAGCCGGGGCCTGGTCAGCAGGGCGGCGGCGAGGCCGAGCCGCTGGCGCATGCCCAGGGAGAAGCCGCGGGTCCGGTCGTCGGCGACATCGGTGAGTCCGACCTGGTCGAGCACCTCGTCGATGCCCGCCGTACGGGCGTCGCGACCGCGGAGGGCGGCCAGCGCGGCCAGGTTCTGCCTGGCGGTGAGCGAGGGGTAGAGCCCGGGTCCGTCCACGAACCCGGCGACTCCGTCGGGAGCGGCGAACGTCCTGCCCACCGGCGTACCGAGGATCTCGAGACGGCCGCTGTCGGCCACGGCCAGGCCGAGCAGGAGCCCGAGCAGGGTCGTCTTCCCGGCGCCGTTCGGGCCGACCAGGCCGTGGATCTGCCCCTGCGCCACATCCAGATCGATGCCGTCGAGCGCGACGACATCACCGAAACACTTGCTGATCCCGCGAGCCCGGATCGCGCGGAGTGAGTCCATGAGCCCCTTCTTTCGAAAGCCTCAAGGACCCTAAGGAGGGCACATCACACTCACAGCAATCGCGAGTTGAACGCTCATGGAACGGAAGTCAACCGTCGCACACCCCACAGATAACCGGACATCCTCCTCAATACGGGACTATGTAAGGAACCTGACCGAACGTTACCCAACACCGCCGGGCACCGCGTCAGAACGCCACGCGCACTTCCCCGACCTCCTGCCCGCCGCCCAGCACCGGCGTGCGGCCGATGCGGTCCACGACGGGCGCCGTCACCCCCATCAGGTTCAACGCACGGGCCAGGACGGGGCCGAGGGCCCGGACTCCGCCGTCCTCGACCTTGAGGGCCAGGGCACGGCCGTCGGGCAGGGCAAGGGCCTGTACGGCTTCCGCGCCGACCTTCGACAGGGCGCCCGGTATGTCCTTCATGAGCCAGGTGTCGTGGCGTCGGGTGCCGGCGACGTACTCGGGATGGGCGCGCATGGCGTCGGCGACCCGCCGTTCGGGTGTGCCGGGTGCGGCGAGGACGAAGGAGCGGAGGGCACGGGCGAGGCCGGTCAGGCCGATCGCCATCAGGGGCGCCCCGCAGCCGTCCACGCCGACCGCGGCCACCGGTTCGCCGGCCGCCTCCTCCACGGCCGTACGGATGACGCGCTGGAGCGGATGGTCCGGGTCGAGGTAGGACTCCAACGGCCAGTCCCGGAGCGCGGCGGCCGCCAGCATCGCCGTGTGCTTGCCGGAGCAGTTCATGGCCACGCGGTCGCGCCGGCCGCCGGCCGCGAGGTAGGCCTCCTGCTCCTCCTGGTCCAGCGGGAGGGCGGGCGGGCACCGAAGGTGCTCCGGGGTCAGCCCGTGCTCGTCGAGCATCGCGCGCACCAGGTCGCGGTGGAACGGCTCACCCGAGTGGCTCGCGGCGGCCAGGGCCAGCCGTTCTCCCCCGAGGTCGAGTCCGGCCCGCAGCACGCCCGCCGCCTGCATCGGCTTGTTGGCGGAGCGCGGAAAGACGGGGGACGTCACGTCGCCGGTCGCCCACTCCACCGAGCCGTCCGCGGCGAGCAGCACCACGCCGCCCCGGTGCCGCCCCTCGACGAATCCGGAGCGGACGACCTCGGCGAGGACCGGGGCGCCCGACGCGCTCGCGTTGGGGGCGGGTATGACGGACTGGGTCATCGGCGGTCACCTTCCGGATGGGAATTCGGTTCGACCCGCCCGACCGTCCCGGGATCGCCGGACATACCGGCCGGATGAGCGGATCACTCCGCACGGTACCGGCGCCCGAGTCCTACGCCGCACACATGCGGGATTCCCGGCCACCGCGAGTGATTCATGTACATGAACTCTGCGCATATTGGTGCACGGAAGGGCCGCCGCCGTGCCAGACTCCCTCAACGCCCGTGTCGTTCCGCCTACTTGGAGGCCCGTCCATGAGCGTGTCCCGACGTACCGTGCTCGCCGTGGCAGCCGGAGCCACGGCGACCGCCGTCTCGCCCGCGCAGGCCGCGGAGGGGTTCGGCGACCAGGGCTCGAACCCGGCCGAGCGAGCGCTGCGCGCGGCGGCCGACTACGCCGTGGAGAAACTGCACGCTGTCGCGCCGGGGGTGACCGGGTTTCCCGTCGGCACGAAGTTCGAGAAGTGGACCTACTCCCAGAACGGCGACTGGGTCGGCGGGTTCTGGCCGGGGACGCTGTGGATGGCGTATCTCCACAGCGGAGACGACGTGTTCCGCACGCTGGCGCTCGACTCGGCCCGCGAACTGGCTCCACGCCGGCACGACACCACCACCCACGACCTCGGCTTCCTCTTCTATCCGTCCTGGGTCACCGCCTGGCGCCTGACGGGCGACGACAATTGGCGCGCGGGCGCGATCGAGGCGGCCGACTCACTCATCCAGCGCTACAACCCGCGCGGCCACTTCATCCGGGCCTGGGGGGCGCTGGACGACCCGAAGAACGCGGGCCGGGTCATCATGGACACGATCATGAACCTCGACCTGCTGGCCTTTGCCGGCCGGCAGACGGGCGACGAGAAGTACCTGCGGATCGCCGTCGAGCATGCCAGGACGGCACAACGGGTCTTTCCCCGGCCGGACGGCTCGACCCCGCACGTCTTCGACTTCGACCCCGACACCGGGGTGCCGATCGGCCCGAACACGGTCCAGGGCTACAGCCCGAGCTCCTGCTGGTCCCGTGGGCAGGCCTGGGGCGTCTACGGGTTCACCACGATGTACCGCCGTACGGGCGATCGGCAGTTCCTCTCCACGGCACGCAGACTCGCCGACTACGCGGTGGGAGCGCTGAGTCCGGATCACATACCGGTGTGGGACTACCGTGCACCGCAAGCCCCGTACGACATCAAGGACGCGTCAGCAGGCGCGGTCATGGCGTGCGGACTGCTCGACCTGTCCGCCGCGACCGACCGGCGCGAGTACCGGCAGGTCGCCCTGCGGATCCTCACGGCGCTGTCGGAGACCTGCCTGACGCGGAACTCCACCCGCGCGGAGGCGATCGTCGCCCGCTGCACCCGCAACCGGCCGGCCGAGGACGGCATCGAGATCTCCCTCCCCTACGCCGACTACTACCTGCTGGAGGGCATCCTGCGCGTCCTGCGGCCGCAGGACGTCGACCGGGCCGTCGATCTGTCGGCACTCTGAGCAATGGCACAGCTCACAGCCTTGCCTGTACGGGCAGGCGATAGGTTGGGGCGATGAGTGACGACTGGCGGACGGACCGGATCGGGGCTGCTCTGCGGGGCGAGAACCCCACGGTGCTACGGCGGCTCCAGGCGGGGTTCGCGGTGATCGGCGACGTGCAGTTCCTGCCGGGCTACTCGGTCCTGCTCGTGGACGAGCCGGGTGTTCAGCGGCTGTCCGACCTGCCGAGGACCAAGCGGCTGGCGTTCCTGTCCGACATGGACCGGCTCGGTGAGGCCGTGGAGCGGGCCTGCCGGCGGCTGGATCCCGCCTTCCGCAGGGTGAACCTGGAGATCCTCGGCAACACGGACCCGTTCCTGCACGCCCATGTCTGGCCCCGATTCGAGTGGGAGTCCCCCGAGTTGGTGGGCAAGCCCGTATGGCTGTATCCGCCGGACCGCTGGCGGGACGAACGGCTCGGACTCGGTCCGCAGCACGACGCCCTGCGGGATGCGATCGCGAATGAGCTGGACTTGTCGGCGTCCAGGCCCTGAGCGAATACTCCGGATCCGGGCCCGGACCAGCCGGACACCGCCCCTTCACCAGGCTGTGTTACGCCCCTGTGACACTGAACTGACAGTTCCAATATCAGGCCCTGCCAGGCTCGGCTTCACCGAACGACCTGACCAGTCCATGTTCCTGGGGGAATTGAGACATGACCATGCGTACCCGCACCATGGCGGCCGCCATCGCCGTGGCCGCGGCCGTCACCGGCACGGCGCTGCTGGGCGCCTCCGGCGCCGCCTCGGCCGCCGCCGACGCCTCGCACGGGACCCTGACCATCAGCAACGGCACCAAGTACGTGCTGATCAACGGCCACAAGGTGAACTTCGGAGTGCCCGTCCGGGACCTCGCCTGGTCGCCGAACGGCGCCAAGGCGGCCTTCGTCGACGGCTCCGGAAACCTGGACATCGCCAACCCCGACGGCAGCGGGCGTGCGGTCGTCGCCAAGAACCCCGGGAACCAGAACTGGTCCCACCCGACCTGGCAGGTGACCGCGAAGGACACCCGGTACAACATCCCCGCCAAGGACAACCTCATCTTCGCGGCACGCGCGGGCGGTGTGTCCCGGCTGAAGTACATCTCCGCCAAGGCCGTCAACGGCACGCCCAAGACGCTGTCCCTGTACGGCGAGCCCGGTCCGGGCGGGGCACTGCCGCAGACCGGCAACGTCTGGCCGAACGCGGCCGGCCACTACGGCACCTCGGTGTACGCCAACGACCACGACGGCGAGGTCTACATCCGCGACGACTACCTGCGCCAGCAGGGCGGCAAGGTCACCCAGGGCTCCCAGCCGGCCCTGTCCCCGAACGAGGAGGAGGTCGTCTTCGTGCGCTCGGTCGCGGGCCACGACCACGTCCTCGTGGAGAACTTCGCGCACAGCGGGCACGTCACGGACCTCACCCCGCACGCCACGACCGACTACACCGAGCCGGCCTGGTCCCCCGACGGCAAGACCCTCGCGGTGCGCACCCCGTCCGGCACGGTGACCCTGCCGGCCGACGGCACGGGTCATCCGACGAAGGTCACCTCGACGGTCGGCCTGGCGGCGTACCGCCCCTGAGGTCGGCCGACGCAACGGGCCGGGCGCGTCCGGGGTGCGAAGTGCGGGTCACTTCGTCATCCGGGCGAGCTCGGCCCGCAGTTCGTCCAGGTGCGCCTCGGCGGTGTCGTGCGGCAGGAACTCGACGACGTCGAGGAACCGGAAGAGCACCCGGCTGGCGGTGACGGCGTACTCGTACTCCGCGAATCCCACCACCGCACCCAGCGCGCCCCGGACGGCGCCGCGCACCACATGCGAGGTCATGTCGTCCGGCTCCGCCGCCGTCATGCCGCGCCGGGCGTTGGGCCGGGCGAGATAGGGGCACACCATCGAGGCGTACAGCATGCACGCACGGTGGCCCGGCCCTTCGAGGGTCGGCGCGAGATTGCGATAGGGCCGCCCGGCGGCCAGCGCCTCCCCGATCGCCGCGCTCTCCGCGGCCCCCACCACACGCCACACCGGTCCCTGCGGCATGGCCTGGTCGCACACCGAGCAGAGACGCTTCTGCGCACATGCGGCGCTGCGTTCGTAGTCGGTCAGCGCGAACTGGGGCTCGTCCCCCTCCCAGGGGGTGATCGCCGGCACCGGATACCCACGGACGTCACGGGGCCGTGCCTCGACCGCCGCCGGCATGGGAACACTCTCGAATCGCACATGTCATGACTACCAGGACCAACGGCTTCGGGCCAAGGCCGGGACAACGACCCCTGTCGAACGGAGAGCCGGGGAGGATTCAGTGCATGAACGAGATCGTGCTGATGGCGGATCCAAGGGTCGCGGCCGTCCCCGTCACCGACTGCGGCGAACCGCTCGTCGACGTCCGGCTGCGGGATTCCCTCGCCGTGGACGCGCGCAGGGCGAAACCGTCAGGGGCGTTCGCTCACCTGCGAGAAGGGGTTCTGATCCGGCTGCTCAGGGCTCAGCAACTCCTCCCGGACGGCCTGCGCCTGCTGTTCGTCGAGGGCTACCGTCCGCCCTCGCTGCAGCGCCAGTACTTCGAGGGGTACGCCGGCACGCTGCGGGCCGCTCATCCGGACTGGTCGCCGGAGCGGGTGCGCGAGGCCGCGAGTCGGTATGTGTCGCCGCCGGAGATCGCGCCGCACAGCGCCGGCGCCGCGGTGGACCTCACGCTCGTCGACGCCGAGGGACGCGAACTCGACATGGGCACGCGGGTGAACGCCAACCCGGAGGAGAGTGACGGCGCTTGTTACACGGATGCCGTCACGACAGGCCCCGAGGCGCGGGCCAACCGGCGCGTGCTCGGTGCGGCGCTGGGTGCCGTCGGCCTGGTCAACTACCCCACCGAATGGTGGCATTGGTCCTACGGCGACCGCTACTGGGCGCTCGCCACCGGCACCGGCAGTGCGCTGTACGGGCCCAGGGAACTCGGATGAGCCGTCGTGCGGCCCGCCCGACGGCCCATGCCCCGTGGGTGATTGACTGAGCCCATGGACGTCGGCGATGACATGCCCTGCGGGCCCGGCCCCGTCCCGAAGGCCTGGGACGCGCCCCCGTTCGACCCCGAACTGGCCCGGGCACTGGCCGGTTCGGCAGCCGCGGCGAGGGAGCCGTACACCCCGGAGAACCTGACGGCCCGGCAGGAGCGGGATGCTTCCTCGCGTCCCCGGCCGACGGTCGGGGAGCTCCGGGCCGACGGCCGCTTCGAGGTGGAGGAGCTGCGGGTGCCGGGGCCGCCGGGCGGCCCGGACGTCACGCTCGTGAGCGCACGCCCCGCCGGGAACGCCGGGCCGCTGCCCCTGCTGTACTACATGCACGGCGGCGGAATGATCTCGGGCAATGCGTGGTCCGTGCTTCCGCGGCTCCTTCGCGAGTGGTCCGCCACCCTGGAGGTGGCCGTCGTCTCCGTCGAGTACCGGCTGGCACCCGAGGCGCGGTTTCCCGCGGCGGTTGAGGACTGTTACGCGGGGCTCGTCTGGGTGGCCGCGCACGCGGCGGAGCTGGGTATCGACGCCGGCCGTGTCGTGGTCGGGGGAAAGAGCGCCGGCGGCGGGCTCGCCGCGGCACTCGCCCTGCTCACGCGTGACCGGGGCGGGCCCGGCCCGATCGGGCAACTGCTCCTGTGCCCGATGCTCGACGACCGCAACCACACCTTCTCCACCCATCAGATGGCCGGCCTCGACACCTGGGACCGGACCTCCAACGCGACCGCGTGGCAGGCCGTGCTGGGCGAAGGGTACGGCGCCGCTGACGTGCCGCCGTACGCGGCTCCTGCCCGAGCGACCGATCTGGCCGAGCTGCCTCCGGCCTATGTCGAGGTCGGGTCGGCGGAGACCTTGCGGGACGAGGCCGTGGCCTACGCGCAGGCGCTCTGGCGGGCCGGAGGCCAGGCCGAACTGCACGTCTGGCCCGGCGCCTTCCACGGCTTCGACACCTTGGCGCCACGGGCGGCGCTCAGCCGGGACGCCCGTGAGGCCCGTACCCGCTGGCTGCGACGCATCCTCACGCGGCCGCGATGACTCCGTAGGTGACCAGGCCGTAGGCGAGGTGCGGGATCGCGTCCGAGGTCCAGTCGGCGGGCGACCATGTGCGCGGGTCGCTGATGTCCAGGCCGGCTATCGGCGCGTCCGTCAGCGTCATCGCCAGGGCCCCGGTCAGCACGGCGCCGAGCCAGGTCTGCGGCCGCAGACCGGCGCGGTGGAGCAGCGACGCGAGGGCGCCCGTCCCGACGCCGACGGCGATGCCCGACAGCGCCCCCAGGCCGGAGAGCCGGTTGTCCCGTCCCTCCCCGTCGGGCACCGGGTGTCCCGCCCGCGTGGTGATCTTCTCCACGACGGCCTCCGGAGTGCTGCTCGAAGGCCGGCCGCGCAGCGCCATGTCCAGGCAGCTCACGGCGTTCAACGCGGTCGTGCCGGCGGCCCCGGCGGCACAGCCGCGCGCGATGGTTGTGAACATGTCGCTCCGGGTCCCCGCCGTTGACACGGGCCAAACGGCGCCGCCGTCGGCCGCGGCCGGATCCGGCGGCACGGTCACGGCGCGTCGGGGCCCTGCCCGGGTTCCGGGCTGCCGCGTGCGATCCGTGTCAGGTCGGTCATCAGCGAGTCGAGCCACGACACGGTCGCGTAGTACGCGCACGGCGCGCCGGGCGGCTCGGTCACGGACCCGACCAGCCGCGGATCGAACAGCGCGAACCGCCCGGTCGGGGTGTCCGCTCCGGGATCCAGGGCCGCCGAGATCAGCAGCATCCGCCCGGCCACCCGGTCCCCCAGCCCGCTGACGGAATCGGCCACCACGGGGTCGAGGCCGGCCAGCGGCGGCTCCAGCAGTCGTTGGGAGCCCCACAGGGTGTGGTGGCCGGCCATCAGCGTGGCCTGCCAGTCCACGCTGCGCGCGGCGGGCCGGCGCGCCGCGCCGCCGAACGGGGTCGGCTCGCTCTGGAACTGCGCGTACGCGGACTCGGCGAGGACGACCGCGCTGTGCAGCGACCGGTGTCCGGACCCCCCGGACGGCGCGGCCACCGCGTCGCCGGCCGCCACCGAAGCGCCGGTCGCCACCACGATCTCGGCTGCCCTGCGCAGGAGTTCCGCGGCCGCGTGGCGCAGTTCGTCATGGGCGCCCCGCGGCCAGGCCAGCAGCCCGAAGACCACGCCGATCGCGCTGCCGACCAGGACGTCCAGCACCCTGGCCTCCGCCAGGCGCCAGGTCGGCGGGGAGAGCTGGGCGAAGACCAGGGCCACGAGCACGGCGAACAGGCCCTGTGCCCAGCCGACTCCCTTGACCGGCCCCACCGTGAAGGCGAACAGCATCCACACCGGCAGTACGACGGCGTAGACGGCCGTATTGCTCCCGGCCAGGCTCAGTACCCCGGCGGTGACGAGGGCCCCGGCCAGGGTGCCCGCGAGCGCCAGACGGATGGTGTGCCAGGTCTCGTCCATGGTGGTCCGGGTCAGGGTGAGCGTCGCCAGCATGGCCCAGAATCCATGGGGCAGCGTGTCCACCCCGGCCACGAGCCGGGCCGCGGTCAGGGCCAGGGCGATGCGGACCGCGTTCTGGAAGAACACGGACCGGCGCCCGGCATGCCCGCGCAGCCGGTGCCACCACAGGACCGGCGCCCAGGTCCTGGCGTACCAGAAGCGGCCTTGCGCGGCCTGGACCGCGGCATGCCTGCCGCGTACGGCGACATCGGCCGCCGTGGCCATCGTCAGCGCGGCGTCGGCGATCTCCAGCACGGCGGCGTCCCGGCGCAGTACGGCGGGCGGGAAGTGGGGCGCGCCGGCGGTTGCGGGCGTCGCGTCCCCGGCGGGGACCGGGCCCGCGGACACGGCCGACAGGTGCTCGCGTGCTCCGACCAGGTCCTCGTAGGGGGCTGACGGCGACGGCCCGGTCCCCAGGCAGTCCGCGGTCGCCGTGGCCAGCCGGACGACGGCCTGCAGCACGGCGGTCACCTCGGGGCCCGGCTGCCCGCCCGGCGGGACGGGCAGTTGCGCCAGGCGGCTGAGGAGGGTGCGCGTGGCCAGACCGGTGTGGGAGAGGGCGCGGTCACGCACGCCCGGCCCGGCCGGGCGTTCCGCCTCCGGCACGGTCAGGAACCGCAGGGACCGGCCGGCCTCCCCGGCCGCCCGGATGTCCGGGCCGGTCAGGGCGTACGGCGGCGCCGCCAGGAGGGCCGCGCAGTGCGCGGCCGTTCGCACCGCGTGAGCGGCCCGTTCCCGGTACGACGGCGGGTTGGGCTCGGGAAGGATCAGCGCCTCGGCGACGATGAAGAGGGCCAGTCCGGTGCTGGTCCCGATCAGGCGCTCGGCGAGCGTGCCGGGCGCGTACGGGGGGAACGACGGGAGGATGTACAGGAGTTGCAGGCCCGGCGCCGCCCCTGCCAGGCGTGGGCCGCCCACGGCGGCGAACGCCAGCGCGAAGCCCACCGCCAGCATGCCGACGACGGCGCACCAGGTCCGCACCGACAGAAAGGTGCCGACGACGACCAGCAGCCAGCACACCGGAAGCAGACGCAGCACCGTCGCGGCACGCTGCCGGCCGCTGCCCGGGATCTTGGCGAGTCCGCCCAGTGCCACGGACGCGAACAGGGCGTAGGTGGCTGCCACCGGGCGGTCGAGGCCGTAGCGGAAGAGGTAGAAACCGGCCACCGCTTCCAGCGTGACGCGTACCGCCCGGCGGCCCGAGACGGCGTAGTCCGCCGGAGTCCGGCGGGCTGGGACACCTCCGACCCCTGCAGCATCGCCCACTGCTACAGAATCGCCCACCGCACCGCGCCCGGCACGCCGCCGCCGGGCGCTGCGGAGAGCGGCAGTGTGTCAGCCCCGGGTGAAACGGACCGGCGTACCTGGTGCGGCCTGGGCGGCGGCGGCCAGGGCGGACTCGGTGACGACGCCTATCACCGGGTAGCCGCCGGTGGTCGGGTGGTCGTGCAGGAACACCACCGGGCGCCCGTCCGGGGGCACCTGCACGGCGCCGAGGACCATGCCCTCGCTCGGCAGTTCGCCTGCCGACAGGCGCTCCAGCGCGGGCCCTTCGGTGCGCAGGCCGATCCGGTTGCTGTGCTGCGAGACGCGATACGTCGCCGAGGTGAGGGTGCGCAGCGCGCCGGGGGTGAACCAGTCGGCGCGGGGGCCGAGGCGCAGCGGCAGGGTCAGTTCGGTCGGCGGTGCCGGCCAGGGAGCGCTGTCGGGGAGCGCCGGTTGCCGGGCGGGTGCGCCCAGCGGGAGGACATCGCCGTCGCGGACCGGCGCCGGGCCGAGGCCCGAGAGCAGGTCCGTCGAACGGCTGCCGAGGACCGGCTCGACGGCGATGCCGCCGGCGACGGCGACGTACGAGCGCACGCCCGCCGTCACCCCGCCCACGTCGAGCACGGCGCCCGCGGGGACCCGCACGGGCACGCCCCAGGCCACCGGCCGGCCGTCGACCGTCACCGGGCACGGGGCGCCGCCGACCACGACGGTCACGCCGCGGTCGGTGCGCAGGGCGCAGCCGGTCAGGGTGGTCTCCAGGGCGGCGGCGCCGGGGGCGTTGCCGAGCAGCAGATTGGCCAGTCTCAGGGCGGCTGCGTCGAGGGCGCCGGAGCGGGGCACGCCCAGGTGCGCATGGCCACGACGGCCGCCGTCCTGGACGGTGGTGAGGGCGCCGGAACGCACGACGGTGAGCTCGGCGGTCATGGGTTGCCGTCCTCCGCCACGAACCGCACGCGCGTCCCCGGCGTGAGAAGGGCCGGTTCCTCCCGGCCGAGGTCCCACAGCGGTGTCGGGTCCGGCATGGTTCCGATCAGCTGCCAGCCGCCGGGGGTGACGCGCGGGTACACCGCGCTGTAGGGGCCGGCGAGCGCGACCGCGCCGGCCGGGACGCGGGTGCGGGGGGTGTCGCGGCGCGGCACGTGCAGCTCCGCGGGCAGGCCGGTGAGGTAGCCGAAGCCGGGGGCGAAGCCGCAGAAGGCGACGCGGAAGGTGTGGGAGGAGTGCCGGGCGGCGACCTCGTGCACGGCGACGCCCCACAGGGCGGCCACCTGGGCCAGGTCGGGTCCGTCGTAGCGTACGGGGATCTCCACGACTCCCCCGTCGTCGGCGGCCCGGGTCGGCACGTCCCAGTGGGCGATGCGGCGGGCCAGTTCCTCCGGGTGCGGGACGCCGTCCAGGAGCACGGTCCACGCGCCCGGCACGATCTCCGCGACGGGCGGCAGGGTGCCCGCGGCGCGCCGCCGCAGGAGTTCGGCGTGGAAGGCTTCCGTGTGCTCGGCGTCCGGCAGTTCGACGAGCACCGCGTGCCGCCCGGCGAGGCGCACCTGCACAGACGGACTCTGTGTCATGCGAACGCCCCGACTTCGATCCCGGCCGCCTCCAGAGCCGCGCGCACCCGCGCCGCGATCCGGGCGGCGCCCGGGGTGTCGCCGTGGACGCACAGGGAGCGGGCGGTCACCACGACCGTCGTACCGTCCACGGCCTCGACCGCGCGGTCCACCGCGAATGCCAGCGCGCGCCGGACCACCACGTCCTCGTCGGTGACGACGGCGTTCGTCTCGCGCCGCGACACGAGCGTGCCCGCCGGGGTGTAGGCGCGGTCCGCGAAGGCCTCCGGTACGGCGGTGAGGCCCGCCTGCTCGGCCGCGGCCAGCAGCTCGGACCCCGGCAGGCCGAGCACCGAAAGGGCGCCGCCCGCCAGTTTCACGCCCTCGACCACGGCCGCGGCCTGCTCGGCGTCGTGCACGGTGCGGTTGTAGAGCGCGCCGTGCGGCTTGACGTAGGCCACCTCGGCCCCGGCGGCCTGTGCGAAGACCCGCAGTGCGCCTATCTGGTAGGCGGTCTCGGCCGCCAGTTCGTCGGCGGGTACGTCCATGGCCCGGCGGCCGAAACCGGCCAGGTCGCGGTAGGACACCTGCGCGCCGATCCGGACGCCGCGTTCGGCGGCGAGGTCGCAGACGCGGCGCATCACCGCGGGGTCGCCCGCGTGGAAGCTGCAGGCGACGTTGGCGCTGGTCACGACGGAAAGCAGGGCGTCGTCGTCGGTGAGGGTCCAGCGGCCGAAGCCTTCACCGAGGTCTGCGTTGAGGTCGATCACGCTCAGAACGTAATCGATTGTTGAACGATCCGACAAGGGATGGATTTACCGAACAGCCTCTTGTTCGATCGTTGAACGATCCCCTAGGGTCCGTGCCACCCTCACGGATTCGGGCCCCGGATCCGCGCCGCCCGGGCCTCCCGCCCCTCACGCCTAAGGCCACCGCATGATCGTTCTCCTCGGCGTCGTCGTGGTGATCCTCGGATTCGTCACGCGCCGCAATCCCGTCCTCGTGGTGGGCGTCGCCGGTGTCTTCACCGGGCTGCTCGGCGGAATGAACCCGCTGGAGGTCCTCGCGGCCTTCGGCCGGTCCTTCGCCGACAGCCGCTCGGTCACCGTGTTCGCCGTCGTCCTGCCCGTGATCGGTCTCCTGGAGCGCTACGGCCTGCGTGAACAGGCCCGCAGGCTCATCGGCCGGCTCGGCGGCCTCAGCGCCGGCCGGTTCCTCACCGTCTACCTGCTGCTCCGCCAGATCACCGCGGCGTTCGGCCTCACCAGCATCGGCGGTCCCGCGCAGACCGTGCGGCCGCTCGTCGCGCCCATGGCCGAGGCCGCCGCCGAGCGCTCGGCGGGCGCGGCACTGCCCGAGCGCCTGCGGGAGAAGGTGCGTTCCTACGCCGCGTCGGCCGACACCGTGGGCGTCTTCTTCGGCGAGGACTGCTTCATCGCGATCGGCTCGATCCTGCTGATCACCGGTTTCGTCAACTCGACGTACCACCAGAACCTCGAACCGACCCAGCTGGCCCTGTGGGCGATCCCGGTCGCCGTCTGCGCCTTCCTCGTCCACGGCGCCCGCCTGCTGCTCCTGGACCGGCAGCTGCACCGGGAGATGGCACACGCCGCCGCCGAACACGATCTGCCGCTGCCCAAGGAGACGAACAAGTGATCAAGGTCGAATGGCTCTACTGGCTGGTGGGCCTCGTCTTCGTCGTCATGGCCGCGCAGATGGCCGCCGACCGCAGCAACCCCAAGCGGTGGACGACGGCGGCGTTCTGGGGCCTGCTGGGGCTCGCCTTCCCCTACGGCACCGGCGTCGCGAACGCCACCGCCCAGAACGGCGGCTGGACCCTGCCCGCCGAACCGCTCGGCGTGGCCGTCCTCGTCCTGATCGTCCTCGCCGGTTTCAACTTCCTCGGCGAGGGCGTCCCGGTCACCAGCACCACCGAGGAACGTGAGGCCTCCGCGTCCCGGCTCGGCAGCAGGATCTTCGTCCCCGCCCTGACGATCCCGCTCGTCGCCATCGTCTGCGCCTCCCTGCTCGACACGTCCGGCCTGTTCGAGACCGGCAGGGCCACCCTCCTGGGGCTCGGCGTCGGCTGCCTCGTCGCCCTGGTCGTCGGCATGCTGGTCACCGGCGAGCGGAAGCTGTCCGTGCCGCTCCACTCCGGGCGTTCCATGCTGGAGGCGATGGGCTCCGCCCTGCTGCTGCCCCAGCTGCTCGCCGTACTCGGCTCGATCTTCGCGCTGGCCGGGGTCGGCACCCAGGTCGGCAAGATCGTGCACGACGTCCTGCCGGACAACTCCAAGTACCTCGCCGTCATCGCGTACTGCGTCGGCATGTTCCTGTTCACCGTGATCATGGGCAACGCGTTCGCCGCGTTCCCCGTGATGACCGCGGCGATCGGCTGGCCCGTCCTCATCCAGCAGATGCACGGCAACGCGCCCGCCGTCCTGGCGGTCGGCATGCTGGCCGGCTTCTCCGGCACGCTGTGCACCCCGATGGCCGCCAACTTCAACATCGTCCCGGCGACCCTGCTCGAACTGAAGGACCAGTACGGCCCCATCAAGGCCCAGATCCCCACCGCCCTGCCGCTTCTGGTCTGCTCCACCGTGATCATGGCGCTCTTCGCGTTCTGAGCGCCTCCGCCATCGCCTCCCGTGCAGGAAGTGCCATGACCCGCGTTCTCATCACCGGTTTCGCCCCCTTCGACGGCCAGAAGGTCAACCCGTCCTGGCAGGCGGCCGCCCTCGTGGCCGCCGAGCCGCCCGCCGGACTCACGGTCACCGCCGGGGAACTCCCCTGTGTCTTCGGCAAGTCCGTCGACACACTGCGCGATGCCATCCGCGCGTCCGCACCCGACCTGATCCTGTGTCTGGGCCAGGCGGGCGGCCGTCCCGGTGTCACCGTCGAACGCGTCGCCGTCAACGTCGACGACGCGCGCATCCCCGACAACGCGGGCAACCAGCCCATCGACGAACCCGTGGTCCCGGGCGGCCCCGCCGCGTACTTCTCCACCCTCCCCGTCAAGGCCTGCGTCGCCGCCCTGCGCACGGCAGGGGTACCGGCCGCGGTCTCCAACACGGCCGGCACGTTCGTCTGCAACCACGTCGCGTACGGCCTCGGCCACCTGATCGCGACCGAATTCCCGCACACCCGCGGCGGTTTCGTGCATGTGCCCTGGGCGCCGGAGCAGGTCACCGACGGCACCGCCCCGGCCCTGGAGCCCGCCACGGTCGCCCGCGGCCTGCGTGCCCTGCTGGTCGCCGCCGCCACCACCCCGGCGGAGCACGACCTGAAGGTCACCGAGGGAGCCATCCACTGATGCCGCTCACCGCCCACGCGGCCGGCTTCGCCCGGCTCGCTCTGGCCAACATCACCCGGGAGTACCCCAACTTCCCGGCGCACCCGATGACTTCACCGGAGGAGGAGATACGGCCGAGCACCCTGCATCCGGCCTTCCACGGCGCCTACGACTGGCACTCGTCGGTCCACATGCACTGGCTGCTGGTACGCCTGCTGCGCCGCCACGGCGGCACGCCCGCCTTCCCGCACACGGCGCCGGTCACCGCCGTACTCGACCGGCACCTCACCCCCGGGAACATCGCGGCCGAAGCCGCCCATCTCCTCGCCCACCCCTCCTTCGAGCGGCCGTACGGCTGAGCCTGGCTGGTGGCGCTCGCCGCCGAATGCCGGGCGTACGGGGATACGGCGGGCGCCCGCTGGGCCGAGGCCCTGGAACCGGCCGTCACCGTCGTCGGCACGCTGCTGGCCGAGAGGCTGCCGAAGGCCACGTATCCGGTGCGTCAGGGGAACCATCCCAACAGCGCCTTCGCGCTGGGCCTCCTGCTCGACGCGGGCGAACTGCCCGCCGCGACCACCGGGGCCGTACGGCAACGGCTGCTGACCTGGTTCGCGGACGATCGCGACGCGCCCGCGCACTGGGAACCGTCGGGCCAGGACTTCCTGTCCCCGGCGCTGACCGAGGCCGACGCGATGCGCAGGGTGCTCGGCGGAGAACGGTTCGGACACTGGCTCGACCGCTTCCTGCCCGCGCTGCGCTCCGGCGCCCCCTGCCCGTTGCTGGAGGTGCCCGTCGTCTCCGACCGGGCCGACCCGCAGATCGGCCATCTGCTGGGTCTCATGCTCAGCAGGGCCGCCGCGCTGCGCTCGATCGCCGCCGCGCTGCCGGACGGAGGGGTCCGTACGCGCTTGGCGGAAGCCGCCGACGCCCACCTCGGGGCGGGCCTGCCGGCAGTGGAACGCGCGGACTTCACGACCGACCACTGGCTGGCCACCTTCGCGGCACTCGCTCTCGACGCGGGACCGGATCCGGTCCCGGACGCCGTGTCCTGCTATCGGCGGGCGGCGACCTGACGGCGGGCGGCGACTCGCTCCAGGACCGGTCGCCACGCCGCGAGCGGAACCACCGCCAGGCCCACCACCTTGCCCGCGTCGTCGGCACGCCGCAACGCGATCGCCGCCGCGAAGTCGGGGTCCGCCTCGAACGCCGCCGCTTCCGCCGGGGTCATGGGACCGCCCTGACGGCCGAGCGTGCGGGCGCTCTCCGGTGACAGCACCAACTGCGGGTCGGCGGCGGCCAGATAGCGTTTGGCCGGGATGTGCGCGGCGACCAGACGGGCGACCCGCGGCCCCAGCAGGCCCTGGACCGCGGCCGCGGCATGCCTGCCGTGTCCCTCCTCGTCGGCGGGCACGAGGTAGTGCCCGATGTCGTGGACGAGCCCGGCCACCTGCAGTTCCTCGTCGTCCGGGTGACTCACGGCGAGCAGGGCGGCGACCTGAAGGCCGTGGTCCAGGATGTCCACCGGGTCGCCCGACCGGTCCGGGGTGTCCCAGACGTCCGCACAGTCGGCCAGCAGAGCCATGAGATCGTCCACGGACGGCAGGGGGTCGTACGTCATGGGCCCAACCTGCCGCGCCGAGGCGTACGGCGGGTGTCGGCAGGGTGTACGGACCGCACTCCGGGCGGGGCGGAAGTGGAGTACGGCGCTCAGCCGGTCAGAACGCCGCTCATGCCGCTGACCGGGACTGTGTCGCCGGGCCGGGGTGTCCGCACCGGCACCGGTGCGCCGAGCCCGGACAGCGCCGTCGTCACCTTCACCTGGACGGCGGCCAGGTTCAGTGTCATGCAGGTCTGCACGAGCCGCCCTCGGCCGTCGACCCACGCGTCGGCGAAGGCGGGCAGGTCGTCTCCGAGGATGTCCCGGGCCTTGTCCGTCTTCGACCGCACGTCGGGGGCCATCCGGAGGGTGAGCGTCTTGTGGTCGAGCATCCCGCGGTAGTGCACGGTCCGCACACCGTGGACGGTCTCCTCGCCCTCGCGGGAGACCCGCTTCATCGCGGCCGTCTGCCGGAAGACATGCTCCGGGTCGTTGACCGGGGCCCGGAGGACGTAGTGCGCCTCGGCCTTGTCACGGGGCATCACCGTCCACGCAGCGGCATCGACGCCGGCGGCACCTTTGACGTAGACCTTGCCGTCCGCGAAGGTCTCGTCGATGTGCGGGATGCCGCCCTCGGGGAAGTCGACGGCGAGCAGGCCCCGGCCGCCGGCGAAGTCGAACCCTCCGGTGACGGTGAGCGTGTACGTCCCTCCGTCGCCCGAGACCTCGATGCGCTCGTGCAGACGGGCGGTGGTCGCACCGGTCCTGGCGACGGCTGCGCGCACGGCGTCAGCGGGCGCCGCGGACGCCGCACCGCCACCCGGTTTCGCCTCACCGGTACCCCCGGCGCCATGGTCGCCGGTCGCGGCGCACCCCGCGCACAGCAACGCGGCGACAGCGGCCAAGGGCAGGGCACGACGCATCGGCTCTCCGGAAGTCGTCCATGAGCACCGCGGCAGAGGCGTCGTTCGAGGCGTCCTGCGTGGCTCGGCATGAAGGGCGCAGCCGGGAGGTCCGGCCGGCACGCCCCAGGGTGACTGTCTGACGATCTTACCGTGCGGCCGTCGGTACGCTTCGGGAATTCTTCAGCAGTGCGCTGTCGCGAGGCCGGCCGCCGAGTCCGGCGGCCGGATGGAACGTGCGGTCAGCCCAGTTCGGTGTCCAGCCAGTGCAGGACTTCCGGGGTCACGGGGTCGGTGATGTCGGCGAACTCCTCATGTGTGTTCAGGAACTTGGCGACGTACGGGCAGACCGGCACGATCCGCTTGCCGGACTCGCGTACGTCGGTGAGCGCCTCCTTGACCAGCCGGGAGGCCAGTCCCTGTCCGGCGAAGGCCTCGTCGACCTCGGTGTGGAAGAACACGCGCTGTTCACCGCGGTCGCGGTAGGCGGTCAGTCCGGCGCGCTTGCCGTCGACCAGGATTTCGTACCGGTTCTTGACGTCATTGCGCTCGACGGTCGAAGCGGCGGAGGGCTGGCTCATGGGATGCCTTTCGGAAGAGGGTCGTTGCACGCGTCGGACGCGTCAGCGGCGCGGTGGATTCCTGCGCGGGGTGATGACGGCGTTCGGCAGGGCGGGGGCGAGGAGACGGTGGCCCGGATACCCTTCGACGGCGCCGAAGCGAGCGGAGGCGTTCTGCCAGTCCTCCCGGGCCTTGGCGATGTCCTCGTGGCTGCGCCCGATGAAATTCCACCACATCACGATCTCCTCCTCGAAGGGCGTTCCGCCGAGCAGCACCGTCCGCGCGATGTCGTCCGTCTCGTTCGTCAGCGTCAACGCCTCGGCGCCCGGGGGGACATACCCCAGCTCCGAAGGACCTACCAGGGTGTCCGCCAGGCGCACGTCGCCCTGGTCGACCAGGAGGCCGTGCTCGAAGGCGGGGTCGACGGCGAGCGTGAGGGCCGCGCGCGGCCGGAGGACGATCTCGGCGCCGAGCAGGGGTGTGAAGGTCGGCACCGGGGAGACCCGGCCGGCGAGGGAGCCCAGGAAGACCCTGATCTCGGCTTCGTCGGTCAGCACCGGCTCGGGTGCGTAGTGCTGGAAGTCCCGTTCGGTGTCGCGGTGTTCCTCCGGCAGCGCCACCCACAGCTGTACGCCGTGCAGGATGGTGGTCCGCGGGGTGGAGACCTCCGAGTGGCTGATGCCGTACCCGCCCGTCATGAGGTTCAGCTCGCCGGGACGTACGTAGGCGTGGTTGCCCATGCTGTCCCGGTGCTCGATCTCGCCGGTGAACAGCCAGCTCACCGTCTGCAGCCCGGTGTGGGGGTGCGGGGCGACGTCCATCCCGCCCGTCACCGAGACGTCGTCGGGGCCGTAGTGGTCGGCGAAGCACCAGGCGCCGATCAGGGTCCGGGCACGCTGCGGCAGCGTACGGCGCACGGTCATCGCCCGGGGGCCGCCGAGGGGCACATCGCGGGGGGTCAGCACGTCGACCCGTGCCGCCCCGGTGGGCCGCTCGGCGTCCACTGCGCCACCGCACCGCAGTTCCGTGGGTTTCGTCTCGACGTTGCTCACCGTGGACCGCCTCCCGGATGGGTAGTTCTATATTCAACTATTATGCCATGACCCTGGGCGACCGGCACGGGACTTCCATCCGTGCCGACTCCCGGCTCGACCAGACGGTCGTAGTGCTGAACAAACTACGCGTTCTGCCCAAAATCGTTCGGCGCGACCACAGCGGACGGGGTTGGTCATCTCCATCGGAGATGACCGACATCCCGAATCATCGCGAACAGCGGGGAAGCGGAGGGAGCTGCCCAGCGCTTGTGCCCGTGAGAGCAGCGAGGAAGCTGCCGATCGTCGCCAGGCATCCCGCCGAGCCGGCCGCACCGGCTCCCGCCCCGAAGAAGGTCACCGTGTCCCAGTCCTCCGAACTCCGGACCTCGCACCAGGGTGCGGCCGGCGCCGAGCCCGCACACGGTGTGCCGGGCCGGCTGATCGCGCTGCTGGCCGTCGCCGCCGGCATGACGGTCGCCAACCTGTACTACGCCCAGCCCCTGCTCTCCTCGCTGCGCGAGGTCTTCCACACCGGTACGGCGGCGGCCGGCTTGCTGATCACGCTCACTCAGGTCGGCTATGTGATCGGCATGCTGTTCCTGGTCCCGCTCGGCGACCGGCTGGAGAAGCGGAGCCTGATCACGGCTCTGCTGGCGGTCACCACGGTCGCCCTGGTGGCGGCCGGACTGGCCACGAACTTCCCCATGCTGCTGATCGCGTCCCTGGTCAGCGGCGCCACGTCGGTCGTCGCCCAGATCCTGGTCCCGTTCGCCGCGAGCCTCGCGCCCGACCACGCCCGCGGCCGGATCGTGGGCCGGGTGATGAGCGGGCTGCTCACCGGGATCCTGCTCTCGCGGACCCTGAGCAGCCTGGTCTCCGATGTCGCGGGCTGGCGCGTGGTCTACCTGGGTTCCGCCGTTCTGATGGCCGTCCTCGCCGTCGCTCTGCGCTCGGCCCTGCCCCGGCACGCGCCCACCACGACCATCCCGTACGTCCGCGTGCTGCACTCCACCCTCCAGCTGATCCGCACCCATCCCGCGCTGCTGCGCCGTGGCCTGTACCAGGCGGCGATGTTCGGCGCCTTCAGCGCCTTCTGGACCACCGTCTCCTACGTCCTGACCGGCCCCGGGTTCCACTACTCCCCCGTCGGCGTCGGTGTCTTCGCGCTGGTGGGGGCCGCCGGCGCGGCGGTGGCTCCGCTGGCCGGACGATGGGCCGACCGCAGGCTGACCCGGCCCATGACGGGCGCCGGGTTCGCCCTCGCCGTGCTGGCCTTCGGCCTCGCCGGGTTCGGCCGGCACCACATCGCCCTGATAGCCCTCGCCGCCGTGCTGCTCGACATGGCCGTCCAGGCCACCCTGATCCTCGGCCAGCACACCATCTACCAGCTCGACCCCCACGCGCGCGCCCGCCTCAACAGCGCCTTCATCGCCACCTTCTTCCTCGGCGGCGCCCTCGGCTCCCAGCTCGGCTCGCTGACCTACCGCTCCGGCGGCTGGACGGCGGTGACGGCCCTCGGCGCCGCCCTCCCCGTGCTGGCACTGCTGTACTGGCTCACCGAGCACCGGAAGCAGGACCGGAACCCTCCCCGGTACGCCGCATAAGGGTCCCCGCCGAGGTACGGGCCCGGCGAACGGCGTCCGCCCACCTGCCGCCCGCATACCATGCAGCGAAGATCCGAGCCCATGGCACGGGCACTGCATCACCGGGAGCGGATGATGGACCTGCGGCAGATGGAAGCCGTCGTCACGGTGGCGGACGCGGGCGGGTTCACGGCCGCGGCGCGGCGGCTGCACGTGGTCCAGTCCGCCGTCTCCGGCACGGTCCGCGCCCTCGAACGCGAGCTGGGAACCCCGCTGTTCACCCGGAACACCCACCGGGTGGCGCTCACCCCGGCCGGGGAAGCCTTCGTACCCGCGGCGCGAGCCGCACTGCGCGCCGCCGAGCTGGCGCGCGAGGCGGTCGACGCGGCCAAGGGGGAACTGCGCGGGCGGGTGACCGTCGGCATCATGCAGGGAGTCTGGGCGGGCCTGCACCACGCGCTGGCCGCACTGCGGTCGGAGCACCCGGGAGTGGCGGTCCACCTGCGGCAGGCGGCGGTGACCGACATCCGACAGGCCCTGCGCGAGGGCACGGTGGACCTGGCGGTGGTGGCGCTGGACCGCCAGCAGCAGCGGGGGCTCGTGACCCGGCTGCTGTCCCGCGAGGAGATGGTCCTGGTCGTCGCCCCCGGCCGGGATCTCGCCGCGAGCGCTCCCGAGGGCACCGTCGAACCGGACACGGTGGCGCAGCTGCCCCTGGTGGACTTCACACCGGGCTGGGCGATCCGCCACGCCGTCGACCGGGCCTTCCGCGCCGCCGGCGTCGACCGCACCACGACCTTCGAGGTCAACGACATCGTGGCCGCGTCCGAGCTGGTCCGCAACGACCTGGGTGTCTGCATCATGCCCCGGTCCATCGCCGACCGCTTCCCCGACCTGACGACCTATCGGTTCACCCGGCATGCACCGAGCTGGAAGGTCATGGTGGTACGTCCGCACGGTGAGCCGCCCGCGGCGGTCGCGGCACTGCTGCGGCACATCAGCTGACGCCGGAGGTGAGGTCCGTACGCAGCACGACCCGCCGTCCGCGCAGTTCGCCCCTCTCCATCCGGGCGTGCACGTCGGCGGCCGCGCCGAGGGGAAGGACCTCGACGCCGCGCGGGCGCAGCGCACCCCGGCCGAGCAGGTCGTTGATGTACGCGGCAGCGTCCGCGAGTTCGTCGGGTGTCGCGTGGGAGATCACGAACCCCACGATGGAACGGTCGTTCATGTACAGCGCCCCGGCGGGCAGCACGGGGCGGGTCCGGGCGCCGGCCAGCAGCACCACGCGGCCCCTGCGTGCGAGCAACTCGACCGTGGTCTCGAGGTCGTTGACGCCTGCCGTGTCCAGGTACAGGTCGAGCCCCGACGGCGCCGCGCCGCGGATCTTCCCGGTCAGGTCCGGATCCCGGTAGTCGAACACCTCGGCCGCGCCCAGCTCCGCGCAGTACTGCGCGTCCCGCGCGGCGGCCGTGGCGAGGACGCGGGCACCGGCCCGCACCGCCATCGTCACCAGGGCACCGCCGACGTTGCCCGCGGCGCCGGCGACCAGCACGGCCTCCCCCACGCGGAGCCGGCCGTGGACGAACAGTGCCAGATAGGCGGTCGCAGCCGGGTGGAACACGGCCACCGCCGCGTACGGATCGGCTCCCTCGGGCAGGCGGTACAGCCGGTCGGCGGCCACCACCGCCTGCTCCGCCGCCGCGCCCTGCCTCCCGCCGTGCCCGAGGCTGTTGCACCACACCCGGTCCCCCGCGCGGAAGCCGGTGACACCGGGGCCCGCCTCGGCGACCGTGCCGACCAGATCACGGCCCACGACGAAGGGAAAGTCGACCTGTGTGGGGAAGAGTCCCGACCGCACGAACGCGTCCACCGGGTTGACCGTGGTGGCCAGGACGTCCACCAGTACGTCGGTGGGGCCGGGCCGGGGCGCGGCGATCTCGCCGTACCGGATGACGTCGGGGGAACCCAGCTCCTCGATGTACGCAGCACGCATGGCACCACATGTTTCCACTTCACGCCGGAAACCGCCCAGAAGGGCAGGAAGTCCCCCGATCGACAGCCGGGCCGGGCCGTCACCAGCGCACGGCGGTGAAATCGACGGGCCGGGGCCGCTGTTCGCGGGTCCGGGCGGTCAGCCCTCGCAGTCGCCGGGCCATCTCGTCGGCGGGCAGGCGCCGGCGGTCGCCGTGTCCCGGCAGCAGCCACTCGAAGCGCAGTCGACCGGCGGTGCGCGCCAAGGAGGCGGCCAGTTCCCGGATGGAGTACCAGGTGACGCTCTCGGCCACCTCGATGTCCCCGGTGCTTCGCGACCAGTAGAAGCTGTCGCCGCTGAAGCAGTACCGGTCGTCGGCGAGAAAGAGCACACTGCCCCGGGTGTGGCCGGGCAGGGGGTGGGCGGTGACGCCGTCCGCGACGTCCACCGGGTCGGTGCCGTGCAGCACACAGTCGGCGTCCGGGGCGGCGGCGAGGTCTCCCTGGTGGATCCACAGCCGCGCGCCGAAGCGGTCGGCGTAGCGGCGACCGTGCGCGGCGTGGTCGCGATGGGTGAGCAGTACGTCGGTGACGGGGCCGAGCGTCTCGTAGCGCGCCGCCAGCGCGGTGCTCCAGCGCGGGGTGTCCACCATCATCGCGGTGCCGTCGGGGCGGCGTAACAGGTAGGAGTTGGCACCAACGGTGCGCGTGGAGTTGTGTCCGCACAGCTGGACGGTGTCGTCCAGAGCCATCGGGAAGGGATCCAGTGCCGCGTCCAGCCGCCCTCCCGGGGGACGGATCGAGCGGGTGGGGCAGGCATGCGCGGCGGTGTGGAGCTGCCTCGCCTCGGTTCGGTCCCGCGGCTGCCGCAGCACGGCCGAGCGCCCGTCGACCTCACCGATCAGGCCAGGCGCGAGCTGCCGCGCGACATCGCAGTTGGTGCACCGCTCGTCCACGAACCAGCCGTCCTCGAACCGTCCACCGCTCATGACCCGTTCCCTCCGCGCCGTCTCCGTCGACCGACCTCTCACCCTCCAGGGGTATCCGACGCCGGGCGAACAGGGGAAGGGCCCCGGGATCTTGTGGTTACCGCATGGCACTGCTCCGACGAGGCCCGTCCCATGGCCGCCGCGGAGATCCGGGCGCGCCCGCGGGACGGGCCTTCGGCGGCAAGGACGACCGGTGGTGGTCGCCGTATCCGCCACCGTGCCTGCCGGATCGGCGAGGTCAACGCCTCGGCTGCGCGCTCTCCACGCCGAGTGCCCAGGCCCCGTAGGCCGTGCCGGTGGTCTCGAAGGAGAAGATCACGTGGGACGCGGCGGTGTTGACGTCGCGCCAGAACCGCTGGACGGGGTCGGACTCGAAATGGCCCGTCGTCCCGGTGCCGCGGAAGAGCCGTTCGACGGCCGACACCGACAACTCGACCGCCAGCGCGAGGTCCCGTGGACCGCGGACCGCCGCCTCGTCCTCCTTGGTCTCCTCGATGCCGTCGGCGACCCGAGCGGCCCGCTGGACGAGGAGTTCCGCGGCATCCGCCTCCGCGGCCGAGCGCGCCAGGTCGATCTGCACCGACGGCTTCTCGCGCAGCGGGGCGCCCCGCCGGTCGACCCGCCGGAGGTTCTGCTCGGCCGCGGTCCGCACCGCGCCCCTCGCGGCAGCCACCACAGGCACGGCGAGCGGCAGCGCGTTCACCGCGTTCACCGGGACCGTGTGGCAGCGGGCCTCGGAGGCCGTCGCCCGTCCCGCGTTGATGTCGAACCTCGACAGGGTCAAGTGCTCGGGCACGAAGACGTCGTCCAGGACCATGGTGTCGCTGCCGGTCCCGCGCATGCCCAGCGTGAACCAGGTGTCCTTCACCGTGATGTCCGCCTGCGGCACCGCGAAGAACCGCACCTCGCCCCGCCCGTCGGGGCCGACCTCGCCGGGTACGGCGGAGCAGGCGAAGACCCAGTCGGCGAAGCGCACCCCGCTGATGTACTTCCACTCACCGCTGAGCCGCCAGCCACCGGCGGCGGGCTCGGCCTGCCCGGCCGGCATGAGCGCGCCCGCCATGAGGGCGTCCGGCCCGTCGGCCCAGATCACCGCCTGTCCCTCGGGGGGCAGGTACGCGCCGTACCGGGCCGCGTAGGCGGACAGCGAGGCGGCCCAGGCAGCCGAGGCGCAGCCCTCGCCGACGAGGGCCACCGCCGAGGTCATGTCCACGAACCGGCCATCCGTGCCGCCGAAGGCCGCGGGGACGAAGTGCCGGGCGAAACCGGCCTCCCGCACCGCCTCGACCACCTCGGGCACAAGGCACCGGGCGGCCTCCGTCTCGTCGCTGCACCGAGCCGCGATCTGCGCCACACGAGGAGCACCGGCGACGACCGCCGCCACGCTCGGCCTCTCGGCAAGGATCGTCGCTGTGCTGTCGCTCAGCATATGTTCGCCACCTCCATCGGGATGGCCGCAGTCTCTCCGGCGGAGCCCGCGACAGGCGGCACCCAAGCCGGGACCGGCCCGTCAATCACCCGACCGGCTTCGCTTCGACCGCATCCGGCTCGCCCCGTCGGCCGGGCGGGATGCGTCGGCTCGCCGAGCTCCCCCCACGACCGGCGAGCGGTCGGTCTCGTACACGGCACCCGAGAGAGCAGTTGTCGAGACCTTCCTCCGTTTCCTCGCGGCCTGCGACCACCGAACCTACAATGACGACATCACCCGAGTCCGTCGGCCGCCCGGAACCCGGCCGCGGCGGACGGGAAGGGTGCGGCTCGCCGTGATGGCCTGCGACGACAGTGGGAGGCCGCCGTGCAATTGGAAGAATTCCTGGACCAGGTCCGCGATCGGGGCGAGTACCGCAGCCGCGAGGAGACCGAGCACGTCTGTGAGGCGGTCCTGTGGGTGCTCGCGACCCGGATCGCCCCGGAAAAGGCCGACGAACTGGCGGCCCGGTTGCCCGCCCCGCTGGACGAGGCCCTGCATCTGGACCGAGGGCGTCCCGAGACGTTCGACTGTGACGAGTTCCTCCGGCGGGTGTCCGTGCAGACCGGCGCCCGGCCCCGAACGGCCGAGTGGGACGCGGACGCCGTGCTCTCCACGGTGGCCGACGCCGTGCCCGACCGGCAGATCGACCACATCCTGTCGGGGCTGCCGACCCGCTACGCCGAGTTCTTCGGGAGGCCGAATCCGAGCTGACGGGGAATCCGTGCCGGCCGGGAATCCGAGCCGACGGGCGACTTGGCGAGCGGCATCACGAACGGCCTCGCGCCGGCCCTGTCGCCGCGAGCGGTCACTCGTGCTGCTGCGCCTTCTCCTCGGTCAGTCGTTCGTCGCACCACTGCCTGGCCACCTCGGCGACCTCTTCCAGGGCTCCGGGTTCTCCGAACAGGTGGGTCGCACCCGGAACGATGTGCAGGGCCTGCGGAACCCGCAGGTACCTGGCCGCTTCCTCGTTCAGCTCCTGGACCTGCTGGTCCTGGCCGCCGACGATGAGCAGCACCGGGGCCTGCACCCGTCCGAGGGCATCGCCCGCCAGATCGGGCCGGCCGCCTCGCGACACCACGGTCAGCACCCTGCCGGGGCGCTCGGCCGCTGCCACCAGCGCCGCTGCGGCGCCCGTGCTGGCGCCGAACAGGACGACCGGGAGGCCGCGGGTGTCGGGCTGGGTGTCCATCCAGTCGATCGCTGCCACGAGCCGTCGGCCGAGGAGCGGAATGTCGAAGCGGTGCTCGCCGGTCAGCGCGTCGTGCCGCTCCTCCAGTTCGCTGAGCAGGTCCATCAGCAGGGTGCCGAACCCGGCGGTGCGCAGTTCGGCGGCCACCATCCGGTTGCGCGGACTGTGCCGGGAACTGCCGCTGCCGTGTGCGAAGAGCACCACGGCCCGCGCCGCCGTCGGGACCACAAGGTCACCGGAGAGTGTGGCGTCGCTGGTGGGAACCAGAACCATGTCGGAGATCATCGGTATCACTTCTTTCACGCCTGCCGACCTAGCGGATCACGGCGGATCACCAGGATCCAGATGTCCTCCACCTCCACCATATCGACCAAATCGAAGCACCGTATGTCCCGTCCTCCGTACAAATCTCCTGACCGGTCATCCGCCGTGGGACAACTTCTGCGCATGGGGCACTTCACGGCATCGGTCCTGGTGAGGCGATGAGCGGCTGGTGGTCCTCCCTGGAGGCACGGACCCGTGGGGAGATCGGCACGGAGGTGCTGCGCGACCGCTGCATCACGGCCGTCAAGGCCGCCTGGGACGCGCTACGCCCGCTCGGGGCCGGCCTGCGCGAGGCGCAGGAGGTCGTCCACGCCCGCTACGACGCCCTCGGCGACCGCGTCCGGCGGCAGGCAGCCCGACCCGCTCGACCTCTCCTCACTCGCAGCCCGCGCGGCCGCGCATCCGGGCCGGGTGGCCGCGATCGAGGCGGTCTGGGACGGCGACACCGTCCATGACTGGTTCGTGTGCCTGGCCGCGGTCCTGGAGGATCCGGACGGGGAAGGACATCTGGCGACCGTCTACCAGCACACCGACGGGCCCCGGCCGGCCACTGCCGCCGCCGAGGCAGGACAGGCCCTGGCCCACCATCTGGGGATACCGTTCCACTTCGCTTCCCCGGACGTCCCCGACGACGAGGCCCCGCGCTGGCGACGCCCCAGCGCGTCCTGATCTGCTCGGTCAGCTGCGGGACGACGTCGGACAGGCCACCGGAAGAACTACACGCTGACCACGATGTTCACGCATCCAGCCCTCCTCGCTCGACCAGCCGGCTCGCGATCACGTTCCGCTGGATCTCGTTGGTGCCCTCTCCGACGATCATCAGCGGCGCGTCCCGGAAGTAGCGCTCGACGTCGAACTCGGTCGAATAGCCGTAACCGCCGTGGATCCGAACGGCGTTGAGGGCGATCTGCATCGCGGTCTCGGACGCGAAGAGCTTGGCCATGCCGGCCTCCATGTCCACGCGTCGGCCCGCGTCCGACTCCCGGGCCGCGTACAGCGTGAGCTGGCGGGCGGCGGTCAGCGATGTCGCCATGTCGGCCAGGTAGTTGCCGATGGACTGGTGCTGCCAGATGGGCTTTCCGAACGACTCGCGTTCCCGGGCGTAGGCGAGCGAGTCCTCCAGGGCGGCCCGGCCGACGCCGAGCGCGCGGGCCGCGACCTGGAGCCGGCCGGTCTCCAGTCCCTTCATCATCTGCGCGAAACCCTCGCCCTCGACGCCGCCGAGGACCGCGTCGGCCGGTGTGCGGTGGTCCTCGAAGGCCAACTCGCAGCTCTCCACGCCCTTGTAGCCGAGCTTGGGCAGGTCGCGGGAGACGGTGAGGCCCGGACCGTGCTCGACGAGGAGGATCGAGATGCCCTTGTGGGCGGGGCTCGCCCCGGGGTCGGTCTTGCACAGCAGCGCGATCAGTCGGGCGCGGCGGGAGTTGGTGATCCAGGTCTTGGATCCGTTGACGACGTACCCGGCGGCGTCCCTGCGGGCGACGGTACGCATGGCCTGGAGGTCGGAGCCGCCGCCGGGTTCGGTCAGCGCCATGGTGGCCCGGATCTCGCCGGTGGCCATCCTCGGCAGGTAGCGCCGCTTCTGTTCCTCGGTGCCGAAGTGCAGCAGCAGCTTGGCGACCACGGTGTGGCCGCCCATGGCACCGGCCAGACTCATCCAGCCCCGGGAGAGTTCCTCGGTGACGAGGACGTAGCACGGCATGGAGACCGCGTTGCCGCCGTACGCCTCGGGGACGCCCAGCCCGTAGATCCCGAGTGCCTTCATCCGCTCGATCAGGGCCTCGGGGTAGGTGTCGGCGTGTTCCAGCTCCCGGACGACGGGCTTCACCTCCTTGTCGACGAACTCTCGCACGGTCCTGACGACGAACTGCTCGTCGTCGGAGAGGCTGTCCAAGGTGCTCACGTTCTCCTCCTCAGGACCGGATCGGCGCGCGGCATCCGTGGTCGGCGAGTTGGCGAGTCGGCGAATGGTGAGTGGTGCGTGTGAGTGGCGAAGGGTGGTGCCGGAGCCATCATGCACGGAGGTGCCGGAAAGCTCATGAGGACCGCATGGAAGCCGTCACCCTCCCCCGACGGCCCGGTCACCACCGCAGCCGGCATCGAGTACGGAACAGACACGGGAGGCTGCCATCCGGGTGTGTTCCGGATTGCGCTCGTGATTCCGGCCGCTCATGGTCGGAGGGTGAGCATGTCACCCGCACTGCGGCCGCCCGACAGCCCTCGTGAAACCGGCCGCGGTCGGGTGGAGGGTGTCCCCGGCGTTCTCCGGGCCCTCGGCGTCTTCGGGGCCGTTCGGCTCGCCGGGGTCGTCCTGCTGATCGTGGTCGACGCGGTGGCCGGCCGCCCGTTCGGGAAGAGCCTGGCCCATGCGTGGGACTCGGTCTGGTACCTGCACATCGCCGAGCACGGCTACGGGACCCAGCTGCGCATCACCAGCACGGGGGCGGTCCAGACCGACTGGGCGTTCTTTCCGCTGTATCCGGGGCTCGTCCGAGCCCTGCGCGGCTTGCTCCCCCTGACCGCCGGGCAGGCCGGGCTGCTGATCGCCTGGGGTTCCGCGGTGCTCGCCGTGTACGGCATCTACGCGGTCGTCCATCACCTCTACGGGCGCACGGTCGCCACCGCCGTCGTCGCCCTGTGGGCCGTACTGCCGCAATCGGTAGCCCTCACCCTGGCCTACACCGAACCCCTGTTCACGGCATGTGCCGCCTGGTCCCTGTACGCCGTGCTGCGCGGCCGCTGGCTGACCGCGGGCTCGCTGGCGCTGCTGGCGGGCCTCGCACGGCCGAACGGTGTCGCGGTCGCCGCGGCCGTCGCCGCCGCGGCCGCGCACGAGGTCGTACGGCAGCACGGGCGCGCCTCCCCGGGCCTCCTGCTCGGCACGGTCCTCGGTCCACTGGGCTGGGTGGGTTATGTGCTGTGGGTGGGACGGAAGACCGGTGACGTGTGGCACGGCTACCTGCAGGTGCAGAGTGCGTGGAACTCCCGCCTGGACCTCGCGGTCGGGCCCCTGCGGTTTCTGCAGTCGATGCCGTTGCAGGGCAGTTGGGTGACCTATCCGGTGTCCGTGGTCCTCGTCGTGGCAGGGATCGTGTCGTTCCTCGTGCTGTGTCTGGAGCGCGCCCCGCTGCCGTTGGTGGTCTTCGCGGGCGTGCTGCTGCTGTTGGCGGTCGCGGTGTCCGGCCCCTTCTCGTCCAAGCCGCGCTTCCTCCTTCCGGCGTTCCCCCTGCTCATCCCGCCGGCCCGCGCCCTCGTACGGGCGTGGCCCCAAGGCCCCTCGCCCCGGGCCCGCCTGGTGTGCGCCTGCCTCACCGCCCTGTCCTTGCTCTACGGCGTCTACCTGGCGGCCCTCGCCACCCAGCCGCTGTGAGGCACCGGCGCACGCGCACCGGCCATCCGGCGCACCGCCGTACGCCACATGGGCCGGACGGCAGGTGCTGTTCGGCGGTGCTGAGAACCGTCTGCTCGGGCAGCGCGGCGCGCAGGGCCCGGGCGGCGCCGGCCGGGCCGTCGTCCTGCACGGCGGGCTCCTGCCGGGTGACGACGGTGACCATGGGCTCGCGCAGCGCGGTCAGCAGGACTGGAGAACGGCCGCGCTCCGGCAGGGACAGCCAGGTGAGCACCGCTCCGCGCGCCGTGGTCGGATGGGCCAGGCCGAACCCGACCGACAGATCCCAGCCGGCCCTCAGGTCCTCGATGAGGTCCTGCGGGTGCGGGTCAGCCGGGGCGCCGGTCAGTCCGGTCCGGTGCCCGGGACGGTCAAAGCGCCTGCAGGGTCCAGCGGTTGAGCGTCTCGCCGCCGGCGTCGTAGGTGAGCCAGGTCCCGTCGCCGAGCGGGCGCGCATAGGTGCCGGCAGGGCCCTCCGGATAGGCCACCGTCCCGCGTATCTCCAAGGTGTGGGCGTCAAGGATGCAGTGGCGGGGGCGCTTGCCGTCCTCGGCGGAGTCGAGGGTCGACGCGATGACGGTGCCGGCGTCCACGAAGCCGCAGGTGTAGTCCCAGTGGAGCGGGTCCTCGTCGTCGTCCGTCGCGGCCGGTCTCTCGGCTAGCACGGTGCCGTCCAGGGCGTGCAGTCGTATGTCGGCGCCGTAGTGCTCGACCGTCAGGAAGCCCCCGTGCGCGGCGTGGACGTCCATGAGGATCCGGTCCATGGTCTCGTTCAGGTCCCAGCCGGTCAGCTCCTTGCCGTCCCATCGCGCCCAGTGCAGCAGGATGCCGTCCTGGCCCATGCCGATGCACAGGCCCATGTGGACGCCGTCCGGGTGGGAGAGCTGGTGCGAACCGGCGGCGGCGCTCTCCAGCGGCGTCGCCGCCAGCTCGCGTCCGTCACGGGCGTCCAGGACGACCCAGCGCTCCTCCCATTCGCCCCCTCCGGCTCTGTCACGATGTGCGCCCACACCAGCCCGCCGTCGTCCGAGACCCGGCAGGAGCCGTGCTCGAGCCCCCGGCACACCTCCTGCTCGTCCCCGGTGTGCGGGTGGCCCATCTCCGGTCCCCAGCAGCCGTGCCGGTACTCCCACAAGGTCTCACCGCCCGTGCCCACGGCCCGCACCGCGCGCTGCCCCGAGAAGACCGCGAACGTGCCGTCGGGACTCACCGAGTGGACACCGCCGTCCCAACCCGGCCAGGGCAGCGGGAAGACGGCGCCCGGGGCGCGCTCTCCGGCGAACACCTCGTCCAGGTCGTACACCTCCAGCTCATGGCCGTTCTGGAGGAGGGCGCGGCGCGAGCCCGTCCCGCGGCTCTCGAAGGCGAAGCCGTCGACCAGGGCGCGTCCGCCGGGCAGGCGGACCGAGTCGCGCAGTTGTGCAGTGATCGGCATGGGTCCGAAGGTAGCGGAGGCCACTGACAAGGGCCGGGACCGAGCAGGCGGACGGATCGGCTCACTTGGGGTTCGTGTCGTCGGATCGGCCTGCCTGGCGGCGCCACATCGAGGGTGCGGTGCCGTGGCGGCGTTTGAAGGCGACGCTGAAGGCGAACGGGTCCTCGTAGCCGACCTGGTGGGCCACGGCCGCGACGGTCGCCTCGGTGTCCCGCAGGAGGTCCGCCGCCACGGCCATGCGCCAGCCGGTGAGATAGGTGAGCGGCGGCTCGCCGACCAGGCCGGTGAAACGGGCGGAGAACGCGGCGCGGGACATGCCGAGACGGGTGGCGAGTCCGGCGACCGTCCAGCGCTGCGCGGGGTGCCGGTGCAACAGGCGCAGGGCCTCTCCGACGGCGGGATCGGTGAGCGCGCGATACCAGGCCGGGGGCGCCGCGTCGGGGCCTGCGCACCAGGTGCGCAGGGCCAGCACCAGGACGAGGTCCAGCGCCCGGTCGATGACGGCGTCCTGTCCGGGTTCGTCACGCGCGATCTCCGCGGCGAGCAGTTCCAGTGCCGGCCCCGTCCGCGGTCCCGCGCGCACGATCGCCGAGGGCGGCAGCAGGCCCAGCAGCCGGTCACCCACATCGCCTCGGAGTTCGTAGGCGCCGCGGAGGAGGACCGTGGCCCCGGGCAGGCCGTCTCCGTACGTGCGCGGTGCCAGGCCCCGTCGCACCCCCGCCGCCCTCTCGTCGCCGGCGACCACCTGTTTCTCCCGGCCTCGGATCACGACCTGGGGCGGGGTGGTGGGTGCATCGGCGATCGTGTACCGGCTGGCTCCGCTGATCAGGGCGATGTCGCCGGTGGCGAGCCGCACCGGTGCGGCGTCCGGGTCGTCGAGCCGGACCGAGACGTGCCCGGCGAGCGTGGCGACGACCGTGAGGGGCGGCGCGTCGACGAAGCCCAGCGACCACGGTGGCCGCTGGACCAGCTTCCGGACCAGGGCGTTCCTGGCACGCGCCCGGTGCAGCAGATCGCTGAGCACGTCCATGTCCGCCCCCAACGCTGGACGATCACAAAGGTCTTGGCGATTGTCTCCCATGGATCGTCTCCGGCGCGTGGCGTTCCCTGGAGGGCATGAAGAACATCCTCGTCATCGGCGGCACCGGCAAGACCGGCCGCCGCATCGTGCGGCGCCTCGAGGCCGCCGGCCACCCGGTTCGCACGGCGTCCCGCACCGGCGGAGACATCCCCCTCGACCTGGCCGATCCGTCGACCTGGGCCCTCGCCCTCGACGGCGTCACCGCCGCCTACATGGTCGAACCCGACCTACGGACCGGCGTGGACCACGAGGCGCGGATCCCCCGGTTCGTCGCCGAAGCGGTGGACGCCGGCGTACGACGGCTGGTGCTGCTGTCGGCGTACGGCGTGGGCGAGGCCGACGACAGCCATCCCCTCAAGGCCGCCGAACGGGCCGTGCGGCGCTCGGGCGTCGACTGGACGATCCTGCGGCCGGACTGGTTCTCGCAGAACTTCGGCGAGGGTCCCTGGCTCCAGGGGATCCGGACGGCGACCCTGTCCCTGCCGACCGGTGACGGCCGCACGCCGTTCGTGGACGCCGAGGACATCGCCGAGGTCGCCGCGTCGGCGCTGACCGAGGACCGGCACGGCGGCCGGACCTACCTGCTGACCGGTCCACGGGCGATCGGCTTCGGTGAGGCGGCCGACCTCATCGGCAGGGCCACCGGACGTGTCGTCCGCCATGTCGACGTGGATCCCGATGTGTTCACCGAGCGGCAGATCTCCTGCGGTGTGCCGGCCGACGTCGCTCGCCTGCTCACCGGCCTGCTCGTGAACGTCCGTACCGGCCGGGGCGCCACGGTCGCCGACGGCGTCGAACGAGCCCTCGGCCGGCCGCCGAGGCCGTTCGAGGACTACGTCGCCGAGACCGCCGCCGCGGGTCTCTGGACCTGACCCGACTGCACCAGGTCCCCGGCTGGTGGGGCGTGGTGCCGTCGGCGGGAACCGCCGGCCGGGCCGGGTGACTTGCTCGACGCCCGGCCCTGGCCGGATTCTCCCACGCCTACGCAGCCGAGCGTCGAGGGGACGGGTGGGCCGGGGCCGGCCCTCGATGTCCAGAGCCGTCCCGTACAGCCGGTCCACCCGCAGCCGGATCACGCCCCTGCGCTCGGCCACCTGCTGTGCGAGGAAGGCGTCCTCGTCCTCGGGCCCGGCGGCCGGTGGGAGCACCGCGAGGAGTTCCCGCCCGACCGCGTCACCGGGCACCGAGGTGATCTCGGAGACCTCGGCGGATCCCTCGGCGACGGCGAACGACCACACGTCGCCGCCCTGCACATCGATTGCCGCCCGAGGATCGCGCCGCAGATGCCTCGCCTTCACGCGGTCGGCCGTCGTGGACAGCCGCACGATACGGGCCTCGGGGTCCCAGGCGTAGAGCGTGGTGGTGAGGTGGGGGTGACCACTTTCCCTGACCGTGGCGAGGGTGCCGAACCGCTGCTTGGCGAGCAGATCGGAGAGGGCCTCGTCGGACCGGGGCCGGGGTGCGGGTCCTTCAGTCGTACGGTGATCAGCTCCCGTCCGCGAGACGGTGTTCCGGGTGCCGTGTCCCCACCTGGCGCCGTCGGTTCGTGCACACCTCCGCCCGGTCCGCGCTCTCGGCGGCGATGCCGTTGCCGACCTGGTCGCTCCAGTGGTCGCGGATCTGCAACACCGACCATGTCGGCATCGAGGCCTCCCGCTTGCAGCGTGCCCAGCCTTCCCACCGTCGCCCCCGACAAGCAGGAGAGCGCCCGGGTCGCCGTACCGCTGCCGCTGGAGCGGATCGACGACCCGGACGCCGCTGCCGTGCACGGCCATGTGACCGGGCACCGGATCACCGTGCGAGGGGGCGGGTCTCAGTCCTCGGTGGAACGGTACGGGCCGGGTACGAAGACCAGGGCGTCGCCCACGGACCGCTCGGTGGGCCCGCTGGGGTGGTTCACCAGGGTGCCCTCGACCGACATGGTGGTCGAGCCGCCGCCGTCCAGGTTGACCGCGTCGGTCAGGCCCAGGGCGTCGGCGACCGCCGCCGTCTCGTCCATGGTGGTGCCAACGCTGGTCGTCATGCGGCCGTCGATGGTCGCCAGGACGACCTTGCCTTCGCGGGTCGTGCCGGCGATCGTGCGCGGGTTGCGGTCGAAGAAGCTGCCCGAGCCGGCCGGCACCACGATCCGGCCGTGCGCGGTGAGGCGATAGCGGCCGTTCACGCCGAACAGCCCCGGCCGGACGGGAAGTCGCCGGCCCTGCTCGTCCGTGAGCACGGAGTCGGTACGCAGGCAGCCCCCGTCGACGGTGTGCAGCAGGGCCGCCGCGTCGGCGCCCGTGGCCTGTACCGAGGTCTGGCCGGTGGTCAGGTGTGTGCCGCGGGCCGTCTGCGTGCGGACGACGCAGCCGTGCCGGTCGAGGACCGCCTCGACGCCCGCTCCGGAGGGCGTGGTCTCGGCGAACTCGGGGGTGAAGCGCACGACGTCGCCGGGCACAGTGCACCGGGTCGGATCGCTCAGGTCGGCGCAGGCCGCCGGGACGGTGGGCGGATGGTTCACGTACTTCAGCGGCAGCGTGGCTCCGGTCCGCCGGTTGTGCAGGCTGCCCGACCAGCTCAGCCGGCCCATCAGGGCGCGGTTGTCGTGGGCGTCCACGACGAAGTCGGCCTCCGTGGGGTCGCCGGTGGGCTCGCTGAGCAGCCGTCCGTCGTAGAGGCCGAGGCCCACCGGGTCGCCGGGATACTGCGCGCTGGCGGTGAAGGTGAAGAACGAGCCGTTGACGCCGGCCAGGGCCGCCGAGGAGCGCACCAGGTCGGTCGTCTTCTCCGTGTGGGCCAGGTCGGGGCCGTACGTCGCCTTCAACTGCCCGCGCGCCCGGCGCGGGTCGATGGTGAGGACGTCGACCACCCAGGGGCCGCGTGTCGTGGTGTTGATCCGGTCGGCCGGGGCGGGTTCGGTCCCCCGGACGATACGGGTGAGGGTCACACCCTCGGCCAGGGTCTGTGTCGTGCGGGTCTCCGCGAGGCCGGGGTCGCCGAGCGGGAGCGTCGCCCCGGCGGCGGTGGCCCGGCCGGCGGGCGGCGCGAGCAGCAGGAGCAGGGCGGCCGCGGTGAGCGTCGCCGCGCGGGTCAAGCCGGGTCTGTACGAGGTGAATGCCATGCACGCGAGACTGCTGGGCGCGTCGGACGTCTACCCGTGCGGCGGTTGATGTGCCGGTCCCGGTTCGGTTAACTGCCGGTTACACGGGTCGAGTTGGCGGGACCGGCGGGCAGGAGCCCGGGCCGGGGCGGACGGCGTCAGAGGGCGATCAGCCCCGCTACCGTCTCTGTCAACCCGCAGGCGTCGAGGTAGAACGGACGAAGGTGTTCCTCGAAGTCGACGTGCAGCCACTCGCACTTCGCGGCGCGCGCCTCCTCGGCCGCGGTGGCGACGAGCGCGCTGCCGACTCCCTTCGTACGGCAGTGCCCGGCGACCACCGTGTCCAGGATGAAGGCGTGCACTCCCCCGTCCCGGACGAGGTTGACGAACCCGACCAGCGTCCCGTCCTCCCATGCGCAGACCCAGCCGAGACTGTGCCGCTCCAGTCTCGTCCGCCAGTCGGTCCGGGCCACCGGGTGGCCGAAGCCGGCGGCGTGCAGCGCCTCCAGGGCCGCGTTGTCGAACTCGCCGCGCCACTCATGGGTGATCTTCATACCGGGATCGTAGTGACGCCGCTCGTGAGTGCGGGTTCCTCGGC
>NZ_JBSHAY010000041.1:0-63412 GCF_053611725.1 Streptomyces sp. NPDC054783 | reverse complement strand
GTTCACGGTCGGCCGGGCCCCTCGCGCATCCCTCACGCGTACGTGTAGAAACCGCGGCCGGACTTCTTGCCCAGCAGACCGCCCTCGACCATGCGCAGCAGCAGTGGCGGAGGCGCGTACAGCGGCTCCTTGAACTCCTCGTACATGGCCTGCGCGATGGACACGGTCGTGTCCAGGCCGATGAGGTCGGCGAGCCGCAGCGGACCCATCGGATGCGAACAGCCCTGCACCATGCCCTGGTCGACGACCTCGGCCGTCGCCAGGCCCGACTCGACCATCCGGACCGCGGACAGCAGATACGGGAACAGCAGCGCGTTGACCAGGAAGCCCGCCCGGTCCGGCGAGGCGATCGGCTGCTTGCCCAGGACGTCGCGGACGAAGACCAGCGCCCGCGCGCTCACCGCCTCGTCCGTCAGCACCGAGGCGACGAGTTCGACGAGCGGCAGCGCCGGCACCGGGTTGAAGAAGTGCATGCCGAGCACCTGGCCCGGGCGGCGGGTCGCGGCGGAGAGCCGTACGACCGGGATCGAGGACGTGTTGGTCGCCAGGATGGCGTCCGGGTCCTCGACGATCTTGTCGATGGTGGCGAAGAGGTCCAGCTTGAGCTGCTCGTCCTCCTTGACCGCCTCGACCACCAGCTGGCGGTCGGCCAGCTCGGCGAGGTCACGGGTGTACGACACCCGGCCCAGCGCCGCGTCGCGCTCCTGCGCGGTCAGCTTGCCCTTGGCCACGCCCCGGTCGAGGGACGCGGCCAGCTTTTGCGGCGCCGTCACCAGCGACGACTCGGAGAACACCGCGACCGTCACGTTCAGCCCGGCCTTCGCGCACAGTTCGGCGATGCCGGTGCCCATGATGCCGCTGCCGACGACACCCACCCGGTCGATGTCCGTACCGGTGTTCTGCGTGGACGTGGTCATGCGTGGGCCCCCCAGGTCAGAAGTGATGCTCCGATCGACATGCCGCCGCCGAACCCGGCGAGCAGCACCAGGTCGCCCGGCGACAGCGCTCCCGTGCGGTTGGCCTCGTCGAGTGCGACCGGCACCGAGGCGCTGCCGACGTTTCCGTACCTGATCAGGGTGCGGTGGGTCTGCGCGGCGCCCAGCCCGGTGCGCTCGACGACCTCGCCGAGCATCACGCCGTTGGCCTGGTGCGGTATGAAGTGGTCGACCGCGGCGATGTCCACGCCGGCCCTGCGCGCCAGCGCGAGCAGCGCCGGCGGCACGTGCTCGGCGACGAAGTCGCGTACCCCGCGGCCGTCCATCCTGAAGAAGTGGCCGCCCTCCGCGACGGTCGCCGCCGACGCCGGCCTGCGGCTGCCGCCGGCCTCGACGCGGATGAGGTGGTGTGCGTCGCCGCGGCTGGACAGGTCGCCGGCGATGATCCCGTACGGCTCCGGTACCGTCCCGACGACCGCGGCTCCGGCGCCGTCGGCGAAGAGGATGGCCGTCTTGCGGTCGGTGAAGTCCAGGATCCGCGAGTACACGTCCGCCCCGATCACCAGCACCCGGGTGTCCGGCCGCACGGTCACCAGGCTGTGGGCCAGCGACAGGGCGTAGACGAAGCCGCTGCACACGACATTGACGTCGAAGCAGGCCGCACCGTAGGCGCCCAGGCCGTGCTGCACCAGGTACGACGTGGGCGGCTGCGGGAAGTCCCCGGTGGAGGTCGAGACGATGATGTAGTCGATCTGCTCCGCGGTCAGCTCCGCCTGCTCCAGTGCGCGTTCGGCGGCCTTCACCGCCAGGTCGGACGTCGCCTCGTGCGGGGCCGCGTAGCGGCGTGACCGGATCTGCGTCTTGCGCTCGATCCACTCCGCGGTGACGCCGACGCGCTCGGCGACCTCCTCGTTGCCCACCTCGTGCTTGGGCAGGTAGGAGCCGGTGGAGAGTATTCCGATCCCCATGTCATGACACCTCTGCGGTATCGGGCACACGGGAAGCACGCAGCGGGTTGAGCCGCGCCACCCCGATCTTCTCCCGCAGTGCGGGATCGGTGACGCCGAGCCCCTCCTCGGGCGCGAGGCAGAGCACGCCGACCTTTCCGGTGTGCCTGTTCATCTGGACCAGCCGTGCGGCCTCGCCCACTTCCTTCAGCGGAAACACCTCGGAAAGAACGGGGGAGAGATGTCCCAGCCGGAAGAGCCGGTTGCACTCCGCCTGCTCCTGGAGGTTCGCGGCGTGGCTGCCCACGATCCGCTTGAGATTCATCCAGAGGTAACGGTTGTCGAAATGGTGGTCATAGCCCGTGCTCGACCCGCAGGTGACGACCACCCCGCCCTTGCGCACGACGAACACCGAGATCCCGAACGTGGCCTGTCCGACGTAGTCGAACACGACGTGCGGGTCCTCGCCGACCTGACGCCGGATCTCCCGCCCGAGCCGCTTGCCCAGCTCGATCGTCCGCTCCGGGGTGAGCGCGTCGTCCCCGCCCATGCCGATCTCGTTGCGGTTGATCACCACATCGCAGCCGAGCCGGCGCAGCACCTCGGCCTTGCGCTCGGAGCTGACGACGCCGACGGCGATACCGCCCGCGTTCTTCACCATCTGCACCGCGAACGCGCCGAGACCGCCCGTCGCACCCCAGATGAGCACGATGTCGCCCTGCTTGATCCGCGCGCCGTTGTCACTGACCAGCATCCGGTACGAGGTCGCCGCGGTCAGCAGCACACCCGCCGACTCCTCCCAGGTCAGATGTGCCGGCTTGGGCAGCAGCTGGCTCGCGCGCACCACCGCGTAGTGGGCGAGCCCGCCGAAGTTCGTCTCGTACCCCCAGATCCGCTGTCCCGAGCCGAGCATCGCGTCGGCGTGCGTCGCCGGTTCCTGCTCGTCGACCTGGACACAGCTGGCGACGACGTGGTCGCCCGCCTTCCAGTGCCGTACCCCGGCCCCGACCCGTACGACGACCCCGGCCGCGTCCGACCCCACGACCTGGTGCGGCAGGTCGTGCCGGGCGGCGTACCCGCCCTGGCGGGCATAGCGCTTGAGGAACTCGAACGTGGGCACCGGCTCGAACGTCGCCGACCACACCGTGTTGTAGTTGATGGAACTCGCCATGACGGCGACGACCACCTCGTCCGGAGCGAGGTCGGGCATCGGGACCCGCCCGACATGCAGCGACTTGCGGACGTCCTTGTCCTCCACGCCGTCGAACATGCCGAGGTCCGAGGCCAGGAGATGCGCTGCCTCGTATTCCGATGGAAGTTCGTGTCGCCCGATCTCTTCCGGGCCGGCCCCAGACAGCAGGGCTTCTGTCAAAGAATCCATGACTCCCTTTCTCCTTTGCAGTGCCACAGGAAAGCCGCTGCTGACTGGACCAGAACCCGAGAATCCGCTGACGGGAATGCGGTTGAGCGGCGGACAGCGGTCAGAGGACCGCACCCTCCTTCGTCCGCCTGCGCAGGCTGGGCCTGCTGGACTGGCCGAGGTCCTTCCACATGTCCGACAGGCCCATGATGGTGCGCGCCGCGAACAGCCTGCGGATGGACACCTCCTGCTTCAGTTCCGACCGGATCAGGCCGACCAGCCGGATCGCCCGCAGCGAGTTGCCGCCGAGGTCGAAGAAGTCCTCGTCGATGCCCACCCGGTCCAGCTCGAGCACCTCCGCGAACGCCTTGGCCAGGACCCGCTCGGTGTCGTTGCGCGGTGCCCGGTAGGTGCGCTCGTCGAACTCGGGTTCCGGCAGCGCCGTCCGGTCCACCCTGCCGCCCGCCGTCTCCGGCAGGCGTTCCAGCACCGTGAACACCGACGGCACCATGGACTCCGGCAGCCATCCCGCGGCGAACCGGCGCAGCTCGTCGGCCGATACGGCCTGGCCGCCCGCCGGGACGACATAGGCGACCAGGCGCTGCTGCCCGGAGCCGTCCTGCCTGACGACCACGACCGACTGCGCGAGCCCGGTGTGTTCGGAGAGCACCTCTTCGACCTCGGCCAACTCGACCCGGACGCCCCGGACATCCGCCTGGGCGTCGGCCCGGGCCACGTACTCGAGCCGGCCGTCGGTGCCCCACCGCACGCGGTCCCCGGTGCGGTGCATGAGCCCTCCGGCCGGACCGAACGGGCAGGGCACGAAGCGCTCCGCGGTCGCTCCGGGTCGCCCGGGGTATCCGCGCACCACACCGGGCCCGGCCACGTACAGTTCCCCGGTCACGCCGACGGGGACCGGTGCCAGGCCCGGGCCCAGGACGTAGAGGGCGGTGTTGTCCGTCGGGCGGCCGACCGTGCCCGCGTGGCGCACCGGTTCGTCCGCGGCCAGGCGATGGCATGCGGCGAACACGGTCGATTCGGTCAGGCCGTGGCCGTTGACGATCGTCAGCTCGGGGCAGGCCTCCCGGACCCGGCGCAGCGCGGCCGCGGACACGCGGTCCCCGCCGGTCCATACCTCGCGCAGTCCGGCGAGGCACTCGGGGCGCTCGGCGGCGATCGCCGAGAACAGGCTCGCGGGCAGCCACACCGTGGAGATCTCGTGCGCCGCGCGCGCCTTGCTCAGCGTGTCGGTGTCGAGTTCCCCGGGGGGAGCCACGACCACCCGGCCGCCGCCCAGCAGGGGCACCCACAGTTCGAGGGCGAGCGCGTCGGAGGTGTGCGGCGCGTGCCACAGCACGGTGCCGTGGCCGGCTTCCTGCCAGTGGTGGTCCAGGACGAACCGCTCCATGTTGCGGTGCGTCACCCCGACTCCGGTGGTCGTGCCGGCCGTTCCGGAGTCGTACAGCACGGCCAGCAGGTTGTCCTGATGGAGGGGGGCGCCCAAAGCGGCGTTGCCGTCGCTGTCCGCGGTGTCCGACGCGAGGTCGTCGAGCACGATCGCCGGGACGTCCAGGCCGGCGGGGAGCAGTTCGGCCGTCGCCGCGTCGGTGAGCAGTGTGCGCGCCGGGGCTTCGGCGATCCGCGAGCCGATGCGCTCCGCCGGGGACGCCGGGTCGATCGGCAGGTAGGCTCCGCCCGCCTTGACCACGCCCAGCAGGGCGACGGCGAGGTCCACCGACCGGGGCAGCGCCACCGCCACGACCGTCTCGGGTCCGACGTGCCGCCGGCGCAGCGCCTCGGCCAGCCGGCTGGAGCGCTCGTCCAGCTGCCGGTACGAGACCGTTTCGTCGCCGCAGACCAGCGCGACGGCGTCGGGCTCCCGCTCCGCGACCCGGGCGAACAGCTGAGGAACCGTCAGTCCGGAAAGCGGCGCGTTCGTGTCGTTCGGCGCCCTCAGCACCTGGTGCCGCTCGGCACCGCTCACCACGTCCAGGGCGCCGACCGGCTGCGCGCCGGCGGCCACGACGGCACGGATGTACGCGATCAGTTCCTCGCCGATGAAGCGCAGTTCCGCACGGTGGTACAGGCGTGCGGGGGCGTCGAGCCGGATGAAGAGGTCGCTGTCGGGGCTGCCGTCGGTGTAGACGCCGATCGACAGTTCCTCGAACGTCCCGGTCGTCGCGCCGGAGTAGCGCGCCGGGCTGTCACCGAAGCGGAGCTGCTCCACGAACTCGACGACGTTGACGACGGCCCCGTAACTGCCGCGTCCGCTCAGGACGGTTCCGGCGGCGCGCTGGATGTCCGAGTAGTGGCAGGCGGTGTGGTCGAAGAGGTCGTAGGTCTGGTCGACGAGCATGTCGGCGATCTCGGTGAAGGTCGCGTTGAGGTCGATCGCGACTCGCACCGGCACCACGTTCACCGCGAGGCCGGGCGTCCGGCTCGCCACGCCGACCCGGTTGCCCACGGCCAGCGAGAGGAGGAACTCCGGCCGGTCGCAGCGGTGCCGCAGGAACACCGCCGTGGCCGCGGTCAGCATCTGTGACATCCACACGCCCATGGACTGCGCGGTCTCGGTCCACACGTCCGCCTCGGCGCGGGGAACGGTCAGGGTCCGGCTCACCATGCCGATGGTCTCGGCCACCTCCGACCAGCGGTCGGCGCTGCTCATCGGCTCCGACAGCGCGGACCGCTGGTCGTCGGAGAGGGCGACGCGCGGAACCTGCGCGGGCGGCGGTGCATCGGTCAGGTAGTCGCGCCAGAACTCCGAGTCCTCGGTGAACTTCTGGGAGGCGAGGTACTCCGTCGCCTCGGTCGCGAACGACTCGGTGTCCCACGGGTGCGGCAGTTCGGGCACGTGCTCGCCGCGCACCAGCGCCGTGTACACCTCGGCGAGGCGCTTCGACAGCAGGCCGCCCGCGCCGAACCCGTCCGATATGAGGTGGTGGTAGGCGATCACCAGCAGGTGGCGGGTCTCCGCGAGTTTGACCACGCCGAGCCGGAACAGCAGATCCCGTTCCAGGTCGAACGGCTGGCGCACCATGTCGGCCAGGGTTTCGCGCGCCGCCTGCTCGGGGTCGGCCTCGGCGCTGAGATCCAGGAAGAACGGCCGCCAGTCCCCCAGTTCGCGGGGGATGAGGCGCAGTGCGCCGCCGTCGTCGGCGAAGTTGACGCGCAGCACCTCCGCCTCGCCCATCACGTGCAGGAACGCGGACCGGATGACGGCCGCGTCCAGCTCGCCGTCCACATCCCACATGGTCAGCGCATGGTTCGGCGTGTCGGGAGCCATTTCCTGCGCCCGCCACATGCCTTTATGCGCAGACGACGCACCGAACGAACGCACAGAGATCAACCCCTCGAACAAACAAACCGGGACACCGGAGGAATTCGCAGATCACCCCCATGGTCGGGCGGGGTGGGTCAGCCGTTCAAGACAACTTGATTCCCGGCGGGACGAGCCGCTGTCGAGCTTGCGGTGTCCCGCCGGCGGGACACGTCACCGCGGAACGCGTGTGGGCATCGAGGACACGATGTGCCCGGCGATCAGTCGCGCGGTGGGGTGCCGCAGCACCATGTTCGCCCTCAGTTTGAGTCCGGTCGACGCGCTCAGGCGTTTGCTCAGCTCCATCGACAGCATCGAGTCGAATCCGATCTCCCAGAACTTCTCGTCGGGGTCGATGGACGCGCTGGAGGGGTGCCCGAGCACGACGGCGGCCTTCTCGAGGACGTGGTCGAGGACGAGTGTGTGCGCTTCGTCGTCGGGGAGGGCGGAGATCCTGTCCGGCAGCGGGACGACCTGCTCGTCGTCCGCGGGCGGCTCCGTCGAGGACACCTCCGCCGCCACCGCCGCCGTGGGTGAGGAGTTCAGCCAGTACCGCTGCCGCTGGAACGCGTACGTCGGCAGGTCCACCCGCCGGCGCGTCCCGAACAGGGCGTCCCAGTCGACGGTCCCGCCCCGGACGTACAGCTGGGCCAGCGAGCCGAGCACGGCCTCCACCTCGTCGCGGTCCCGCCGCGACGACGACAGGACCAGCGCGTCGTCCACGTCCTCGACGATCTCCTGCACCGGGACGTTCAGCACGGGGTGCGGGCTCATCTCGATGAACACCCGGAAGCCGTCCTCGGCCAGCTGCCGGACGGACGTCTCGAAGAGGACCTTTTCGCGCAAATTGTTGTACCAGTAGTCGGCGTTCAGCCCCGCGGTGTCGATGATTTCGCCGTACAGGGTCGAATAGAAGGGCAGCGTCGAGGATTTCGGGCTCACGTCGGTCAGTGCGCCGATCACCTGGTCGCGAACCCGGGTCACCTGGTGGGAATGGGAGGCGTAATCGACCGGTATTCTCCGCGCCTGGGCGCCGTCGGCCTTCATTTTCTCGACGAATTCGTCGAGTGCGTCCGGTTCCCCGGACACCACCACGGAACGGGGTCCGTTGACCACGGCGACGCTGACCCGGTCGCTCCACGGAGCCAGTCGCTCCGCCACGACCTCCGCGGACTCCGCGACCGAGGCCATCCCGCCGAGCCCCTTCAGCTCGATCAGGGCCTTGCTGCGCAGTGCCACGATCTTGGTGGCGTCCCGCAGGGACAGCGCACCGCAGACGTGGGCGGCGGCGATCTCGCCCTGGCTGTGGCCCACCACGGCGGCCGGTTCCACGCCCCAGGACCGCCACAGGGCGGCCAGGGACACCATCACCGAGAACAGCGCCGGCTGCACCACGTCCACGCGCTCGAAGGTCGGCGCCCCCTCCACACCGCGCACCACGTCCAGCAGCGACCAGTCGACCCACTCGGCCAGTGCGGCCGCGCACGCGTCGAGTGACCGTGCGAAGACCGGGAAGGCGTCGTACAGTTCCCGGCCCATGCCGACCCACTGCGAGCCCTGGCCGGGGAACATGAAGGCGACGCCACCGAGGTTCCCGGCGATGCCGCGTACCACCGCGGCGGAGTCCGCCCCCTCGCTCAGTGACGCCAGGCCGCTCACCAGTTCGTCACGACCGCGCCCGAGCACCACCGCGCGGTGCTCGAACCGCGACCGGCTCGACAGCAGCGACCAGCCGGCGTCGGCGAGGTCCAGGTCCGCGTCGGCGGCGAGGAAGTCGCGCAGCCTGCCGGCCTGCTGCTCCAGCGCCTTCGCCCGCTTGCCCGACACCACCCACGGCACCAGACCGCCCACCACGCCCGCGTCCCGGCCGGGCTCGTCCGCCTGCTCCTCGGGCGGGGCCTCTTCCAGGATCACGTGCGCGTTGGTACCGCTGACCCCGAACGAGGACACCCCGGCCCGCCGCGGGCCGTCCGTCCGGGGCCACTCACGTCCCTCCACCAGGAGTTCGACCGCGCCGGAGGACCAGTCGACGTGGTGGGAGGGCGTGTCCACGTGCAGGGTCTTCGGCAGGTACCCGTGGCGCATGGCCAGCACGGCCTTGATGACCCCGGCGACCCCGGCGGCGGCCTGGGCGTGACCCATGTTCGACTTCAGGGATCCCAGCCAGAGCGGCCTGTCCTCGGCCCGGTCCTTTCCGTAGGTCGCCAGCAGAGCGTCTGCCTCGATGGGATCCCCCAGCGAGGTTCCGGTGCCGTGGGCCTCGACCAGGTCCACCTCGAAGGGCGAGACCCCCGCGTTCGCCAGGGCCTTGCGGATCACCTTCTCCTGGGCGCGGCCGTTGGGGGCGGTCAGCCCGTTGCTGGCCCCGTCCTGGTTCACCGCGCTGCCGCGCACGACGGCCAGCACGGGGTGGCCGTTGCGCCGGGCGTCGGACAGCCGCTCCAGGAGCAGTACACCCACTCCCTCGGCCCAGCCGGTTCCGTCGGCTCCGTCCGCGAAGGCCTTGCACCGGCCGTCGGCCGACAGAGCCTCCTGCCGGGAGAACTCCACGAACATCGCGGGCGTCGCCATCACCAGCGCCCCGCCCGCCAGCGCGAGCGAGCACTCGCCCGAACGCAGCGACTGCACCGCCATGTGCAGGGCCACCAGAGACGACGAGCACGCCGTGTCCACCGACACCGCCGGCCCGGTCAGCCCCATTTCGTACGCCACCCGGCCGGACGCGACGCTCAGCGCGCTGCCGTACAGGAAGTAGCCCTCCAGTTCCTTCTGGCCGCCCTCCAGGAAGCGCCACCCGTACTCGGACGAGCTGACCCCGGAGAAGACGCCGACCTCGGAGCCGCGTACGTCGGCGGGGACGATGCCGGCCCGTTCGAAGGCCTCCCAGGACGTCTCCAGCAGCAGGCGGTGGTGCGGGTCGACGGCCAGCGCCTCACGCGGGCTGAGGTGGAAGAAGTCCGCGTCGAATCCGGCGACGTCGGCCAGGAACCCTCCCTGACGCGTGTACGCCTTGCCGGCGGCGTCGGGGTCGGGGTCGTAGACGTCCCGCCACCCGCGGTCCTGCGGGAAGTCTCCGACGACGTCCCGGCCTTCGCGGATCACGTCCCACAGGTCCTCGGGTGTCGACACGCCTCCCGGGTAGCGGCACGCCATGGCCACCACGGCGATCGGCTCGCCGCGGCCGGCCTTCAGGGCGTCGTTCTCCCGCCGGAGGCGGTCGCGTTCCTCGATGAGCGTGCGGAGTGCCCGCTGGACGCGGTCCGATCCGTCCGCGGTGCGATCTGCGGAGTTGGTCATGTCACTTACCCCTTCTCACCCAGAGCCAGGTCGACCAGTGCTTCCAGGTCCAGGTCCGACAGTTCGTCCGCTTCGGCGTCCGCGTCCGCCGCCGGTGCGTCGCCGCCCGGCTCGGGCGCCTCGGCGCACGCCAGGATCAGGTCCAGGACGCCCGCGCTGCGCAGGCTGTCGATCGAGACGGTCCGCAGCACCTCCCGGATCTCGGCGTCCTCTGCCTGCTCGGCGGCCTCGGCCGAGCCGGTGTCCGGTTCCGGACGCAGCAGGCCGCACAGGTGCTCGCTCAGCTCGCGTGGTGTCGGGTAGCTGAAGACGAGCGTGGACGGCAGGCGCAGTCCGGTCGAGGCAGCCAGGCGGTTGCACAGTTCGACCGCGGTCAGCGAGTCGAATCCGAGCAGGGTGAAGGCCTGGTCGCTGTCGACGGCCGTGCCCGACGGGTGGCCGAGCACGACGGCGGCCTGGTCGCGGACCCAGTCCAGGGCGGCTGCCTGTGCCTCGTCCGCCGGCAGGGTGGCCAGCTTCGCGGCCAGTCCGAGCGAGCCGCCGTCCTTGGCAGTGCCCGCCCTGGTGCGGCGTGGCCGGCCGCCGTCGACGAGGTCGCGCAGCAGCGAGGGCAGTTCGTCACCGGTCTCGTTGCGCAGCGCGGCGACGTCCAGCCGGGCCGGGACGAGGACCGGCTTGCCGCTGGCGCAGGCCGCGTCGAACAGGGCGAGTGCCTCGTGCGTCGGCATGGCGGCGATGCCCATCCGCCGCAGCCGGGAGAGGTCGGCCTGGTCCAGGTCCCCGGTCATGCCGCTGCTCTGCTCCCACCAGCCCCAGCACAGCGAGGTGCCGGGCAGGCCGGATGCCCTGCGCCGCGCCGCCAGACCGTCCAGGAAGGCGTTCGCCGCGGCGTAGTTGGCCTGTCCCGCGTTGCCGAGCGTGCCGGCGAGGGCGGAGAACTGGATGAACGCCGACAGGGTGCGATCCCGGGTCAGCTCGTGCAGGTTGACCGCGCCGCCGACCTTGGCGCGCAGCACGTGGTCGATGCTCTGTGCGGTCAGCGATTCGACGGTGCCGTCCGCGAGCACTCCCGCCGCGTGCACGACCGCGGTCAGCGGGTACCCGGGGGGCATGTCCGCGAGCAGGTCCGCCGCGGCGGCCCGGTCCGCGACATCGCACTGGACGACGCGTACCGCCGCTCCCGCGCCCCGAAGGTCCGCGACCAGTTCGCTCACCCCGTCGGCCGCCGTTCCGCTGCGGCTGGCCAGCAGCAGACTCCGTACACCGTGTTCGGCGACGAGGTGCCGTGCCACGAGCGAACCCACTCCCCCGGTGCCGCCGGTGACCAGTACGGTGCCGCCGCCGAAGCCTTCGCCCACCTCGAGGACCAGCTTGCCGACGTGGCGGCCCTGGCTCATCTCGCGGAAGGTCCGGCGCGCGTCGCGGATGTCGCGCAGGGAGACCGGGTTCAGCCGTACCCGCCCGTCCGCGAACAGTTCCATGACGGCCCGGAACATCTCGTGGATCGCGTCCGGGCCCGCCTCGTAGAGGTCGAAGGCCTCGTAGTCGACTCCGGGGTGGCCGGCCGCCACCTGACGGGGGTCGCGGATGTCCGTCTTCCCCATCTCGACGAAGTGTCCGCCGCCCGGCAGCAGCGTCAGTGAGGCGTCGACGAACGCGTGCGCGAGGGAGTTCAGCACGACGTCCACACCGTGGCCGCCGGAGGAGTGCCGGAACTTCTCGGCGAACTCCAGGTCGCGCGACGACGCCAGGTGTGTCTCGTCGAGTCCCAGGCCGCGCAGGACGGGCCACTTGGCCGGGCTCGCGGTGGCGTAGATCTCGGCGCCGACGTGCTGGGCGAGCTGGACGGCGGCCATTCCGACGCCGCCCGCCGCGGCGTGGATGAGGACGCGCTGCCCCTTCTTGAGGTTCGCCACGCGGAAGAGCCCGTGGTAGGCGGTGAGGAAGGTGCACGGCACGGACGCCGCCTCGGCGTAGCTCCACCCGTCGGGGATGGGCATGAGCATGCGGTGATCGGCCACGGCGGTGCGGCCGAACGCGCCGGTGAAGATGCCGGTCACCCGGTCGCCCGGCGCCAGACGTGTCACGTCGTCCGCCACCTCGAGGACGACTCCGGCGCCCTCGCTGCCGAGCCCGGCGTCGATGGCCGTCTTGTCCACCAGGCCCAACGCGATCGTGACGTCGCGGAAGTTGAGCCCGGCGGCCTGTACGGCGATGCGTACCTGACCGCTCGTCAGGGGCGCTTCCACCTCGGGGCAGGGGACCCAGGTCAGGTTCTCCAGGGTTCCCTTGTTCGGGATGCCGAGACGGTGGGCGCCGGCCGCCGGCGGCTCGATCCGCTGGTCCTCGGGTGCGGCCGCGGCCAGGCGCGGGACGAGCAACGCGCCGTCGCGCAGGGCCAGTTGGGTCTCGTCGGCGGCGAGCACGTCCGGGAAGCGTGCCCAGGACGTCTCCGCGTCGTCGATGTCCACGAGCCGGAACCTGCCGGGGTGCTCGGTCTGGGCGGACCGGATCAGGCCCCACACGGACGCTCCGGGGAGGCTTTCGACGCCCTCGCCGGAACCGGTGTCGAGGGCCCGGCGGGTGAGCACCACCAGCGTGGACCGGTCGAGGTGTTCCCCGGCGAGGAACCGCTGGACCCAGTCCAGTACGCGCTTGTCCGTGTCGCCGACCGTGGCGAGCAGATCGGGGCCGGTGGCGACGAAGTCGTCCAGGCACAGGACGATGTGCCGGGCGGCCTTCCCCGAGAGGGCCTCGTCCATCGACCGGTAGAACACGGCACTGTCGTCACCCGCCCCGCAGAGCCGGGAGGCCAGACCGTTCTCCGCACCGAGGACGCCCCACTGCCCGCGACGGGTCTCCGGCTTGCTCTGCCCGGCCGGTCGCCACTGCAGTTCGTACAGCGACTGTTCCTGCCCGCCGCGCACCGAGCGCACCTGCTCGGCGCTGGCCGGCCGGAACGTCAACGCCTCGACGGATGCGATCTTGCGGCCCTGCTCGTCGGCGATCGCCACGGACACGACGTCCTCGCCGACGGGGGAGAGCCGGACCTTCATGGTCGTGCCGCACTCCCCGGCCAGGTTCACCCCGGACCACGAGAAGGGCATCCGGCCCTGCTCGCCCGTCACCTCGATGACACCGCCGACGATCGCCGCGTGCAGGACGGTGTCCATGAGTGCCGGGTGCAGGGCGAAGGCGCCGGCGGCCGGGCCCTCGGCGGTGTCCGGGAGCGTGGCGAGGGCGAAGAGGTCGTCGCCGTGCTGCCAGACCTCGCGCAGCCCGCGGAACATCGGGCCGTAGTCGAAGCCCGCGTCCGCGAAGTCGTCGTAGAGGGCGGCGATGTCGAGCTGCCGGGCCCCGGCCGGCGGCCACACGGCGAGCGCGCGGGTGTCGTCCGCCCAGGTGGCCGTGGGCGGGGTGGCCGGTGCCAGGTTGCCCATCGCGTGCCGGGTCCAGCCGCCCGCCGTCAAGCCGTCCTCGCCGGGACGCGAGTACACGTCCAGGGAGCGGCGTCCCGTCTCGTCCGCCGCACCGACGACGACGCGGACCTGCACGTCGCCCGAGTCGGGGAGGATCAGGGGGACTTCCAGGGTGAGTTCCTCGACCGCGCCGCACCCGACGTGGTCGCCCACCGACAGCGCCAGGTCCATGTAGGCCGTCGCCGGTACGACGACCGCGCCGAACACGGCGTGATCGGCCAGCCAGTCGTGGGTCCGCAGGGACCACAGGTCGGTGAACACCACCTCGTCGGTGCCGGGGTGGTCCACCGCGGCGCCGAGCAGCGGGTGCTCGGGAGCCGACAGACCGGCGGAGGCGACGTCCGCCGGCTCCGTCCCGGCCCGGAGGTCCAGCCAGTACCGCTGCCGCTGGAACGCGTATGTCGGAAGGTCCACCCTCCGGCGCGTGCCGAACAGGGCGGTCCAGTCCACGGACCCGCCCCGGACGTGCAGCTGGGCCAGCGCGCCGATCAGCGCCTGCGGCCCGGTGCGGTCCCGCCGCGACGCCGACAGGACCACCGCGTCGTGCACGCCCTCGCCGGCGAAGGCCTCCTGGGTGATGCCGGTGAGCGTCGCTCCCGGCCCCACCTCGAGGAAGACGTCCGCACCGGCCGTACGGGCGCACTCCACCGCGTCGTGGAAGCGAACGGGTTCACGGACGTGGTTCACCCAGTACTCGAGGGAGGTCAGCTCCTGGAGCGTGACCTCGCGGCCCAGCCTGGTCGAGACGATCGGGATCGACATCCCGCCCGTGGGGAACTCCTCGAGCGATCCCGCGAAGTCGTCCAGGATCGGGTCCATGAGCGGGGAGTGGAACGCGTGGTCGACCGGGAGCAGCTTCGCCGAGGTGCCCTCGGCGACGAGCCGGTCGCGGATCGCGTGGACCTGGTCGCGCAGGCCCGAGACCACGACCGACTCCGGGCCGTTGACGGCGGCGATGCCGACGCGGTCGTAGTCGCCGAGCAGCGCGCTCACGTGGGCTTCCGAGGCGCGTACGGCCAGCATGGCGCCGCGCTCGGTGACCGTCTGCATGGTCCGCCCGCGTGCGGCCACGAGCCTGGTCGCGGTGTCCAGGTCGAAGACCCCGGACACGTGGGCGGCGGCGATCTCGCCGACGGAGTGACCGATCAGGTGGTCCGGCCGCGGGCAGTACCGAGCCAGGAGCCGGTACAGGCCGACCTGCAGGGTGAACAGGGCCGGCTGGGCGATGTCCGTGCGCTCGCGCTGTTCGGGTTCGACCTCGTCGGCGAGGAGCAGGGGCTTGAGCGCGAACGGCAGGTGCGCGTCGAAGCGTTCGCAGAGCTCGTCGAGGCTCTGCGCGAAGACGGGGAAGGTGTCGTACAGCTGCCGTGCCACTCCCGCCCAGGGCGAGCCCTGGCCCGGGAACATGAAGACGGATCCGCCCCGTTCCCCGGCGACGCCGCGGACCACCGCGGCGGATTCCTCGCCGTCGCCGAGCGACGCCAGGGCGCTCAGCAGCTCGTCCCGGTCGTGCCCCAGCAGCACCGCGCGGTGCTCGAACCGCGACCGGCTCGACACCAGCGACCAGCCGGCGTCGGCGAGGTCCAGGTCCGCGTCGGCGGCGGCGAAGTCGCGCAGCCTGCCGGCCTGCTGCTCCAGCGCCTTGGCGCTCTTGGCCGACACCACCCACGGCACCGGGCCGCCGACGACGCCCGCGTCCGGGCCGGGCTCGTCCGCCTGCTCCTCGGGCGGGGCCTCTTCCAGGATCACGTGCGCGTTGGTGCCGCTGACCCCGAAGGCGGACACGCCCGCGCGGCGGGGCCGGCCCGCTCCCGTGGTCCACTGCCTGGCCTCGGTCAGCAGCTCCACCGCACCGGCCGACCAGTCGACGTGCGTCGACGGACGGTCCACGTGCAAGGTCCTGGGCAGCACCCCGTGGTGCATCGCCATGATCATCTTGATGATGCCGCCGACGCCCGCGGCCGCCTGCGTGTGACCGATGTTCGACTTCAGCGACCCCAACCACAGCGGGTTGTCCGGGTCCCTCTCCTGACCGTAGGTGGCCAGCAGAGCACCTGCCTCGATGGGGTCACCCAGCGTCGTGCCGGTCCCGTGCGCCTCGACCACGTCCACATCGCCCGCCTGCAGCCGGGCGTTCGCCAGCGCCGCCCGGATCACGCGCTGCTGCGCCGGCCCGCTCGGCGCGGTCAGCCCGTTGGACGCCCCGTCCTGGTTGATCGCCGAACCGCGGATCACCGCCCAGATCCGGCGCCCGTTGCGCCGCGCGTCGGAGAGCCGCTCGAGGACCAGCACGCCGACGCCCTCGGAGAAGCCGGTGCCGTCCGCCGCGTCCGCGAACGCCTTGCACCGCCCGTCCTCCGACAGACCCCGCTGCCGCGACATCTCCCGGAACACCTGCGGCATCCCGACGACGGTGACGCCACCGGCCAGGGCGAGGCCGCATTCGCCCTGCCGCAGCGACTGCACCGCCTGGTGCACCGCCACCAGCGACGACGAGCACGCGGTTTCGGTGGACACCGCCGGGCCCTCCAGGCCCAGCGTGTACGCCACGCGTCCGGACGCCACGCTCAGCAGTGAACCGACCTGCCCGTAGCCCGCGACGGCCTCGGGGGTGAAGAAGTGGTTGCCGTATCCGAAGTACGCGAGACCCGCGAACACGCCCGTGTTGCTGCCGCGCAGGGTCTCCGGGTCGACACCGGCTCGTTCCAGGGACTCCCACGAGGTCTCCAGGAGCAGCCGCTGCTGCGGGTCGGCGGACAGCGCCTCGCGCGGGCTGATCCCGAAGAACTCGGCGTCGAAGTCACCGGCGTCGTACAGGAAGCCGCCCTTGCGCGTGTAGCAGGTGTTGGGCCGGTCCGGGTCCGGGTCGTACTCCAGGTTCCAGTTGCGGTCGTCGGGGAAGTCCGACACGACGTCCGCGCCCGCCCGCACCAGCTCCCACAGCTCCTCCGGGGACGCGGCCCCGCCGGGGTAGCGGCAGGCGACACCGACGATCGCGATGGGCTCGGCGGCGGCGTCCGTGAGCTCCTGCAGGCGCTTGCGTGTCTCGATCAGCTCGATCGATGTCCGCTTGAGGTAGTCGAGAACGTCGGCGTTGTTGTCGTTGGTCATCGCTTTCCCCTAGCCAAGCTCTTTGTCCAGCAGCGCGAGGAGTTCTCCCGCTGAGGCCGAACCGATCTGGTCGACGATGCCGGCCGGTTCTCCGGCGCTCACCATCGAACGGACTCGGCCCTGCAGCTCGCCGAGCAGAGTGGAAATGGTGGTCTTGTCGTCCTCCGCGAGCTGGAGGAACGCCTCCTCCAGCCGGGCGCCCAGTCCTTCGATCTCCTGGACCAGGTGATCGGCCGGGGACTGTGCGCCGGCACCGGCGTCGGGGGTGATGCCCGCGCCCAGGAACTGGGCGAGGGCGGCCGGGTTCGGGTGGTCGAACACGAGCGTGGCGGGCAGCTTCAGGCCGATCACCGCCGCCAGCTTGTTGCGCAGCTCCAGTGCCGTGAGCGAGTCGATCCCGAGCGTCTTGAACGTCGCGGCGGGACCGATCCGCGCCGTGTCGGCGTGCCCGAGGACGAGCGCGGTCTGCGTCCGTACGGCATCGAGCAGCGCCGCCTCCGCCTCGGCCGGCGGCAGCGACCTGAGCGCCTGCGCGAGTGCGGCGTCGGTGGATTCCCGGCTCGCCGGGCCGCCGGGTCCGGCAGGCGTGCCGGCCAGGGTGCGCAGGAGCGGCGAAGCCATCGGGCCGAGCGCCGTCAGGTTCAGTCGCACCGGCACAAGTACCGGCTCGTCCACCGAGACCGCCGAGTCGAAGAGCGCGAGCCCCTCCTGCGACGACAGCGGCTGCACGCCCTGCTGTTGCATGCGGACCACGTCCGCGTCGGTGAGGTCGGCGCTCATCTCGCTGCGCTCCGCCCAGAAGCCCCAGCCCAGTGCGCCGGCCGCCAGTCCCTCGGCCCGGCGCGCCTGCGCGAGGCCGTTGAGGAAGGCGTTGGCCGCCGCGTAGTTGGCCTGTCCCGCGAAGCCGAGCACGCTCGCGATCGAGGAGAACAGCACGAACGCGGACAGGTCCAGCTGCCGGGTCAGATCGTGCAGGTTCCAGGCTCCGCGCACCTTCGGCGCGAGGACCGCGTCCAGGCGGTCCTCGGTCAGGGCCTCCACGACGCCGTCGTCCAGCACGCCCGCGCAGTGGATCACCGCGGTCAGCGGATGCTCGGACGGCACCCCGGCGATCAGTTCGGCGACGGACTCGCGGCTTGTCACGTCGCAGGCCACGATGTCGACCTGCGCCCCGGCCCCGGTCAGCTCCTCGCGCAGCTCGGCCGCCGCCGGAGCCTCCGCCCCGCGCCTGCTGGTCAGCACCAGGTGGCGCACGCCGTGCCGCGCGACGAGGTGCCGGGCCAGCATCGCGCCCAGGCCGCCGGTACCGCCTGTGATCAGCACCGAACCGGAGCCGAGAGCGTCCAGTGCCCCGTCGGACGCGCCCGTGGCGCGGACCAGTTGAGGTGTGGTCACACTGCCGGCCCGGATCTTGAGCTGGGCCTCCCCGGTGGCGGCCGCGGCCGGGACCTGGGCCCACGAGGCGGCCCGGTCGTCCGTGTCCACGAGCGTGAACCGGCCCGGGTTCTCGGTCTGCGCGGTACGCAGGAATCCCCAGATCGCGGCAGCCGCGGGGTCGGGGTGCTGCACCTGCTCGTCGTGGAACGCGTCCCGCGTCACGACGACCAGGCGGGAGTCGCAAAACCGCTCGTCGGAGAGCCAGGTCTGCGTCCAGCGCAGCACACGGTGGAGGTTCCGCTCGACGTCGGCGGGCGTGTCGGCGCCGTCCGCACGCTCGATGCCGGCGATGACGACCGGAGGTATCTCCCCGCCCAGAGCGGCGAGTTCGTCGAGGTCGGTGAAGACCGCCCGGTCCTGGCCCAGGGATGCGGTGATCGCGTCGGATCCGCCCACCACCGCGTACCGGTCCGCGGCCGGACCGGACGCGACCGTGAGGGGAACCCACTCCACCTGGAACAGCGAGTCCCGGTGGTCGAAGCTCAGCTCGGTCAGCTTCTCGACCTCCGCGGGCCGCAGGCTCAGCGATGTGACACCGCCGACAGGGATCCCGTTCTGGTCCGCGAGGGTCACGGACAGCGTGTTCTCGCCCGCGGGGGCGAGACGGACGCGCAGCGCGGTCGGCTGGGCGGAGTGGATGCGGATGCCCGTGCAGCGGAACGGCAGCCAGCCCTCGGGCCGGGAGTTGTCGACGAACTGCCCCAGGCCGACCGGGAGCAGCGCGGCGTGGAGCAGCGCCGGGTGGATCCGGAACCGGCCGTGGTCCGCGCCGTCGGACGCGGGCAGCTCCACCTCCGCGAACAGGGTGTCCTTCTGGCGCCACACCTGTTTCAGGCCTCGCAGCAGGGGCCCGTGGCTGAACCCGAGGGCGGACAGCCTGGTGTACTCGTCCTCGAAGGGCACACTCGCCGCGCCCGCGGGAGGCCATGAGACGAGGCCTTCCTGCGCGGGGGGTGCTCCGGGGCCGGATCCGACGGTCCCGACGGCGTTGCGCGTCCACTCGGGTTCGCCCTCGCCTCGTGAGTGCACGCTGATCACATGCTTGCCGTCGACCACGACGCGGATCTCGCGCTCGGCCGTCCGGGACAGCACCAGCGGTGTCTCCAGGGTGAGTTCGTCGACGACGTCGCACCCCGCCTTGTGCGCCGCCCACGCCGCCAGCTCCGCCAGCACCGTCGCAGGCACCAGGACGGCGCCGTGGACCACGTGGTCGGCGAGCCACGGGTGGCGCTCCAGCGACAGGCGCCCGCCGGCCACGACTCCGCCGTGCTCGCCGTCATCGGGCAGATCGATCACGGCGTCGAGCAGCGGATGGTCCGACGTGCTCGCGGTGGTGGTCTCGGCGGGTGTGTTCAGCCAGTAGCGCTGCCGCTGGAAGGCGTACGTGGGCAGCTCGACCCACCGGCCCTCCCAGCCCGGGAACGCCGCCTCCCACGACACCGCGACGCCCGCCACGAAGGCCTCGGCCGCCGACTGGTACAGCCGCGCGAGGCCGCCCTCGTCGCGGCGCAGCGAACCCGCCACGAACCCGGTGGCGCCGGGGGTGGTGTCGAACATCTCCTGGATGTTCATCACGAGCAGCGGGTGCGGGCTCAGCTCGATGACCGCACTGCCCCGCTCCTGTTCGATCAGGCGCCCCATGGCGGCCGCGAACTGTACCGGTTCGCGCAGGTTGCGGTACCAGTAGGCCGTGTCGAGCTGCATGGGGTCGATCAGCGAGCCGGTCACCGTCGAGTAGATCGCCACCGGCGAGGGCATGGGGGTGATCCGGCCCAGCTCCTGCTGGAGCCGGCCGTCGAACCGGTCCATCAGCGGGGAGTGCCCGGGCACGCTGGACTTGATCAGCCGCGCGCGGGCGCCCTCGGCCTGGCAGGCCTCGACCAGTTCCTCGACCGCCGCGGTCTCACCCGACACCGTCGTGGAGTTCCGTCCGTTCACCGCGGCGATCCCGATCCGGTTGCCCCACCGCTGCATCAGCTCCTGCACGCGGTGTTCGGGCAGCAGGATCCCGGCCATGCCGCCCTGCCCGGTGACCGTGGCAAGGAGCCGGGACCGCAGGGCCACGATCTTGGCGGCGTCCTCAAGGGTCAGGGCCCCCGCGACGTAGGCCGCGGCGATCTCACCCTGGGAGTGGCCGATCACCACATCCGGTGTGACCCCCAGCGAGCGCCACACCTGGGCGAGCGACACCATCACCGCGAACAGCACCGGCTGGACGACGTCTATGTCCTCCAGGTCCGCCGCCTCCGGCCCGCCGCACACGGTGTCGATCAGCGACCAGGACACCCACGGCTCCAGCGCCCTGGCGCACGCGCGCAGCTCCTCGGCGAAGACCGGGGAGGTCTCCCACAGCTCCCGGCCCATCGCGATCCACTGCGCCCCCTGGCCCGGGAAGACGAACACCGTCCTGCCCACCGGCTTGGCGACTCCGGACACCGCACGGGCGGGACCCGGCTCGTCACCCGCGGCGACGGCGGCCAGGGCGGCGAGCAGTTCGTCCCGGTCGGCGCCGATCACCACCTGGCGGTGCTCGAACAGCGAGCGCGTCGTCACCAGCGCGTGCCCCACGCCCGCGACCGGCAGGTCCGCGTCCGCGGCCACCAGGTCCCGCAGCCGCAACGCCTGTTCCCGCAGCGCCTGCTCCGACTTCGCCGACAGCACCCAGGGCACCGCGCCGGGCGCGTCGGCGGACACCTGGCCGGCGGTGGAGTCCGCGGCCGCGGGAGCCGGGGCCTCCTCCCGCGCGAGGGTCTCGGGTGCCTGCTCCAGGATCAGGTGCGCGTTGGTGCCGCTGATGCCGAAGGACGACACGCCCGCGCGGCGGGGCCGGCCCGCTCCCGTGGTCCACTGCCTGGCCTCGGTCAGCAGCTCCACCGCACCGGCCGACCAGTCGACGTGCGTCGACGGACGGTCCACGTGCAAGGTCCTGGGCAGCACCCCGTGGCGCATCGCCATGATCATCTTGATGATGCCGCCGACGCCCGCGGCCGCCTGCGTGTGACCGATGTTCGACTTCAGCGACCCCAGCCACAGGGGGCTCTGCGGGTCCCGGTCCTGACCGTAGGTGGCCAGCAGGGCCTCCGCCTCCATGGGGTCGCCCAGCTTGGTGCCGGTGCCGTGCGCCTCCACCGCGTCCACATCGCCGGTCGACAGCCCGGCATCGGCCAGGGCCGCCCGGATGACCCGCTGCTGCGCCAGTGGGTTCGGCGCGCTGAGCCCGTTGGACGCCCCGTCCTGGTTGATCGCCGAACCGCGGATCACCGCCCAGATCCGGTGCCCGTTGCGCCGCGCGTCGGAGAGCCGCTCGAGGACCAGCACGCCCGCGCCCTCGGAGAAGCCGGTGCCGTCCGCCGCGTCCGCGAACGCCTTGCACCGCCCGTCCTGCGACAGACCCCGCTGCCGGGCGAGTTCCACGAGCATCCCCGGAGTCGGCAGCGCCGCCACCCCGCCGGCCAGCGCCAGCGTGCACTCCCCGGACCGCAGGGACCGCACGGCCTGGTGGACGGCGACGAGCGACGCCGAGCACGCGGTGTCGGTCGACACCGCCGGACCCTCCAGACCGAGCACGTACGCCACCCGGCCCGAGGCCACGCTGAGGTAGTTCCCCGTGAGCTGGAAACCCTCCACTTCGCCGGCTGCGCCGCCGCCCACCCGTGGGCCGTAGTCGACGCCGTAGATCCCGGTGAACACCCCGGTCGCCGAACCGCGCAGACCGGCCGGGTCGATACCCGCCCGTTCCAGCGCTTCCCACGACGTCTCCAGCATCAGCCGCTGCTGCGGGTCCATCGCCAGCGCCTCGCGCGGGCTGATGCCGAAGAACTGCGCGTCGAACTCCGGGAGATCGGGCAGGAATCCGCCCGTGCGCGTGTACGTCTTCCCGTGCGCCTCGGGATCCGGGTCGTAGAGGGCCTCCACGTCCCACCCGCGGTCCAGCGGGAAGTCGCCCATGGCGTCCACACCGTCGGACACGACCGACCACAGACCTTCGGGGGACGTCACCCCGCCGGGGAAGCGACACCCCACACCCACGACAGCGATGGGCTCGCGCGCGGACTCCTCCAACTCGCGCACTCGCTCGCGCAGTTCCTGCGCGTCGCCGACGGCGCGTCGCAAGTAGGACCGGAGCTTGTCGACATCCTCCACCAGGGCCTCCCCCAAAGGTTGTTTAGAAGAACGGGTGTGGCTATGCGTATCCGCGTTCGATCAACGCGTAGAGATCGTCATCGCTGCGGCCTTCCAGACTCGTTTCCTCCACCGCTTCGGGAGCTTCGGGAGCTCTGGTCGCTTCGGTCGCTTCGGGCTCGAGGAGGGAGAAGAGGTGGTCGGCGAGCGTCTGCGGGGTGGGGTAGGTGAACGCGACGGTGGCCGGGAGCCGCACCGAGGCCACCGCGCCCAGCCGGTTGCGCAGTTCCACCGCCATCGAGGAGTCGAAGCCCAGGGCCTTGAAGGTCTGCGTCGACCTCGCCTCGAGATCGGCGGCCGTCAGACCCGCGCCCTTCGTGCCCAGCAGCGCTGCCGTTTCCGCGCACACGAGCGCGAGCACCGCCGACGGGGAGTCCAGCCGCGCCGCCCCGGTGTGCGCGCCCGGTCCGTCCGCCTGCGCGTCGGGGCTGTGCACGGTGTCGGTGCCGGCCGGCGCCGTCAGCCAGTACCGCTGCCGCTGGAACGGGTAGGTCGGCAGGTCGATCCGGCGCGGCCGGCCGGCGGCGAACACCGCCTTCCAGTTCACCGGCACGCCGCGCACGTGCAGCTCGGCCAGCGACGCCAGGACCTTGCCCAGGCTCCCGTCGTGCCTGCTCAGAGTGCTCACCACCTTGGGCGGGCTCGCGAGCGCGTCGGCGGCCTCCTCCATCGCCACCTGGAGCACGGGATGCGGGCTGACCTCCACGAACACGCCACCGCGCTCGCGCATCAGGTTCTCGACGACCTCGCCGAAACGCACCGTCGAGCGCAGGTTGTCGTACCAGTACGAGGCGTCGAGCACCCGGGTGTCGAGCAGTCCTGCCGTGACCGTGGAGTGGAACTCCACCGCCGTCTGCCTCGGCGTGACACCCGCGGCGGCCTCGAGCACCCGGTCACGGATGCGTTCGACCTGGTGGGAGTGGGACGCGTACTCGATCTTGACCCGGCGCACCCGGACCCCGTCACCGGCCGCCAGCTCGGCGAACTCGTCCAGTGCCTCGAGGTCACCGGCGATCACCACGGAGGCCGGCCCGTTGACCGCGGCCACGGACAGCCGCCCGGGCCACCGCCCCAGCCGGTCCTCGACCCATGTCAGGGGCGCGGCCACCGCGTTCAGCCCGCCCAGGCCGGCCAGGGCGGTCAGTGCCCGGCTGCGCAGGGCGACGACCCGCGCCGCGTCCGCGAGGGAGAGCGCACCCGACGCGCACGCCGCGGCGATCTCTCCCTGCGAGTGCCCCACCACCGCGTCGGGGACCACTCCCAGCGACCGCCACAGCCGTGCCAGGCAGACCATCATCGCGAACAACGCGGGCTGGACCACGGCGTCCCCGCGCTCCAGCGACGGCGCCGACTCCGCGCCGGTCACCAGGTCCACCAGCGACCAGTCCAGCCACGGGTCCAGAGCGCTCGCGCACTCGTCGATCGCGCGTGCGAAGACCTCCGACTCCGCGTACAGCTGCTTGCCCATGCCCAGCCACTGCGACCCCTGGCCGGGGAACACGAAGACGACCGGGCCCGCGGGCCCCGTGGCCGCGCCGCGCACCGCCCGGGCCGCGGCACCACCCGCCGCCACCAGGTCGAGGCCGGCCAGCGCCTCCGTACGGTCACCGCTCAGCACCACCGCCCGGTGCTCGAACGACGACCGCGTCGACACCAGCGAATGGCCCACGTCGATCGCCGACAGCGACGCGTCGGAGGCCACCAGCTCCCGCAACCGCGCCGCCTGCTCCCGCAGCGCTGGTTCCGAGCGCGCCGACAGCACCCACGGCACGGCCCCGGAAATGCCCGTGGAGGTCAAGTCGCCGCCCGTGGCGGGCAGTTCGACCTGCTCATCGGGGGCCTGCTCTTCGGGAGCCCTTTTTTCGGGGGCCTGCTCGAGGATCACGTGCGCGTTGGTGCCGCCCATCCCGATCGACGACACCCCGGCCCGCCGCGGCCGGCCCGGCTCGCTCGGCCAGGGCCGCGCGGTACGGAGGACTTCGAAGTCCTCGTGGAAGTCGGGGACGGCGGGATTCGGGGAGCGGAAGCCCGGGGTGGGGACGAGGTGAGCGCGGTCCACGCAGAGCGCGGCCTTCACGAAGCCGACGATCCCTGCGGCCGGCTCCAGGTGCCCGACGTTCGCCTTCACCGAGCCGATCGTCAGGGCGCGGCTGCGGCCGGTCTCCCGGAACACCTCGCGCAGACCGGATATCTCGGCCGGGTCGCCGAGCCGGGTGCCGGTGCCGTGGGCCTCGACGTAGTCGACGCCGTCGAACGCAACGGCCGCGCGCTGGAGGGCGGACAGCACGGTTGCCGCCTGCCCGGTGGGGCTCGGGTCCGGCATCCGGCTGGTCGCTCCGCCGCTGTTGACGCCCCAGCCGCGCACCACCGCGTAGATGTGGTCGCCGTCGGCGACGGCGAGGTCGAGCCGCTTCAGCAGGACGAACGCCCCGCCCTCTCCCCGGATGAAGCCGTTGGCCCGTTCGTCGAAGGGGAAGCAGCGGCCGTCGGGCGACAGGGCGCCCAGATTGGCAAGGCCGGCTCCAGCTTCCGGATCGACGATCAGGTGCACGCCGCCGGCGAGGGCCGTGTCGACGGCACCGGACCTTATCCGTTCGCACGTCAGCGCCAACGACACGAGTGAGGAGGACTGGCCCGAGTCCGCGCAGAAGCTCATGCCGCGCGCATCGAACAGGTTCGAGATGCGGTTCGCGATCAGCGCACCGCTGGAGCCGAGCGCGGCGTAGTGGTCGTCCTGGTCACTGCCGGACAGCTTGCGCAGCAGGTCGTACCCGGAGGGCGCGGCGCCGACCACGACGTCCACCTCGCGGCCCGCGAGCGCGGTCGCCGGGATGCGGGCGTCCTCGACGGCCTCCCAGGCGAGCTCGAGACCCAGCCGCTGCACGGGGTCCATGGCGGCCGCTTCCGCCGGCCCCGTGCCGAAGAAGGCGGCGTCGAACCCGTCGACGGAGTCGAAGAACGAACCCGAGCCCAAGGTGGCGGCGTCCGGGTGGGAGGTGTGCTTCGAGTTCGCGTCGGCGGCCCGCTGCTCGGGGAACGTTGCGATGGTCGACTTGCCGTCGAGCAGCAGGCGCCAGAACTCGGCCAGGTTGTGCACACCGGGAAAGCGGCACGACATCCCGATGACGGCAATATCGGTGGCTGCGCCACTCATCTGTATTCCTTCCGGTTCCCTCGGCGGACGGCTCTTGCGGGCGGCTGCACTGCGCTCACAGCCAACGGGTCAGCAGCTTCCGCAGCTCGTCCGGCGCGTTCATGAAGTCGTAGTGGCCGCCGTCGACCACCCGGAATTCGACCGAGTCCGCGTACCGGCGCCACCCCTGCAGGTCGGCGAGGCTCACGTCCGGGTCGTCGCGCCAGTGCAGTACGACGATGGGGCAGTCCACCGCGACCGGCTCCGCCCGCCGGTACGCATTCGCCGCCGCGTGATCACGCAGCAGCACCATGAGGCCGAGGTCGAGCATGTCCGGCCGCGGCTCGATCCCCCGGCTGCGGATGAACGACTCCACCTCCGCGCGCAGTTCGGACTCGGTCATGCCGAGCATCCGGTCGCGGGAGGCGTCGTGCGGTGCCGGCTGGCCCGACACGAAGAGGCGGTCCGGTGTGGGCAGGCCGAGTTCGGCGAGCTTGAGCACGGTCTCGTACGCGGGCAGCGCGCCCGCGCAGTGCGCGAAGAACGCGAACGGCCGGTCGAGCAGCGGCGCCAGGGGTTCGACCAGGTCCGCGGCGAGGTTCTCGTAGGTGCCGTAGTGGGGATGGCCGAGCCGGTTCTCGCGGCCGGGGAACTGCACCGGGCAGACCTCGACGTCGCCGATCGCGGCCGGCCATCCGCTGAAGGCCGACGCCCCGGACCCGGAGAAGGGGAAGCAGAAGATCCGGGCGGGGTGGCCGGTGGACGGCGGCCGGACGAACCACGGCGACGCGGCGGTGGTGGAGCCGGATGTCATGGCGTCTTTCGTTTCTGGGCGACGACGGGCAGGTGGGTCATCCCGGCGATGAAGTACGACCGCAGGTGCTGCGGTTCGCCGGCGAGTTCGATCGAGCCGAACTGCTGGAGCAGTTCCTCGAAGAAGATGCGCAGGGTCATCCGGGCCAGCGGTGCACCGATGCAGAAGTGCGGCCCGAACCCGAACGCGACGTGGCGCTTGGCGTTGCTCCGCGTGATGTCGAACGTGTGCGGATCGGTGAACTGGGCCTCGTCCCGGTTGGCCGACCCGATCCACGCGACGACCGCCGCACGGGCCGGGATCGTGCCCCCGGCGATCTCGACGTCGTCGACCGCGTACCGCATGAAGTTGCACGCGGCCGAGGTCCAGCGCAGCCCCTCCTCGACCAGGTCCGGGATCAGCGACGGGTCTGCCTGCGCCTTCTCGAACTGCTCGGGCCGCTCGATGAGCGCCTGCACCGTGCCCGAGACGGTGTGCGGCGTCGTCACGTTGGCGCCGAGGAGAATGCTGTAGCCGTCGAGGGCGATCTCCTCGTCGGTCAGCGGCGCGCCGCCCGCGCGGACGCTCATGAGGTGGGCGAGCAGGGTGTCGTCCTCGTCCCCGGCCGCCCGCCGCCGCTTGACCCACTCGGTGACGTAGTTGACCAGCTCGTGGTGGGAGATGGCCAGGGTCGCGGCCTCGTGGCCCACCATGAAGTGCGGGTCCGAGGGAGCCGTCACCATCGCGGTCAGCTGGACGAGTTCTTCCCAGTCCTTCTCCGGGATGCCGAGCAGCGGGCCCGTGACCATCGCCGGGAGGAGCAGCGCCCGCTCGGCCAGGTCGAAGGTCTCGCCGTCGAGCGCCGGCTCGAGGAAGCGCTGGATCGTCCCGCGGATCGAGTCCTCCCAGGACTTCACCGCCCGGGCGGTGAGCTTGGAGCCGAGCGGCCTGCGGACCTCGGTGTGCCGTGGCGGGTCGGTGGACGTCAGCAGCTTGCCCGCCGCGGGGTCGTCCACCCCGACGTGGGTGGGTGTCGTGCCGCGCTCCGAGGTGAACTCCCGGTGGTCGCCGAGCACGCGGCAGACGTCCTCGTGGCGGGTCACCGACCAGAACTCCCGGCCGTCCGGGAGGACTTGGTGGTGCAGGGGCGCCTTCGCCCGCATCACGTCCCAGATCGGGTGCGGATCGCCCGAGGTGTACAGGTCCAGGTCGAACAGGTCGACACCGTCGAGGTCGATGTCGCGCGCGGGACCCGGCGTCAGCCTCACGTCCCGGCCCTCCCCTGCTCGATCAGCTCGGCGACCCGGGCCGGAGTCTGCGCCAGGTAGAAGTCGCGCACGGACAGCTGGACGCCGTAGTCCTGGGCCACCCGCTCGATGATCTTGATGCCGGACAGCGAATTGCCGCCGAGCGCGAAGAAGTCGTCCTCCGGACCGATCTCACAGTCGAGGTATTCCGCCCACAGCTGCGCGATTTCCTGCCCGAGCGAAACCGGCGCGCTCGAAGGCGCGGCTTGTCGTTCCATGCCAGTCTTTCCTTCCTCCGCCGACCGGGAGTGCCCGCTCGCGTCCTTTTCGGTCCGGTGTCCGGACCGTCATCGCCATGACGACCACCGGGGCCCTGTGCGCTGTCCCGCCGGCGAGACAAATTCTTCGAATGGCCGAATTGAGTGTGGCGCGCATGCGCGTCCATTCACACCGATTCGGTGGTCTCCCGTGCTGCGCCGGCGGTCCGGGTTGCGAGCCCGCATGCTGACGCCACCGCAGGTGCTGTGTTTCCTCCGTCCCGTCGGCGGAACAGGGCAATTCGACAGCGCCTCGGTTTAACGACGTTAGAGGCCCGGTGGAATGAGGGGGAACGACGTGGGGCACACCCGCACGGACACGGATGTGGTGATCGCGGGCGCCTGCCCCACACGCTGTGGCTCCGCGACGAGTGCGCGCGGAACGCACAGGGCCGCCACGGCGAAGGGGAGTTCGCCGGGCGGCCGGGGAGGGGGTGAGGAGCGGTGGGGCGAGGTCACACCCGCTTCTTGAAGTTGGCGATCGCCCACACATAGCCGAGGACCGTGAGCCCGGTGCACCAGGCGACGGCGGCGATGACGTGGCCGGTCGACGGCGTGGTACCGAACAGCAGGCCGCGCAGCGTCTCGATGATCGGGGTGAAGGGCTGGTACTCGGCGAACTGGCGCACGCCGGCCCCCATCGTGTGCGCGGGGACGAACGCGCTGCTCAGGAACGGCAGCATGATCAGCGGCACGGTGGCCATGCCCGCGGATTCCACGGTCTTCGCGCCCAGGCCCATGGCGACCGTGAGCCAGCTGGTCGCGAACCCGAGGAACAGGATGAGGCCGATCACGCCGAGCCACTGCGGGAAGTTCGCGTGCGGACGGAAGCCCATCGCGAAGCCGACGCCGATGATGGCCGCGTCGGCGATCAGGGCGCGCAGCGTCGTGGAGACGACGTGACCGAACAGCACGGCGCCGTGCGAGACGTCCATGGCCTTGAACCGGTTGGTGATGCCGGTCGTCATGTCGCTGTTCACGGCCGCCGCGGTCGGGCCCAGCCCGTACGTGATGGCCATCACGATCAGGCCCGGCACGGCGTAGTCGACGTACTTGCCGTGGACGTTGAAGGCGCCGCCGAACACGTAGACGAACATGAGCATCATCACGATGGGGAACAGGACCGCGTTGAAGACGGTGACCGGATTCCGGGTCGTGTGCTTGTAGTTGCGGCGCATCATGATCGCCGCGTCGCCGAACGAGGTCGCGACACTGCTCACGGTGCGACCGCCTCCTTCTCCTTGATCGTGTGCTCGGTGTTCGTGCTGCCGGTGGCCGTGTTGTCGGTCAGGGCGAGGAAGACGTCGTCGAGGTCCGGCGTGTGCACCGAGAACTCCTTGGCGTTGAGGGCGTTCTCGTCGAGCCGGCTCAGCAGGGCCAGCAGCGACCTCGACTCGCCGTCGTTGGGCACCCGCAGGGTCAGCTCCTCGTCGTCCCGCGTGGACCCGGGCAGCACCCGCGCCGCCGTGTCGAGGTCGTGGATGTCGGCGAAGCGGAACCGGGCGTGGGTGCCGGGGATCTGGCGCTTGAGCTCCTCGGGGGTGCCCTGGGCGACCAGGCGGCCCTGGTTGAGCACCGCGATCCGGTCGGCCAGCTGGTCGGCCTCCTCGAGGTACTGGGTGGTCAGGAAGATGGTGGTGCCCTCGGCCACCAGCTCGCGGACGATCTCCCACATCGTGCGCCGGCTGCGCGGGTCGAGACCCGTCGTCGGCTCGTCCAGGAAGATGACCTGCGGGTCGCCGACCAGCGTCATGGCCAGGTCCAGCTTGCGGCGCATACCACCGGAGTAGGTCCCGGCCATCTTGTCCGCCGAGTCCACCAGGTCGAACCGCTCCAGCAGCTGCGTGACCAGCTGGCCGGCCGAGCGCACGCGCTTCAGGTCCGCCACCAGGCGCAGGTTCTCCCGGCCCGACAGCAGCTCGTCCACCGCGGCGAACTGGCCGGTCACGCCGATGGCCGCGCGCACCTGCTTGGTCGCGGTCACCACATCGTGCCCGGCGACCCGCAGCGTTCCGGCGTCGGCCTTCATCAGCGTCGTCAGGATGTTCACCGTCGTCGTCTTGCCGGCCCCGTTCGGACCGAGCAGGGAGAAGATCGACCCCGCGGCGACATCGAAGTCGACGCCGTCGAGCACGACCTTGTCGCCGTATGCCTTGCGCAGCCCTGAAACTGCAATCGCTGAACTTCTCATGCTTCCACTTTCCTCTCCGGGCCTGTCACCCCCCTGTCACGGCGCTCGACCCCGTCTACGCTGGTCAGAGCCGCGTGTCCGGTCGGTGGCCGGCGCCTTGTCAGCGGCCGCGGGCGGACTCCGCTTCGATCACGTCCAGCACCTCGCGGCCGTGGTCGACCAGGTACATGTGGTCGCCCGGGAACTCCGCATAGCTGAATTCCGCCGTGGTCGCGGCCTGCCACTGCCGGGCCTCCTCCGCGGTGACCAGCCCGTCGTGGTCGCCGCGCAGCGAGCAGATCGGCACCGACACCGGTTCGTCGGTGCTCGGGACGTAGCTCTCGTGCATCTCGCAGTCGGCCTGCAGCACGGGGAGGATCAGTTCACGCATCTCCGGGTGGTCGAGAGCCTCGTGCCGGAACCCGGCGAACTCCTCGACCCTGGCGAGGAACTCCTCGTCCGGCAGGCCCGCCGCCCGCCGCTCGCGCTGGGTCCACGGCCCCGGCGAACCACTGACGACGAGCCGCTCGACGTGCACATCGCGCGTGCTCAGCAGGTGCACCAGCTCGTAGGCGAGCACCGCGCCCAGGCTGTGCCCGAACAGCACGGTCCGCGTCCCCGCACCGAGGTCCGCGACGACGTCGTCGATCGAGCCCTTGGCCGCCTCGACGACATTGCGGTACGGCGTCTCCAGGATCCGCCGCTCCCTGCCGGGCAGTTCGACCGAGGTCACGCGCCACCGGCCGGCGGCCAGTTCCCGCCACGGGTGGAAGAACGAGGGACCCGCTCCCGCGAACGGCACGCACAGCAGCGCGGTCTGTTCCCCGTGCTCCGCGGATACGCCGGGTTCTGTCACCCTGACCAACCCCCATCATCTTCTCTTGGATCGTTTGTTGAACCAGCTCCGGGACACAGCTGTCCGGTCGCTACGCCAGCTTGGGGCCGACGACCTCGAAGAACTGGGTCACGGGTGCGGGCATGTGCATCTCGTGGTGCGTGGCGTGCAGGTCGTGCACCTCCAGGGAACCGCCGACGTACGGCCGCCACAGGTGCGCGTACGACGTGTCCTCGAGCGCCGCGTGGAAATACAGCACATCACCGCGGTAGACCGGCGACTCGAAGTCGATCATGAGGGACGTGTTGTTGGCCATGACCTTGGCCATGGTGTCCAGGAAGCCCTGCCGGTTGCCCATGCGGATGTACTGGCCGAAGTCGTCCTCCAGCTCCGCCCGGTAGTCCGACGACTCCTTGTCGGCATGGACCTGCCGGAACCCGTGTCCCCCGGGCTGGGCGTCCAGGACGGCCACGAGCAAGACCTCGTGCCCGCGCCGGTCGAGCGCGTCCGCGACGGCCTGCACGACCGTGCCGCCGTAGGACCAGCCGATCAGGTGGAAGGGCCCTTCCGGCTGGATCTTCAGGATCTGGGTGACGTAGTCCTCGATCATCTCCTGCGCGGAGCCCGCGAGCGGTTCCACGCCGTCGGAGCCGCGGGACTGCAGGGCGTAGGCCGGCCGGTCCTGCAGGTGCGCCGCGAAGCTGTAGTACGCCCAGCCCAGGCCGCCGCCTCCGTGGAAGAACCACACCGGCGGCTTGCCCGTACCGGGATCGCTGTTCAGGGGCAGTACGACCGCGAACGTGTCGGCGTCGTCGGCGGGCACGCCGCCGGCGAGCATCAGCGCGGCCAGCTCGGCCACCGTGGGGTACTTGATGATCGTCCGGATGGGGATGTCGATGTCGAACTGCTGGCGGATGCGGACGCTGAGCCGGGTGGCCAGCAGCGAGTGTCCGCCGAGCGCGAAGAAGCCGTCGTCGATACCGACGTTGTCCCGCCCGAGCAGCTCGCCGAAGAGGGCGCACAGCTTCTCCTCGTAGGCGTTGCGCGGCTCCCGGCCGGCCACGGCGGTGGTGTCCTCCGTGGGCAGTGCGCGCCGGTCGAGCTTGCCGTTCGAGGTCAGCGGGATCTCCGCCAGCGGGATCAGCGAGGACGGCACCATGTAGTCCGGCAGCCGCTCGTGCAGGTACGCGGACAGCTCACCGGCATCGACCGTGGCGTCGGGCTCGGGCACCACATAGCCGACGATGCGCTTGTCGCCCTCCTGGTACTCGCGCACCAGGACCACCGCCTGCGCCACGCCCGGGTGTCCGGCCAGCGCGTGCTCGATCTCGCCCAGCTCGATGCGGAAGCCCCGGATCTTCACCTGGGAGTCGGCTCGCCCGACGTACTCCAGCTGGCCGTTCCTGCTCCAGCGGACCAGGTCGCCGCTGCGGTACATGCGCTCACCCGGCTCGCCGTAGGGGCAGGCGACGAACCGTCCGGCGGTCAGGCCCGGCCGGCCGTGGTAGCCGCGTGCCTGGCCGTAGCCCGCCACATACAGCTCCCCGGTCACGCCGGTGGGCGTCGGCTTGAGGTTCGTGTCCAGGACGTAGGCGCGCAGACCCGGGATGGCCGGGCCGATCACGCTGGCCTTGTAGCGGGCGGCGGAGTGCTCGTCCAGGTCGATGCGGGTGACGTGCACGGTGGTCTCGGTGATGCCGTACATGTTCACCAGCACCGGCGCGTCGGAGGCGTGGCGCGCGTACCAGTCCGCGAGGCGGCCCAGGTCGAGGGCCTCGCCGCCGAACACCACGTACCGCAGCGCCAGTTCCTGGCCTGGTGCCTCGGCGTCGGCCTGGACGAGCTGGTAGAAGGCCGAGGGCGTCTGGTTGAGGACGGTGACCTGCTCGCGGGCGAGCAGCTGCAGGAAGTCGGCCGGGGAGCGGGAGACGTCGTAGGGGACCACGACCAGGCGGCCGCCGTACAGCAGCGGCCCCCACAGCTCCCACACCGAGAAGTCGAAGGCGTAGGAGTGGAAGAGGGTCCACACGTCGTCCGCGCCGAAGGCGAAGTCCTCGGCGGCGGTGAAGAGCCCGACCACGTTGCGGTGCGGGATGAGCACGCCCTTGGGGCGGCCGGTCGACCCGGAGGTGTAGATCACGTACGCCGGGTGGTCGGGGCGCAGGGCGGCGCGGCGCTCGGCGTCGGTGAGGTCGGTGGCCGTCTCCTCCGCGAAGGCCCCGGCCTGGTCGAGGTGGACCAGCGGAAGGTCGTGGTCCAGGCCCTGTGCGGTGCCGTTGGTGCTGGTGGTGACCAGTAGGACCGGCTGGGCGTCCTGGACGATGTAGGCGATGCGGTCGGCCGGGGAGTCGGGGTCGATCGGCAGATAGGCACCGCCCGCCTTGAGCACCGCGAGCAGCGCGACGACCAGGTCGGCCGAGCGGTCCAGGCAGACTCCGACGAGGGACTCGGGACCCACTCCCTGGGCGACGAGGTGCCGTGCGAGCCGGTTGGCCCGGGCGTTCAGCTCCCCGTACGTGAGCGAGGCGCCGTCCCAGGTCACCGCGACCGCGTCCGTCCGCTGCGCCGCCTGCCGTTCGAACAGCTCGACCAGGGTGACCTCGGGAATGTCGCTGCCGGCGGCGTTCACTTCCGTCAGCAGCCGCTGCCGCTCCTGGTCGCTCAGCACGTCGACGTCTCCGACGCGCACGCTCGGATCGGCGGCCAGCTGCTCCAGCACCCGGGCGAGCCGGGCGGCGATCACCTCGGCCGAGTCGCGGTCGAACAGCTGGGTCGCGTACTGCAGGTCGCCCCGCAGCGCCCCCGACTCGTCCACGGTCAGGCTGAAGAACAGGTCGACCATGGCGGTCGACGGGATGGCCTGCTCGAACGTCATCTTCAGGCCGGGGATGTCGAGGTCCGGCTTCTGGTAGCTCTGCCAGGCGAACATCACCTGGAACAGCGGCTGGTAGGCGGCGGAGCGTTCCGGGTTGATGGCCTCGACCAGCAGGTCGAAGGGCACGTCCTGGTACTCGTAGGCCGTCAGCGCCTTGTCCCGCACCTGCGCGAGCAGGCCGGTGAACGTCGGGTTGCCGGACAGGTCGGCCCGCAGCACCTGGGTGTTGACGAAGAACCCGATCAGATCGGCCAGCGCCTCGTCGGTCCGCCCGGCGATCGGGCTGCCGATCGTCAGGTCGTCGCCGCCGCCGAGCTGGCGCAGCAGCACCGCGAGCGCGGCCTGCAGGACCATCGACATGCTGGCCCCGCGCTCGTCGGCGAGCTTCTGCAGCCTGGCCGCCACTTCCGCCGGCACCGCGAGGGGGATCGTGTCGCCGTGCGAGTTCGCCTCCGCGGGCCGCGGGCGGTCGAACGGCAGGGTCAGCGGCTGCGGCACCCCGCCCAGTTCCTTGCGCCAGTACTCGACCTGCGCCGCGGCGAGAGACTCCGGATCGGTGACGTCGCCGAGCACCTCGCGCTGCCACTGCGCGTACTCCTTGTACTGCACGGGCAGCGGCTCCCACTCCGGTGCCCGGCCGTCCTTGCGGGCGGTGTAGGCGTGGATCAGGTCCCGCATCATCGGCGCGCTGGAGCTGCCGTCCGAGGCGATGTGGTGGACGACCATCACCAGCACGTGCTCCTGGGGGGAGCAGCGCAACAGGATTGCCCGCAGGGGAAGTTCGGCCGACAGGTCGAACTGGTGCGCTACGGCCTCCTCGATCGCGCCGGTGAGGTCTTCGGGCGCCACCTCGGCCACCCGCAGTTCCGGCGCGGCCTCCGCCGTCGGCAGGAGCCGCGAGTAGGGCTCACCGGCGTCGTCCGTCGCGTACGTGGTGCGCAGGATCTCGTGGCGGTCGACCAGGTCGTGGACCGCCGCGCCGAGGGCGTGCCGGTCCAGGGCACCGGTCAGCCGGAACGCCGCCGAGATGTTGTAGGTCGCCGCCCCCTGTTCCAGCTGGTGCAGAAGCCACATCCGGCGTTGGGCGAATGACAGCGGAATCATTGCTTCACTCCTTGACGATCATCTGGCGGAGACTGGGGCGGCGGGGGGCTGCCGACTGCTCCGACCAGGCGGCGAGCGCGGCCACCGTGGGAAGGTCGAAGATCTTGCGGATGGGTATCTCGATCGCCAGCTCGGCGCGGGCGCGGCTGATCAGCCGGGTGGCGAGCAGGGAGTGCCCGCCCAGCTCGAAGAAGCCGTCGTCGATGCCGACCCGGTCCATGCCGAGCACCTCGGCGAACAGCCCGGCCAGGGTCTCCTCGCGGGCAGTGCGCGGCGCCCGGTAGGCGGCGCCGGTGAACTCCGGCTCGGGCAGCGCGGCCCGGTCCAGCTTGCCGTTCGGGGTGAGCGGCAGCCGGTCGAGGACCATGAAGGCGGCCGGCACCATGAAGTCCGGCAGCCGCTCCGAGACGAAGCCGTGCAGCTCCTTCGTCTCCAGGCCGGCGCGGTCGCCGGCCGTCGCGTCGTCGCCGGTGACGGCGGGCACGACGTACGCGACCAGCTGCTTGCCCGTGCCGCTGCCGCGCCCGTCGCAGGCGAGGACGGCGGCCTGCGCGACCCCGGGGTGCGCGGTGAGCGCGGCCTCGACCTCGCCGGGCTCGACGCGGAAGCCGCGCACCTTGACCTGCGTGTCCGCGCGGCCCACGTACTCCAGCCGGCCCTCCGGGTGCCAGCGGGCCAGGTCGCCGGTGCGGTACATGCGCGCGCCGGACGGGCCGAACGGGTCGGCGACGAAGCGCTCGGCGGTCAGTGCGGCGCGGCCGTGGTAGCCGCGGCCCACGTTCCCGCCGACGTACAGCTCGCCGACCGCGCCGGGCGGCACCGGTGCCAGGCCGGGGCCGAGGACGTAGGCCCGCATGTTGCCGAGCGGGGTGCCGACGGGCGCGCTGCCCGTCCAGCCCTGGGTGCCGTCGGAGACGGTGAAGGTGGTGGCGTAGAACGACTCGCTCTGTCCGTAGGCGTTGACGACCCGTACGCCGGGGAAGGCGGCCCGCACCTTGTCGACGAGCGATGCGGGCAGCGCCTCGCCGGCGAAGACGACCGTCTCCACACTGGTGCGGCCGGAGATCTCGTCGACGAGTTCGGCGAAGGCGGAGGGCACGGTGGAGACGACGCTGCCGCTCCAGCCCTTCCGCTCGCCCAGGACCAGGACGTCCCGGACCACTTCGACGACGCCGCCGGTGGCCAGGGTCGTGAAGATCTCGAACACCGAGACGTCGAAGTTGACCGATGTGCCCGCCAGCAGCCGCTTGCCCGGCCCCAGCCCCACGCGGTCGGCGAGCCGAAGCACGCCGTTGACCACGCCTGCGTGGGTGATGGCGACGCCCTTGGGCTTGCCCGTGGAGCCGGAGGTGTACATGACGTACGCCAACTGCTGTGCGTGGACCGGCAGTTCTGGGCCGGAGTCGGCGCCGGACAGGTCGAGCGCGTCGAGGAGGACGTCCGGGGCGGCGTGCTCCGGCAGCGCCGCGACCGTGGTGGAGTCCGTCAGGACCAGGCGCGGCCGCGCCTCGTCGAGGATGGCGGTGAGGCGCCGGCTGGGGTACCTGGGGTCGACCGGCAGATACGCGCCGCCCGCCTTCAGGACCGCGAGCAGGGCGACCACCAGGTCCGCCGACCGCGGCAGCGACACCGCGACCACCGACTCCGGGCCCACTCCGCGCCCGGCCAGTTCGCGCGCCAGGCGGCCCGCCCGGGCGTCCAGCTCGCGGTAGGTGAGCGACTCGCCCTCGGCGACCACGGCGACCTCGTCGGGTGTCCGCGCCGCCTGTGCCGAGACGAGCCCGTCGACGGTGGTGTCCGGGGTCGCCACCGTCGTGTCGTTGAACTCGGTGAGCAGCCGGTCGCGTTCGGCCGGGTCCAGGATGTCGACGTCGGCGGCCTTCGCCTCGGGGGTGGCCGCGAGCTGCCGCAGGACGCGCACGAGGCGGGCCGCGAACACCTCCACCGTGCCCCGGTCGAAGACACCCTGCGTGTACTGGAGGATGAGCTGAAGGTGCGGGGCGGCTGCCGCCATCAGGGTCAGCGGGTAGTTGGTGGCCGTGGACGCGCGCAGGCCGGTGAAGGCGATCCCGTCCGCGGCGTCGGAGGCGGCGCTGATGCCCTCCTCGTCGACCGGGTACGACTCGAAGACGACCAGCGTGTCGAAGAGGGACTTCAGGCCGACGGACTGCTGGATCTCCGTGAGCCCGTAGTAGTGGTGGTCCAGGAGAGCGGCCTGCCGGCTCTGGAGCCGGGTGAGGACCTCGGCGAGGGTGTCGCCGGGCGCGTACGCGACGCGTACGGGAAGGGTGTTGATGAACATCCCGACCATCGAGTCGACGTCCGTCACGGCGGGCGGGCGCCCGGAGACGGTCGCGCCGAACACCACGTCCTGGCGGCCGGTGAGCTGGCCGAGCAGCAGCGCCCAGGCGCCCTGGACCAGGGTGTTGATGGTGACGCCCAGCTCGGTGGCACGCCGGCTGAGTGCCCGGGCCTCGTCGACCGGGAGCGTGATGTCGACCTGGGCGACGCCCTCGCCCGCGTCTTCGGAGCCGGGAGCGAGCAGGGTCGGCTCCTCGACGCCGTCGAGCTCGGCCCCCCAGACCCGTGCGGACTCCTTCTCGTCCTGCCGGGCGCGCCAGGTCAGGAACTCGCCGAAGTCGCGGCTCGCGGGCAGGCCGGCCGGGTCGCCGCCGGACGCGTAGAGCAGCAGCAGGTCCTGCATCAGCAGGGGCATGGACCAGCCGTCGATCAGCACGTGGTGGGCGGTCATCACGAGTTCGGCGCGGCCGTGCTCGAGGTGGACGAGTGCCATCCGGATCAGCGGCGGGGTGGCCACGTCGAAGTGGGCGGCCCGGTCCTCGGCGAGGAACCGCTCGAACTCCTCGGTCCGCTCCGCCCCGCCGAAGGTGGTCAGGTCGAGGTACTGCCAGGGCAGGGACACCGTCTCCGGCACCGCCTGCACCGCATCGCCGTCCGCCCGGTCGACGAACGCCGCACGGAGGCTGGCATGACGCCCCAGCAGTGCCTGCGCGGCCCGGTGCATCCGCTCCGGGTCGACGTCGCCGGACAGGTGGAACACCAGCTGCATGTGGTAGGCGTCGAAGGAGGAGCCGGCCAGCGCCGTGTGGAACAGCATCCCGGACTGCACCGGTGTCGTCGGCCACACCTTGGCCAGCTTGCCGAACCGGGCCTCCCAGGCGTCGATCTCGTCCTGGCGCACCTCGACCAGGGGCGCGTCGCTCGGGGTGAGCCCGCCGGCGTCCGGGGTCGTGGCGTGCCGGGCCAGGGCGGTCAGCGCCTCGACCCACAGCCCGGCCAGCTCGGTCACCTCGGCACGGGAGAGCACCCCGGCCGGGAAACCGAAGTAGGCGGTCAGCTCGTCACCGGCGGCCACCGCGTTGATCTCCAGCGCCGACAGCACCGGCATGTCCGCGTCGGGCGCGGCGATCAGGTCCCCGTGCGTGGTGTCCGGTGCCCAGCCCAGGCCCCGCAGGTCCTCGGGAATGTCCGCGCCGGAGGAGCGGCCCAGGTAGTTGAACCCGATCTGCGGTGCGCGCTGTCCGGCCAGCTCGGCGGCGGTCTCCTCGTTGAGGTGGCGCAGCAGGCCGTAGCCCATGCCGTTGTCCGGGACCGCCCGCAGCTGTTCCTTGACGGCCTTGACGGCCCGTCCGGCGGCCGCGCCGCCGGCGAACGCGTCGGCCACGTCGATGCCCGCCAGGTCCAGCCGCACCGGGTACATCGCGGTGAACCAGCCGATCGTGCCCGACAGGTCCGCGCCGGGCACCAGGTGCTCCTCCCGGCCGTGTCCCTCCAGCCGCACCAGCGCCTGGGACGCGGAAACACCCCGCGTCCGGCGCCAGCGGGCGAGGGCCAGGGCCAGTCCGGCCAGCAGCCCGTCGTCGACACCGCCGCGGAACACCGCGGGCACCGTGGTCAGCAGGGTCTGCGTGACGTCCGCCGGCACCTGGACGCGCACCGTGTCCACGGTGGCCGTGACATCGCGCGCGGGGTCCAGCTCCCGCGCGCCCAGCACCGGCTCTTCGGCGCGCAGGATCTCCTGCCAGACGGGCAGTTCGGCCACCCGCTCGGGGGTGGCCGCCTCGTCGGCCAGGGCGTGGGTCCACCGGCGCAGCGAGGTGCCCACGGCCGGCTGTGCCGGGGTGTGACCGTCGCGGACGCGCTGCCAGGCGGACACCAGGTCCGGCAGCAGGATCCGCCAGGACACCCCGTCGACGACCAGGTGATGCAACACGATCAGCAGCCGGTCCGTGTCCGTGCCGGAGGTGAACCACACGAACTGCGCCATGACGCCCGTGTCCGGGTCCAGCCGGTCCGCGGCCGCGTCCAGCTCGGCCTGCACGTCGGCGCCGCCGTAGGGGACTTCCCGCACCAGGGCGCCGGCGTCCACCCGGCCGGCCGGCTCCATCCGCAGGCCCGGCTGCGCCCGGTCGAGCCGGGAGCGCAGCACGTCGTGCCGGTCCAGTACGGCCTGCAGCGTCGCGAGCAGACCCGTACGGTCGATGTCCGCGGGCAGGGTCAGCATGGCGGACATGCAGAACCGGCCGATGCCGCCGCCGAGCGCGAGGACGTGGGCCGCCGTCGGCGGCAGCGGGGCCCAGCCCACGCCGCCGCCCGGCAGCTCGGCCAGGGTGACGCGCTCCTCTTCCTCCCGGCCCTCGACCAGTTCCGCGAGCCGGGCGACCGTGCGGTGCTCGAAGATCTCCCGCGTGCTGACCACGACGCCGCGCGTCTTGGCCCGCGCGACGACCTGGATCGACCGGATGCTGTCCCCGCCGCTGGTGAAGAAGTCGTCGTCGATGCCCACCCGTCCGGCGTCGAGCACGTCGGCGTAGACCTCGGCCAGGATCCGCTCCGCCTCGCTGCGCGGCGCCCGGTAGGCGGCGCCGGAGAACTCCGGCTCGGGCAGCGCGGCCCGGTCCAGCTTGCCGTTCGCGTTGAGCGGCAGCCGGTCCAGCACCACGAAGACGGCGGGGACCATGTAGTCCGGCAGCCGCTCGGCCACGAACCGCCGCAGGTCCGCCGCCGAGACACGGGCGTCCGGGCCGGCCTCGCCGTCCGTGGTGCCCGCCGGTGCCACATAGCCGACGAGGCGCTTGGTGCCGGTGTGGTCCTCGCGCACCGTGACCGCCGCCTGGCCGATCGCGGGATGCCGGGCGAGGACCGTCTCGATCTCGGTCGGCTCGACCCGGATGCCGTTCACCTTGACCTGGGTGTCGGCTCGTCCGGCGTACTTCAGTTGGCCGTTCTCGTCCCACTGGGCCAGGTCACCGGTGCGGTACATGCGCGCGCCGGCGGGACCGAAGGGGCTGGCGACGAACCGGTCCGCGGTGACCGGGCCGTTTCGGTGGTATCCGCGGGCGAGCAGGCCGCCGACGTAGAGTTCGCCGATCACACCGGGCGGGACCGGCGTCAGCTCCGGCCCCAGGATGTAGGCGTGCATGTTGGCCAGTGGCCGTCCGACCGGTATCGCTCCGGTGCCGGCCGGCTGCCGCGGGAGCGTGAACGTGGTGGCGTAGAAGCTCTCGGTCTGTCCGTAGGCGTTGATGACGCGGACGTCGGGCAGGGCCTGCTGCACCTTGCGGACCAGATCGGCCGAGAGGGCCTCACCGGCGAAGACGACCGTTTCCACGTCGAGTTCGAGGCCGCTCGCGCCGTCGGTGGCGAGCTGGTCGAGCAGCGCGGAGAACACCGCGGGCACGGCGCTGATGGTGGTGCCGGTCCAGCTGCCGCGCTCCGCGAGTTCGAGTACGTCACGGACGATCTCGACGCTCGCTCCGGCGGTGAGCGCGGTGAAGATCTCGAACACGGAGACGTCGAAGTTCACCGAGGTCGCGGCGAGCATCCGGGACCCCGCCCCGACGTGCGCGATCCGCCGCAGATCCCGCACGCCGTTGACCACGCCGGCATGCGTGACGGCGACACCCTTGGGTGTCCCGGTCGAGCCCGAGGTGAACATCACGTAGGCCAGGTTGTCCGGGCCGATCCGCACGTTGGGGGCTTCGACGGCACGGCCGCCGTCGAGGCACAGGTCGTTGAGGTGAAGCACCGGCAGCGGGCACTTGGCCACGGTCGACGCCGCCGCGTAGTCGGTCAGGACCAGCGCGGGTTCGGCCGTGTCGAGCAGGAGGTCGACGCGCGCGGCCGGGTAGTCGGGGTCGATCGGCAGGTAGGCCCCGCCGGCCTTGAGCACCGCGAGCAGCGCGACCACCAGGTCCGCCGAGCGCGGCAGGGCCACGGCGACCAGGACGTCCGGCCCGACACCGCGCTCCCGCAGGACCGCGGCCAGCCGGTCGGCGCGGGCGTCCAACTCCCGGTACGACAGCTCGGTCTGCCCGGACACCACCGCCGTCGCGTCCGGTGTCTTCGCCACCTGGGCGGCGACCAGCTCCGGCACCGTCGCTGCGTGCACCGGCGCCGTCGTGTCGTTCAGCTGTGCCAGCCGGTCGCGCTCGGCCCCGGTGAGCACGTCCACCCCGCCGAGCCGCGTCCCGGGATCGGCGACCACCTGCCGCAGCACGCGCACATAGCGGTCGACGAGGCTCTCGGCCGTGGCGTGGTCGAACAGTTCCGTCGCGTACTCCAGCCGGCCGTACGCACCGCCGGACGGGGCCGGGACGATGTTGAAGAACAGGTCGAACTTCGCGGTACCGGTGCCCGCCGGGACGGGGGTGACCCGCAGACCCGGTATCTCGATCTGCGACCACTCGAACTGCCAGGCCAGCATCACCTGGAACAGCGGCTGGTAGGAGGTCGTGCGCTCCGGACCGAGCAGCTCCACCAGGCGCTCGAACGGGACGTCCTGGTTGTCGTACGCGGCCAGGGCCCGGTCGCGCACCTGCTCCAGCAGCTCGCCGAACGACGGGTTGCCGGACAGGTCGACGCGCAGCACCCAGGTGTTGGCGAAGAACCCGATCAGATCGTCGAGTTGCTCATCGGCGCGCCCCTCGATCGGGCTGCCGATCGTCAGGTCGTTGCCGGCGCCGACGTGGTGCAGGAGCACCGCGAGGACGGCCTGCGCGACCATCGGCGCCGTGCCGCCGCGCTCCGCGGCCAGCTTCCCGATCCCGGCGAGCAGGTCCGCGTCCAGCTCGAAGTCGACATGGCCGCCGTCGTGGCCGGCCGCCGTCGGCCGCGGCCTGTCCAGCGGCAGCTGCACCGGCTGCGGCACCCCGGCCAGTTCTCCCCGCCAGTACTCCAGCTGGTCCGCGGCGATGCTCTCCGGGTCCTCCTCGTCGCCCAGCAGCTGGCGCTGCCACAACGTGTAGTCCTTGTACTGCACCGGAAGCGGCGGCCGGTCCGGGGTCCGCCCGCTGTGGCGAGCCGAGTACGCCGACAGCAGATCCCGCAGGAACGGCGCCATCGACGCGCCGTCCGCGGCGATGTGGTGGAACACGAACACCAGTACGTGCTCCTCGGGGCCGACGCGGAGCACGGTGGTCCGCAGGGGGAGCTCCGTGTCCAGGTCGAAGCCCTCGCACGCGGCCTCCTGCAGGGCGGCGTCCACCGCGTCCGCGGCCACGTCGGTCACCCGGAACAGCGGGGCCGCCTCCTCGGGAGGCAGGATCCGCTGCTCCGGCGTGCCGTCGGCGTTCTCGACGACCAGGGTGCGCAGGCTCTCGTGCCGGGTGACGACATCCGTGACCGCCGCGGCCAGGGCCGCCGTGTCCAGCGGCCCGTCCAGGCGCAGCACGAACGGGATGTTGTAGGTCGCGGACGGGCCTTCCAGACGGTGCAGGAACCACAGCCGCCGCTGGGCGAAGGACAGAGGGATCATCGACGCGTCTCCTCAACGGTCATCTGGCCCAGCCGGGGACGCAGCCGGGGGCGGTTCGACGTGGCCAGTTCCTCGACCTGAGCCGCCAGCTGGGCGACGGTCGGATTACGGAACACGGTCGTGACCTTCACGTCGGCGTTCAGCTCGTTGCGGATACGGCCGACCAGCCGGGTGGCCAGCAGCGAATGCCCGCCGCGGCTGAAGAAGTCGAGGTCGATGCCGACCTCCGTCAGCCCGAGCAGCTCGGCGAACAGCCGGCAGAGGACTTCCTCGGTGTGGTTGCGCGGCCCTCGTCCGGTCTCGGCCTCGGTGTAGTCCGGTGCGGGGAGCGCCTTGCGGTCGAGCTTTCCGCTCGGGGTCATGGGGAACTCGGCGAGCGGCACGATCGCCGAGGGGACCATGTACTCCGGCAGGTGCTCGCGGACCTGGCCCGTCAGGGCCGTGAGGTCCAGTCCGGCCGGGTCCGTGCCCTTGACCGGCACCACGTACGCGACCAGCCGCTGGTCGTCGGCGCGGTCCTCGCGCACCACGGCCACCGCACTGTCGACGTCCGGGTGCGCGGTCAGCGCCCCTTCGATCTCGCCGAGTTCGATGCGGAAGCCGCGCACCTTGACCTGGAAGTCGGTCCGGCCGATGTACTCGACCTGGCCGTCCGTGTTCCACCGCACCAGGTCACCGGTGCGGTACATCCGGGCCCCCGGCTCGCCGAAGGGGCAGGCCACGAACCGGCTCGCGGTCAGCCCGGTCTGTCCGAGGTAGCCCCGGGCGAGCCCGGTACCGGCCAGGTACAGCTCGCCGGCGACCCCGGGCGCGACCGGGCGCAGCGCCGCGTCCAGCACGTACACCTGGGTGTTCCAGATCGGTGCGCCGATCGGCACCCGGTCCGCACCCGGCACGTGCTGCCACGCCGTGACCTCGACCGATGCCTCGGTGGGCCCGTAGAGGTTGTGCACCCCGCAGTCCGGCAGCGCGCCGACGGCCTTGTTGGCCAGTGCGGGCGGGAAGGCCTCGCCCGCGACCTCGATCCAGCGCAGGCTGGTGCACTCCTTGGCCGCCGGCTCGGCGACGAACGCCTCGAGCAGGGAGGGTACGAAGTCGGCGCCGGTCACCCGCTCGCGCTGGATCAGGTCGGCGAGGTAGGCCGGGTCCCGGCGCCCGTCCGGACGCGCGATGACCACGGCGGCCCCGACCTGGAGCGGCGCGAACAGCTCCGGCACCGACACGTCGAAGCTCGCCGTCGTGCTGAGCAGCACCCGGTCCTCGGCCCCGGCGCCGAAGTGCGCCAGACCCCACTTCAACCGGTTCATGATCGACCGGTGCGCGACCTGCACGCCCTTCGGGCCGCCCGTGGAACCGGAGGTGAAGATGACGTACGCGGCGTTGTCCGGGGACAGCTCACGCTGCGGGTCGGTCTCCGGGTACGCGGAGACGTCCGGAAGGTTCTCGTCGAGGACCAGCAGCGGCTTCGCGCTGTCGAGCACGTGCCGCACCCGGTCCTCGGGCAGTTCCGGGTCCACCGGCACATAGGCCGCACCGGCCTTCACCACCGCGTAGAGCGCCACGAGCAGGTCGACGGAGCGGGGGATCTTCACCGCGACCAGCCGCTCGGGACCGGCGCCCTGCTCCACCAGCCAGTGCGCCAGCCGGTTCGCGCGCCGGTTGAACTCCCCGTAGGTCAGCGTCTCCTGCTCACCGATCAGCGCCACCCGGTCGGGGTCACGCTCCACCTGGGCCTCGAACGCGGCCGGCAGGGTGTCCGCGGCCACCGGGTGCGCCGTGTCGTTGACCCGGCGCACCAGCCGGTCCCGCTCGTCCTCGCCCAGCACGTCCACGGCGCCCACCGGCACCGACGGGTCCTGAAGCACCTGCTCCAGCACCCGGACGAGCCGCGCGGCGACCACCTCGGCCGAGGCGCGGTCGTAGAGGTTCCTCTGGTAGTCGAGGGAGAGCCGCAGGTAGGGGTCGGAGGAGTTGAGGGTGAGCGGGTAGTGCGAGCCCGCGAACGGCCGGATGGCGTCGATCGTGAACCCGGCCGAGGCGTTCGCGTCGACGATGCCCTCCCGGTCGATCGGGTAGTTCTCGAACACCACGATCGTGTCGAACAGGGAGGGCAGCCCGACACCGCGCTGGATGTCGGCGAGGCCGTAGTAGTGGTGGTCGAGCAGGCTGATCTGCCGGTTCTGCAGGTCGGTGATGACATCGGCCAGGCTCTGGTCCGATCGGCACATGGCCCTGGTCGGCAGGGAGTTGATGAACAGGCCGACCATCTCGTCCGAGCCGGTCAGGTCCGCCGGGCGGCCGTTGACGGCGGCGCCGAACACCACGTCCTGCTGCCCGGTCAGCTTCGAGATCAGGATCGCCCAGGCGCCCTGCAGGAGCGTGTTCAGCGTGACCCCGAGTTCCGCGGCCCGCCGGGCGAGTTCCCGTCCCTTGTCGATCGACAGCGGTACCTCGACCCGTCCGAGCGCGGTCGCCTCCCCCTCGGCGGTAAGGCCCGCGGCCACGAGGGTCGGCTGGTCGAATCCTTCGAGTTCGGCCTTCCACCGGGCCGCCGACGCGTCCCGGTCCTGCCGGGACAGCCAGGCCAGGTAGTCGCCGTAGGAGCGGACCGGAGCAAGCTCACGGGTATCGGCGTACAGGCGGATCAGATCCGTGATCACCAGCGGCGACGACCAGCCGTCGAAGAGGGTGTGATGCGCCGTGATGATCAGCTTCGCCTGCTCGGGCCCGCAGGTGAGCAGGGCCAGGCGGAGCAACGGCGGCCGGGTGGGGTCGAGTTGGTCGGCCCGGTCGTCGGCGAGGGCCGCGTCGAGCGCCGCGTCCTGCTCGGCTTCGCTCCGTCCGGTCAGGTCGAGGTGCCGCCAGGGCAGGGTGACGTGCTCCGCCACGACCTGCACCGGATCGCCGTCGGCAGCGGTGAGGAACGCGGAGCGCAGGTTCGGGTACCGCTGGAGCAGCGCCTGCCCGGCCGCCCGCATGCGCTCGGGGTCCACGTGCCCGGACAGGTGCAGCACGAACTGCATGTGGTAGACGTCGAAGGTGCCGTCGGCGAGCGCCGCCTGGAACTGGATGCCGGACTGCCCCGGGGCCTGCGGCCACACCTCGACCAGCCGGCCGTAGCGCTCCTCCCAGGCCTCGATCTCGTCCTGGCGCACCGAGACCAGCGGGGCGTCGGAGGGCGTGAGCCCGCCGATCTGCGGGCGTGCGGCGTACGCGGCCATGCCGTGCAGCACCTCGACCCACAGCTCGGCCAGTTCGGCGGCCCGCTCGCGGGACAGCACCCCGGTGGGGAACATGAAGGCCGCCTGCAGCTGGGTGCCGTCGGCGGTGTCCGTGACGACCGAGTTGACCTCGAGCGCGGACAGCGCGGGCAGGTCCGGGTCGGGCGTCGCGATCAGCTCGGCGGACCAGGACGCCGGCCCCCACCCGTGCGCGCGCAGGTGCTCGGGAACGTCGGCGTCGGAGATCCGGCCGAGGTAGTTGAAGCCGATCTGCGGCGCCGGGTACTCGGCGAGCTGCTCGGCGGTCTCCGGGTTCAGGTAGCGCAGCAGGCCGTAGCCGAGGCCCTTGTCGGGGACCCCGCGCAGCTGCTCCTTGACCAGCTTGATCGCCTTACCGGCCGCCGGGCCGCCCGCCAGTACGTCGGCGAGGTCCACCCCCTGCACATCGACCCGGGCCGGGTACATGGTGGTGAACCAGCCGACGGTCCGGGAGAGGTCGGCCCCGGGCACGACCTCCTCCTCGCGGCCGTGTCCCTCGAGGCGGACCAGGGTCGAGCGGTCTTCACCGCGCCACCGGTTCACCGCCAGGGCGAGCGCGGCGAGCAGCACGTCGGTCCCGGTGCCCTTGAACGCCGCGGGCAGCTTGGTCAGCACGGCCTCGGTGACCTCGGCGGGCAGCTGCGCCCGCACGGTGTCGAGCGTGGACCACACGTCCACGGCCGGGTCGAACGCGCGCGTGCCCAGCGGGGGGTTCGGTGCCTCCAGCAGGTCGCGCCAGTACGTCAGTTCTTCCTCCCGCTGCGGGGACAGCGCCTCGTCCTGGAGCGCCGAAGCCCAGCGGCGGGCCGATGTGCCGACCTCGGGCAGCTCGGGCGTCCGGCCGGCGCGGACCTGCTGCCACGCCTCGGCGAGGTCGGACATGAGGATCCGCCAGGAGACGCCGTCCACCGCCAGGTGGTGCAGCACCACGAGCAGCCTGCCCGCACCCGACGGTGCGGCGAACCAGACGAAGTCCGCCATGGTCCCGGCTTCCGGGTCGAGCCGGCCGACCGAGGCGTCCAGCTCGGCCCTGGCCGACTGAAGCGAGGACGGCTCGTCCCACCGCCCGTCGCAGTCGACCCGGTGGATCAGGTCCGCGGCCCGCACGGTGCCCGCTGGGCGCACGACGAGGCAGGGCTCGTCGCCGCGCACCAGCTGCGCGCGCAGGAGGTCGTGCCGGTCGAGCACGACGTCCAGCGTCGCGGCGAGACCGTTCGCGTCGATGCCCGTGGGCAGTTCGAGGACGATCGACATGGCGAAACGGTTCGTCCCGCCGCCGTGCTCGAACACCTGCCGCGCCACCGGCTGCAGCGGCATCGGGCCGACGCCGCCGCCCTCGAGCTCGGCGAGCACGGGCACCCGGCCCTGGCGGTCGGAGGCCACCTCGGCGAGGCGGGCCGCCGTGCGGCACTCGAAGATCTCCCGCGTGCTGAGCTCCAGGCCCCGGGCACGGGCCCGCGCCACGACCTGGATGGAGCGCAGGCTGTCGCCGCCCACCGCGAAGAAGTCGTCGTCGACACCGACCCGCTCCACACCGAGCACGTCCGCGTACGCCGCAGCGATGATCTTCTCGGCCTCGGTGCGCGGCTCCCGGTAGGTCTCGCCGAGGAACTCCGGTTCGGGCAGCGCCTTGCGGTCCAGCTTGCCGGTCGGTCCGAGCGGGAGCCGGCCGAGGGCCACGAAGGCCGACGGCACCATGTAGTCGGGCAGCCGTGCCGCGACGAACTTGCGCAGTTCGGCGGCGGAGGCGCCGGACTGCACATCCACGTCGCCGATACCGCCGGCGCCGTCGTCACCGACGGCTCCCTCGCCGGTGTGCACCACGTAGGCGACGAGCCGCCGCCCGCCCGAGGGCACCTCCCGGCTGATCACCACGGCCTCACTGATGCCGGGGTGCGCGGTGATCGCGGCCTCGACCTCGGCCGTCTCGATGCGGAAGCCGCGGACCTTCACCTGGCCGTCTCCACGGCCGACGCACTCCAGCTGCCCCTGCGCGTTCCAGCGGGCCAGGTCGCCCGTGCGGTACATCCGCTCGCCGGCGGGACCGAACGGGTTCGGCACATAGCGCTCGGCGGTCAGGCCCGGGCGGCCGTGGTAGCCGCGGCCCAGGCAGGTCCCGACCACGTACAGCTCACCGATCACGCCCTGCGGCACCGGGGTGAGTCCCGGGCCGAGGACATAGGCACGCATGTTCCCGAGGGGGGTGCCGATGGGGGCCACGTCGCTGTCCGCCCACTCCTCGGACGCCGTGAGGGAGAACGTGGTGGCGTAGAAACTCTCGCTCTGTCCGTAGGAGTTGACGATCCGCACGCCGGGCAGGGCCTCGCGCACCTGCCGCACCAGCCGGCCCGGGAGCACGTCGCCGGCGAACACGACCGTGCGCACGTCGGGCGCCTTCTCCAGGTGGCCCACCAGTTCCCCGAGCACCGAGGGAACACCGCTGATCACGTGGCCGTCCCAGCGCTCCCGCTCGCCGAGCGCCAGCGCGTTCGCCACGACCTCGGCCGTGCCGCCGGTGGTCAGGGTGGTCAGCAGCTCGAAGACCGAGACGTCGAAGTTCACCGAGGTGCCGGCCAGCATCTTCCACCCGGACGGCGCGTCGAGGACGCGCGCCAGCTCGCGCACGCCGTTGACGACACCCCGGTGGGTGATCGTCGCGCCCTTCGGCTTGCCCGTGGAGCCGGAGGTGTACATCACGTACGCCAGGTTGTCCGGGCTCAGCGGCGCGATCCGGCCGGCGTTGTCCGGCGCCCCCGCGGGCGTGTCCCAGTCCGCGCGCCGGTCGAGGTTGACGCACGACATGTCGCCCTGCGGCAGCTCCTGCCACGTCGCGGTGTCGGTGACCGCGAACCGCGGAGCCGCTTCGGACAGCACGCTCTCCGCCCGCCCGCTGAGGTACTGCGGGTCCAACGGCACGTATCCGGCACCGGACTTGAGGATCCCGAGCAGGCCGGCCACCAGGTCCTCGGTGCGCGGCAGCGCGAGGGCCACCAGGTCCTCCGGCCCGGCACCGCGCCGGATGAGCTCCCAGGCGACGCCGTTCGCCCGGTCGTCCAGCTCCCGGTAGGTCAGTGTCCGGTCGTCGCACACGAGCGCCGGGGCGTCGGGCGTCCTGGCCACCTGGGCCTCGAACAGCTCCGGGACCGTCAGCTCGGGCACCGCCGCGGCGGTGCCGTTGAACTCGGTGAGCAGCCGCTCCCGCTCGGCCTCGTCGAGCACGTCGACGGTGCCGATCGCGCGCTCCGAGTCGGCCGCGAGCAGGCCCAGCACGCGGACGAACCGGTGCGCGATGCCCTCGGCCGTGTCCCGGTCGAACAGGCTGGCGGCGTACTCCAGACGGCAGTTCGCCCCGCCGGAGCCGTTCGGGATCAGGTCGAAGAACAGGTCGAACTTGGCCGTCTGGGTCTCGAGCCGCTCGGCCCGGACGGCGAGGCCGGGAAGTTCCATCGGCGGCACGGGCGGCTGCCAGGAGAGCATGACCTGGAAGAACGGGTTGTAGGCGGTGGACCGGTCCGGGTTGAGCAGTTCCACCAGCCGCTCGAACGGCATGTCCTGGTTGTCGTACGCGGCCAGGGACCGGTCCCGCACCCGCTGGAGCAACCGGCGGAAGGTCGGGTTCCCGGAGAGGTCGACGCGCAGCACCCAGGTGTTGACGAAGAACCCGACGAGGTCCCGGAGTTCCTCGTCGGTGCGGTCCGTGATCGGCGCGCCGATGGACACGTCGTCACCGCACCCGAGGTGGTGCAGGAGCACCGCGAGCGCCGAGTGCATGACCATCGACACCGTGGTGTCGGCTTCCGTGGCCAGCCTCTCCACGGCCCCGAGGAGGTCGGCGCCGACGGAGAACGGGATCCGGTCGCCGGCGGGGTTCATCACCCTCGGACGCGGGCGGTCCGTCGGCAGGGCCAGCGGCTGCGGCAGATCGGCCAGGGCCTCGCGCCAGTACGCCAGTTGCCGGGCCGCCGTGCTGTCCGGATCGGACTCGTCACCGAGCACGTCCCGCTGCCACAGCGTGTAGTCCGCGTACTGCACCGGGAGCGGCTCCCACGCCGGCGCCCCGCCCTCGGTGCGGGCCGCGTAGGCCGTGGTGAGGTCGCGGAACAGCGGCCCGAAGGACTCCCCGTCCACGGCGATGTGGTGCGCCACGACGACGAGGGTGTGCTCGCGCGGTCCGGACCGCACCAGCCTGGCGCGGATCGGCGCATCGGCGGCCAGGTCGAAGGTCGCGGTGGCCACCTCGTCGACCGCCGCCGCCCGCTCGGCCTCCCCCGCGACCTCGACGAGCGGCAGGGCGAACGGCTGCTCCCCGGACGGCAGCACCTGCTGGTGCGGGACTCCGTCGTCGCCCTCGACGATCACCGTGCGGAGGACTTCGTGCCGGTCGATGACGTCGCGGAGCGCCGCCTCGAGCGCCCCTGCGTTCAGCTCACCGGTCAGCCGCAGGGCGAAAGCGCCGTTGTAGGTGGGCGACGGGCCTTCGAACCGGTCCACGAACCACAGCCGACGCTGCGCGAACGACAACGGGATCATTGTGTCTCCAAATCGGCAAACCAGGTGAGCAGGTCTTCGGTCAGCCCTGGTCGAGCAGGGTGAGGAGTTCGTCGTTGTAGAAGTCGTCGATGGAGCACGCGCCCGACAGCGTCGAGAAGTACCGGTCGATGTGGTCCTGGTGGCCGACCAGCTTGCGCAGCATGTCCGTCCGCCCCTCGGGCTTGAGCTCGGCCACGTTGAGCGCGCCCTGGTAGTGGCTGAGGGCTTCGCCGCCCAGGTCGTTCTCGTAGCGCCGCAGCGCCGCCTTGAGCGCGTCGTCGTCGTGCAGCCGGTCCCCGATGTGGTCGGTGAGCGACTGGGCCTGGACGAAGGCCTCGGTGATACCGCGGGCGGTGATGGAGTCCTTGTGGTTCACCGCGTCGCCGACCAGCGCCCACCCGGGCCCGTAGGCCTTGCGGAAGTAGTTCTCCTGGTGCCCCGTGCCGTACAGCTGTTCCTCGCGCTTGCCCGACTGCATCCGCTCCCACAACTCGGGCGCCGTCGTGCGGAAGGCGTCGAGGTAGGCGGGCTCCACGTTCTTGCGGACCTCGTTGTAGTCGTCCTGCGGGAAGTAGGCCATGAGCAGGGTGAGGTCGTCGTTGGTGGGCAGGACACCGATCCAGCGCCCGGGCCGCTCGTACAGCTCGAAGTTCGCGGGAACCCCGGACCAGTAGCTGTAGTAGGTGGTGGTCATCCGCGGGTGCTCGATGACGTTCTCCGCGCCGGCCTTGCGCGCCACCAGCGAGCGCATGCCGTCCGCGCCGACGACGAGGCGCGCCCGGTCCGTCGCCTCGGCACCGCCGGGCGTCGTGTACCGCACCCCGACGACCCGGTCGTCCTCCCATACCAGATCCCTGACCGCGCATCCCTGCCGGAACTCCACGCCGGCCGCCACAGCGCCGTCCGCGAGGATCGGGTCGAGCACGTACCGCCTCGGCGCGTACGTGGTCGTCAGGCCGTCGATCGGCAGGGAGAAGCCCTCGATGCGGACATCGGGCCCCTGGTAGCTCTGGCGGGTGATCGGCTGGGCGCCCGAGTCACGGATCCTGTCGAGCAGCCCCCACCGGTTCAGCAGCGCCACGCCCTGCATGTGGAGGTAGTGCGAGGACAGCGTGTCCTGCGGGAATTTCGCCTTTTCCAGGAGCAGGACGCGATAACCCTGCCGTGCGAACAGCATGGCCGTCGGCGAACCCGCAACACGGGCACCTATGACAATCACGTCGTACATGGCGGCGCCTCTCTTTCTATTTGGTGACCGCACTCAGGGATTCGATGTACGCGGAGATCGACGCCACCGTCGGGTTGAGGAAGAGCTGGTCCATCGGCACCTCGGCGTCCAGTTCCTCGATGAAGGCACCCTGGATCCTGACCATGATCACGGACTGGCCGCCCAGGGCGAAGAAATCGTCGTCGGCCGAAATGTCATCGCGCTGGAGTTCCCGGCACCAAATGGCGCGCACGCGGTCGGCAATCATCACAGTCCTCTCGTTCGTCAGCAAGGTCCGTCGACTATGCCGCCGTGCCGCTGCCGGCATATTGGTTCTTGAGTGAATCGACCAGCGCCGCGCGGTCCACTTTTCCGTGCGGGCTCAGCGGAAGCCGCAGAACGTTCACGAACCTGGCCGGGACCATGTTCCGCGGCAGCGTCTGCAGAAGGCCGTTGCGCAGGTCGTCCTCGGCGAGTTCGCCGCCCGCCGGGACGAGGAACGCGGTCAGCTCGGCCTCGCCGGCGTCGGTGTAGGTGACCACCACGGCGGCCTCCCGGACCCCCGCCAGCCTGCCGAGCGCGCGCTCGATGTCGGTGGGGTCGATGCGCATGCCCCGCACCTTCACCTGCGCGTCCATCCGGCCGGCGACGACCAGGTCGCCGGCCTCGTTGACGTGGCCGCGGTCGCCCGTGCGGTACAGCCGGCGCGGCTCTCCGTCGACCACGATGGTCGTGAACTTCTCGTTCTCGGGGCCCGAGCCGTTGAGGTAGCCCGCGCCGACGCTGGCCCCGGCGATGCAGATCTCGCCGTACCCCCCCGGCGCGACACCGCGCAGGTTCTCGTCGAGGAGGTGGATCTCGGTGTTGTAGGCCGGCTTGCCGACCGGGGCGATGTCCTGGTCGCAGGGCCGGTACCCGTCGAGGTCGTACGACGTCGCGACGTCCGTGCACTCGGCGACGCCGTACTGGTGCAGCAGGGTGCAGTAGTTGTTCTCGCGCTGCGCCCAGTCCGCGATCCGCTCGAACTTCAGCGGCTCGCCGCCGAAGAGCACGTAGTCGAGCTGGGTGAGCGCGTCACCGCCGCGGGCGGTCTCCCAGTCCACCAGCAGGTACAGAGTGCTGGAGGCGCAGTGCACCGTGCGGATGTCGTGCTCGGTCAGCAGGCGGTACGCCAGCATGGCGTCGAAGTTCCGGCTCGCCATCAGGTACTGGGTGGCGCCGCAGAACAGCGCCGTCATCAGGGCGCGCTGGGAGAGGTCGAAGCCGAAGGCGCTCACGACCAGGTTGTTCGACGCGCTGTCCAGGCCGTACTCGAGCTTCAGCCAGTTCATCAGGTTGAACCAGCCCTCGTGCCGCACCGCGGTCAGCTTCGGCGTGCCGGTCGATCCGGACGTGAAGACCGCGTAGCACACGTCGTCCCCGGTGACGGGGACGTCGGGCGCGGTCGCCGGGAGACCTGCCAGCCGGCCGGGCAGCTGCTCGACACCGATGACCTCGGCGGCCGCCGACTCGACCATCCCCGCCGTCGTCCGCGAGGCCACGATCAGGGCGAGGTCGGGGACCTGGCCCAGCAGCAGCTGCAGTCGCGCCGCCGGGTAGGCCGGGTCGAACGGCACATAGGCCGCGCCGGCCTTCAGCGTGCCGAGGATGGCCACGAGCATGTCGACCGAGTAGTCGAGACAGACGCCGACCTTCGCCCCCCGACCGTGTCCGCGCGCGACGAGGAAGTGCGCGAACCGGTTCGCCCGCGCGTCCAGTTCGGCGTACGTCACCTGCTCACCGCCGCAGGAGACGGCAAGGGCGTCGGGCGCGGCCTCCACGTGCGCCTCGAACTGCTTGTGGACGACGGGCGCCGAGGGCAGGGCGACCCGCTTTCCCTGAAGGATCATCAACTGACTCCGATGTGAGAGGTGTCCGGTCGGACGAGCCGCCGGCACACCCCGGGGAACGGGCTTGCCGGCACCTTCGGGCGTGCGCCGCTAGGCGGTGCGCACCTCGGGGAGACGCCGGTCGGCGGTCTCGAGCAGCTGGGCCACCCACTTGTCGACGGAAAGACCGTGCGCGGCGGCGGCCTTCGAGTAGTGCTCCAGTTGGCCGGCGGACAGCTCGATGGTGAGCGTGGTGACCTGCTGCCGGCGCTTGTCCGCGGCCGCCGGCTCGGCCAGCCGGGGCACCTCCTGCTGCTCGTCGCCACCGCTCGGGGAGACCTCGGCCGTGTCGCTCTGCACGGCCAGGCTGGCCCGCACCGCCCTGCGCAGTTCGTTGCGCGACCACTTCTGCTGTTCGGCCTTGCGCAGCCAGTAGTCCTGCTCCGGCGGCGACAGCCGGGTCACCTCGGCGTGGTGGGCGAAGCTGAGGCCGTCCCTCCTGCGGTGGTGCTCGAACCGCCGGGCCACCCACGCGTAGTTGCGCAGGGTCTGGTAGTCGAGCCCGGTGCGCTCGATGGCCTCCTTGTAGCGCCGCCACCCGTAGGTGGCCTCGCCGTAGATCAGCCAGTCGGCGAGCCACCACGCCGAGGAGTTGACCAGTTCACGCAGGTTGGTCCCGATCTGCTCCCAGGACCGCTCCGGCAGGTTCTGCGGGAAGATCAGCCCCGACTTCTGCACCTTGGCCTGTGTCCCCACGAAGGACAGGAGCACATCGCGCTGTGCCGGTTCACCGCTGTTGTCCACCGGAATCGCCTTGTACCTGCTCGCGGTCCTCACAGCGCCCGTCACTACCTTCATCTCCCAACACAGCCTGTCTTCATGGGCGTTAAGCGATCACTCGGCCGCGCACCCGGGCGGCGATCACCGTCGTTCCTCTTCGGCCGGCCTGCTCGGTGACCGTCACGAGCGCCGGCGAGACGCAGGTATGCGGGCCCGCGAGCCCGTCGGTGTGCGGCCGGTGTTCAGTCCGCCGCCATGACCTCGCGCAGGCTCTTGGGCCGCAGGTCGGTCCAGTTCCGCTCGACGTACTCCAGGCAATCGGCCCGGGCCGCCTCACCGAAGACCACCCGCCAGCCCGCGGGCACCTCGGCGAACACCGGCCACAGGGAGTGCTGCTCCTCGTCGTTCACCACGACGTAGAAGCGGCCGTCCTCGTCATCGAAGGGGTTCGCGCTCAACTGGCACCGTCCTTAACCGACATGGAATGACTCGGGATTGGGAAATCGCCAGGGCCGGGTGCGAGAGAGCACCGGGCGCGAGGTCGCCGATCGGCGTTGTCCGGCCGACAGGACACTGCGGCTGTCCGGCCGACAGGACACTCGGCCGTCCGGTCGACGGGACACCCGGCATCGGTGGCGACCCCGGCGTTGCCACGTCACCGTAAGGACTCGACCGTCGGCGCTACAAGGCGACGGGCTCGCCGACCGCCCGGTCGTCCACCCGGATCTGCACCCCACCGGATCCTCTGTACCCCACCGGGTTCGTGTGCCACGATGCCGACCCTTTGCCGCCCAGGTGGTGTGGAGCGGCGCCCGCCTGAGGATCGCTCAAGAGCTGCCACACCCTCGGCGGAGACCGGCCGGTGCCCGCGCCCTCGCGGACCGGCACCGTTCTATGGTTCGGGAATGCGCGGCCCGAGCCGAGGGAGAGCGATGGACAGCACACGACCTGACCTGCGCCTGTTCGTCCTGCACCACGCGGGCGGCTCACACCTGCTGTACCGCGACTGGCCGCAGCTGCTGCCGCGCACATGGGACGTCCGGCTGCTCGACGCCCCGGGCCACGGCCTCCTCCTCGAGCTGCCGCAGATCCCCGACGCCGGCCGCCTCGCCGACTACCTCCTGCGCAGCATCGAGCCCGAACTGACCTGTCCCTACGCCTTGTTCGGGCACAGCATGGGCGCCCTCGTGACGTACGAGATCATCCGGCGGGTCGCCGACCGAGGCCTGCCGCTGCCGGTGTGGGCCGGTGTCTCCGCACGCTGCGCACCGCAGCTGGCGGGGCCGGGAGGCGGATACCACGAGCTGCCCGACGCCGAGCTGCGGACTCGTCTGAGGCTGCTCGGCGGCACGCCCGACGGGGTCTTCGACGACCCCGAGCTGTGGGACCTGTTCGACCCGATCATCCGGGCCGACCTGCGTCTGGTGGAGAACTGGCGCCCCGCTCCCGACGCCGGTCCCCTGCCCGTGGCGCTGTCCGCGTTCGCGGGCGTCGAGGACCACTCCGCCGCACCGCAGCGGATGGCCGGCTGGGCGCAGTACAGCGAGCACTTCCTGGGGCTGCGGGTCTTCGACGGCGGTCACTTCTATTTCCAGGCCGATCCCGGACCGCTGCTGCGGCAGATCGAACGGGACGCCACCACGGCGCTTCGGGCGGCGGGCGCGGCGCGCTCCTGCTGAAGCCACCAGCCTGTGTGAGGGGAAGAGATGCAGTTCCGCATTCTCGGCCTCGTGGAGGTCCAGGACGAACAGACCGGTCTGCGGATCCTTCCCACGGGTGCCAAGCAGCGTGCACTGCTCGGGGCGCTGGTGGTGAAGGCCGGGCACAACGTCTCGGTGCAGCGGCTCATCGACGAGCTGTGGGGCGAACACCCGCCCGCCAACGCGGCGAACGCGCTGCAGCTGCAGGTGACCCGGCTGCGCCGGCTGCTGTCCGGCCCGCAGAGCCGTCACCCCGGCCGGCCCGCACCGCACCCGTGGATCGTGACCACCTCGCGCGGCTACGCCCTGCAGCTCGACCCCGTCGACACGGACGCCGCGCGCTTCCAGCACCTGGCCGAGCGGGGCCGCAGGGTCCTGCGCGAGGACCCGGGGCAGGCGGGTGAACTGCTGCGCCGGGCACTGTCGTTGTGGCGCGGCCCGGCGCTGGAGGGCAGCGTGCTCGGCGACATCTGCGCGGGCAGGGCGGCCCAGCTCGAGGAGCACCGGCTGACCGCCCTGGAGATGATGTACGACGCGTATCTGCGCACCGGGCGCCACCGCGAGATCACCGGCGAGCTGATGGAGCTGACCACCGACCACCCCATGCGGGAGCGGTTCTACGACCTGCTGATGGTCGCCTTCTACCGCTGCGGCCGGCAGGCGGAGGCGCTCGGCGTGTACGAACGGGCGCGCAACCGCATGGTGCACGAACTCGGCGTCGAGCCGGGCCCCGCCCTGCGCGGTCTGATGGAGGCGATCCTCCACCACGACCCGGCCCTCGCCACCGCCGTGCGCCCCCGCCCGGCCGCCCCGGCCCAGGCCGAGGCGGTGCCCGCGCAGGCCGACGCGTCGGCCGACGACGCGGTGCTCGCCCTCTGCCAGGAGATATCCCGTCTGCAGCGCCGTATCGAGCGACTGCAGCAGGAGCAGGACCAACTGGTGTGCCGCTTCCAGGAGTTGACGGCGAGCACGGTGGCACCGGCCTGCTGACAACGCTGCCACATGGTTCACGGAGTGCGTGTTCGAACCCTGCGCGCCCCGGGGGGTGTGAACACACGACCCGCACTCAAGGCAGCTGACCTACTGTGCCGCCCACAGACCGCACAAGTACGACATCAGCCAAGTAGAGACGATTCTCAGGAGCGGGGCATGACGAGACGGAAGAGAACACGGGCCGGCGTGGTCGGTTTGGCGGCGGTCGCGCTCACGGCCACCGCCTTCGCGGGTCCCGCCCGGGCAGCGCAGGGCACGGCTCCCACGGCGGCCGACCACCAGGCGACGCAGCGCGCGATCGACGCGGCCGTCGCGGCCGGGATCCCCGGCATCACCGTCGAGGCACGCGATGCCGACGGAGTCTGGAAGTCGGCGTCCGGCGTGGGCAACCGGCAGACGGGTGCGCCGCGCGGCAAGAACGACCGGTTCCGCATCGGTGGCCTGACCGACACGTTCGTGGCGACCGTCCTCCTGCAGATGGAGGCGGAGAAGAAGCTCAGCCTCGACGACACGGTGGAGCGTTACCTGCCGGGCCTGGTGACGGGCAACGGCAACGACGGCGGCAAGATCACCGTGCGGGAGCTGCTCAACCACACCAGCGGCCTGTTCGACTACCTCGCCGACCAGGACTACTACCAGACGTACGCGCTGGGCGACGGCTTCCTCCAGCACCGGTACGACACGCTGACGCCCGAGCAGCGCGTGAAGGTGGCCCTCGGCCACGCGCCCCTGTTCGCGCCCGGGGCCCGGTTCTCGTTCTCCAACACCAACGACGTCCTGGCCGCGCTGATCGTGGAGAAGGTCGGCGGCAGGTCGTACGAGGACGAGGTGCGCGAGCGCATCATCGAACGCCTGGGGCTCCGGGCGACGTCCAACCCCGGGAACGGCATCGGCCTGCCCCAGCCGAGCAGCCGCGGCTACTCCAAGCTCTTCCTGTCGCAGCCGGACCGGATCGACGACGTCACCGAGATGAACGGCTCGCAGGTCTGGGGCAACGGCGACATCATCTCCAGCACGGCCGATCTGAACCGGTTCTACGGGGCCCTGATCCGCGGGAAGCTGCTGCCGCCGCGGCAGCTGAAGGAGCTGACGACGACCGTAGCCAACCCCGACTTCCCGGGCGCGACCTACGGGCTGGACATCGAAAAGATCACGCTGAGCTGCGGCACCCCCCTCTGGTTCCGTGACGGGGGCACGGCGGGGTGGCTCACCATGACCGCCTTCACCGAGGACGGCCGCCACCAGCTCACGTTCAACTACAACAGCGACTGGGGACCGGAGACCTTGCTGCCCGTTCTGAACGGCGAGTTCTGCGACACGCCTGCCGCCTCGGGGCCCGGATCGCGTGACTAGCGACATGTCTGTCAACGGAGAGGGTTTATGACCGTCCGAGCAGCCGTGGCGGGAGCGAGCGGATACGCGGGGGGCGAACTCCTCCGCCTGCTTCTGGCCCACCCTGAAGTGGAGATCGGTGCCCTGACCGGGCATTCCAGCGCGGGCCGGCGTCTGGGCACGCTGCAGCCGCACCTGGCTCCGCTGGCCGAGCGGGAGGTACGGCTCACCACCGCCGACGCCCTCGAGGGCCACGACGTCGTCTTCCTCGCCCTGCCGCACGGCCAGTCCGCCGCCGTCGCACAGCAGTTGGGTGACGACACGCTCGTCATCGACTGCGGCGCGGACTTCCGCCTCGCGGACGCCGCCGACTGGGAGACGTTCTACGGCTCGCCGCACGCGGGCACCTGGCCCTACGGCCTGCCCGAACTGCCGGGGGCCCGCGCCGCGTTGGCGGGCGCCCGGCGCATCGCGGTGCCCGGCTGCTACCCGACCGCCGTGTCGCTGGCGCTCTTCCCCGCCTACGCGGCCGGCCTGGCCGAACCCGAGGCGGTGGTCGTCGCGGCGTCCGGCACGTCCGGCGCCGGGAAGGCACCCAGGGCGGACCTGCTCGGCAGTGAGGTCATGGGGTCCATGCGGCCGTACGGTGTGGGTGGCGGCCACCGGCACACGCCCGAGATGGTGCAGAACCTCAGCGCCGTGGCGGGTCGCCCGGTCGCCGTCTCCTTCACCCCGACCCTGGCTCCCATGCCCCGCGGCATCCTCGCCACCTGCTCCGCCGCGGCGCGCCCCGGGGTCGGCGCACACGACGTGCGGGCCGTGTACGAGAAGGCGCTGGCCGACGAGCCGTTCGTACGGCTGCTGCCCGAGGGGCAGTGGCCCAGCACCGCGGCCGTGCAGGGGTCGAACGCCGTACAGGTCCAGGTGGCCCTCGACGCGGCGGTCGGCCGGATCATCGCGATCAGCGCCATCGACAACCTCACCAAGGGCACCGCGGGCGGTGCCGTCCAGAGCATGAACGCCGCGCTCGGCCTCCCCGAGGGACTGGGACTTTCCACGATCGGAGTCGCACCGTGAGTGTCACCGCAGCACAAGGTTTCACCGCGGCGGGCATCGCCGCGGGCATCAAGGAGAACGGCAACCGGGACCTGGCGCTCGTCGTCAACAACGGGCCGGGCTGCGCCGCGGCGGGCGTGTTCACCTCCAACCGCGTGCAGGCCGCGCCCGTCCGGTGGTCCCGGCAGGTGCTCGCGGACGGCGAGATCCGCGCGGTCGTGCTCAACTCCGGTGGCGCCAACGCCTGTACCGGACCACAGGGTTTTCAGGACACGTGCGCCACCGCCGAGAAGGCCGCCGAGCGGCTCGGCCTGGACGCGGCGGACGTGGCGGTCTGTTCCACCGGGCTGATCGGCGTACCGCTGCCCATGGACCGGGTTCTGGCCGGCGTCGAGAGCGCCGTCACCCGGCTGTCCACGTCCGGCGGCGAGGACGCGGCCGTCGCCGTCATGACCACCGACACCGTGCACAAGACGGCCGCCGTCACCCGGGGCGGGTGGACCGTCGGCGGCATGGCCAAGGGCGCCGGGATGCTCGCCCCCGGGCTCGCCACCATGCTGGTCGTGCTCACCACGGACGCCGCCCTGGAGGGCGCGGCCCTGGACCGGGCGCTGCGGGACGCCACCCGTGTCACCTTCGACCGGGTCGACTCCGACGGCTGCATGTCCACCAACGACACCGTGCTGCTGCTCGCCTCCGGCGCCTCCCGGGTCACCCCTGAATACGGCGAGTTCGCCGAGGCCGTCCGCGCGGTCTGCGCCGATCTGGCCGGGCAGCTCATCGGGGACGCCGAGGGCGCGAGCAAGGAGATCCGCATCGAGGTCGTGGGCGCCTCGAGCGAGGACGACGCCGTGGAGGTGGGCCGTTCCGTCGCCCGCAACAACCTCCTCAAGTGCGCGATCCACGGCGAGGACCCCAACTGGGGCCGCGTGCTGTCCGCGATCGGCACCACCTCCGCCGCCTTCGAACCCGACCGGCTGGGCGTCGCCATCAACGGCGTGTGGGTCTGCAAGAACGGAGCGGTGGGCGAGGACCGTGCGCGGGTGGACATGTCCGGCCGCGAGGTCCGGATCACCGTTGACCTCGCCGCGGGCGCGGACTCCGCCGTCATCTGGACCAACGACCTCACCGCCGACTACGTCCACGAGAACAGCGAGTACGCCTCATGAGCGCTTCGCCATCTCCGCATTCTTCTCGATCGGCCGCCCTGCCCAAGGCCCGTGCCCTCGTCGAGGCGCTGCCCTGGCTGGCGGACCACCACGGCAAGACCGTCGTCATCAAGTTCGGCGGCAACGCCATGGTCGACGACGACCTGAAGGCGGCCTTCGCCATGGACATCCTGTATCTGCGGCACGCGGGCCTGCACCCCGTCGTGGTGCACGGCGGCGGCCCGCAGATCAGCGCACAGCTCGAGCGCCTGGGCCTCCAGTCCCGGTTCGAGAGCGGCCTGCGGGTCACCACCGACGAGACCATGGACGTCGTACGCATGGTCCTCGCCGGGCAGGTGCAGCGCGAGCTGGTCGGGCTGCTCAACGCGCACGGCCCGCACGCGGTGGGCCTGACGGGTGAGGACGCCCGCCTGATGACCGCCGTCAAACGCTACGCGGAGAAGGACGGCAAGCCCGTGGACATCGGCCGCGTCGGCGAGGTCGCCCGGGTCGACGCCGGGATCGTGCAGGACCTCATCGACGGCGGACGCATCCCGGTCATCTCCTCCATCGCCCGGCCCGAGGACGACAAGGACGCCGCCGAGGGCGGTGTGTTCAACGTCAACGCCGACACCGCGGCCGCGGCCCTCGCCGCCGCGCTCGGCGCCGAGATGCTGCTCGTCCTGACCGACGTCGAGGGTCTGTACGCGAACTGGCCGCACAGCGACGAGGTGATCCCCCGCCTGACCGCCGGCGAACTGGCCGAGCTGCTGCCCCGGTTGGCCTCCGGGATGATCCCCAAAATGGAGGGTTGCCTGTACGCCGTGAACAACGGCGTGCGCTCCGCCCGTGTCGTCGACGGCCGGGTCAAGCACTCCCTCCTGCTGCAGATCTTCACCGATGACGGCACCGGCACGGTGGTCGTGCCGGACGACGACGTGCGCTTCGAGGGAGCGACGGCATGAACGACGGCGCGGACATCATCACCGAGGCGGGCAACGCGGCGCTGACCCGCCGCTGGCAGGGCGTCATGATGGACAACTTCGGCACCCCCCGGCTGCCTCTGGTCCGCGGCCAGGGCGCCCGGGTCTGGGACGCGGAGGGCAACGAGTACCTCGACTTCCTCGGCGGTATCGCGGTCAACGCGCTCGGCCACGCGCATCCGGCGGTCGTACGGGCCGTCTGCGAGCAGGTCGCCTCGCTCGGGCATGTCTCGAACCTGTTCCTGGCCGAACCGACCGTGCGCCTCGCCGAGCGCCTGCTGCGGCTCGCCGGGCGCGACGGCCGGGTCTACTTCGCCAACTCCGGAGCGGAGGCCAACGAGGCGGCCTTCAAGATCGGCCGGCTCACCGGCCGTACGCACATGGTGTCGGCCACCGGCGGCTTCCACGGCCGCACCATGGGGGCCCTGGCCCTGACCGGCCAGCCCGCCAAGCAGCGTCCCTTCGAGCCACTGCCGGGCTGCGTCAGCCATGTGCCGTACGGGGACGTCGAGGCCCTGCGCACCGCCGTCACCCCGGACACCGCGCTGGTGATCCTGGAGCCCCTGCAGGGGGAGAACGGTGTGGTCGTGCCGCCGCCCGGCTATCTGCGGGCCGCCCGCGAGATCACGGCGGCGACCGGCACCCTCCTCGTCCTGGACGAGATCCAGACCGGCATCGGGCGCACGGGCCGCTGGTTCGCGGCGCAGGCCGAAGGCGTCGAGGCGGATGTCGTCACCCTCGCCAAGGGTCTGGGCGGCGGGCTGCCCATCGGCGCGACGCTCGCCTTCGGCGCGGCCGCCGAGCTGCTCACGCCCGGCGCGCACGGCTCCACCTTCAGCGGGAACCCCGTGGTGTGCGCGGCCGCCCTCGCCGTACTGGACACCATCGAGCGGGCGGGCCTCCTCGCCCACGTGACCTCGGCGGGACAGCGTCTGTGGCACGGCCTGGAAGCCCTGGGCCACCCCCTGGTGCGCGAAGTCCGCGGCGCCGGACTGCTGTTGGGCATCGCGCTGCACGGGAACATCGCGGCGCGCGTACAGCGGGCGGCCCAGGACAGGGGTCTGCTGGTGAACGCGGTGATGCCGGACGTCGTCCGGCTCGCCCCGCCGCTGATCGTGTCGGACCGTGAAGTGGACACATTCGTCGAGGGCTTCCGGGCGGCCCTGTCCGAGACCCTCGACGGGGAGCTGACGGCGGTGGGGTCTCCGGCATAGCGTTCACCCTCAGTTCATTGCAACGAACTACATGGGGGCTGTTGCGTTAGATTCAGGCCCGTTGCAACGATTTCTCGGCTTCTACCTGCAGCAATACCGATTCCGTGCAACGAGTGTGTTGCTAGGACCATGAATGCAACGTAGCGTTTCCACTATCGGAAACAGCGAGCCGAAGGAGCGCACGATGCAGAAGAACCTGAGCACCCCGCAGAAGTTCGACACCCCCGCCCCCATCTCCGCCGTCCTCGACATCCCCGCCGGACGCCTCCAGTTCATCGCCGCCGACCGGACCGACACCACGGTCGAGGTCCGGCCCGCCAACCCGGCCAAGAGCCGCGACGTCAGGGCGGCCGAGGAGATCAAGGTTTCCTACGGCGACGGCGTCCTGCGCATCGAAGCCCCGGAGGCGACCAACCGGTTCCTCGGAAGCTCCGGATCCGTCGAGGTCACCGTCCAGCTGCCCGCCGGCTCCCGGATCGAGGCGAAGACCGCCGGCGCCGAGTTCCGCGGTGTCGGACGGCTCGGCGACGTCGCCTTCGAGGGCGGCTACCGCTCGGTCAAGCTCGACGAGGCCGCCAGCGCCCGCCTCAGCGCCCACGACGGCGAGATCACGGTCGGCCGCCTGGGCGGCCCCGCGCAGATCAGCACTCAGAGGGGCGACATCCGGATCGCCGAGGCCCATGGCGGCGCGGTCACCCTGGACACCCAGTACGGCGACATCTCGGTCGGGGCCGCCCGCGGCGTCTCCGCCTCCCTGGACGCCGGCACCACCTACGGCCGGATCCAGAACGCGCTCTACAACACCGGCGCCGCCGCCCTGAACATCCGGGCCACGACCGCCTACGGCGACATCACCGCCAGCAGCCTCTGACCACCCTCCGTCCCTCGAAGGAGCTCCCCTCATGAGCACGTTGGCCATCGCGGCGAACGGTCTGCGCAAGTCCTACGGTGACAAGGTCGTGCTCGACGGCATCGATCTGGTGGTTCCGGCCGGTTCGGTGTTCTCCCTGCTGGGTCCGAACG
>NZ_JBSHAY010000040.1:0-65051 GCF_053611725.1 Streptomyces sp. NPDC054783 | reverse complement strand
CGTCGTCTATCCGGTGGTCTTCATCGACGCCATCCACGTGAAGATCCGCGACGGCGCCGTCGCCAACCGGCCGATCTATGTGGCTATGGCCGTCACCACCGAGGGCCGGCGCGAGATTCTCGGGCTGGGGGCCGGCGACGGCGGCGAGGGCGCCAAGCACTGGCTGCACATCCTCACCGAGATCAAGAACCGCGGCGTGAGCGACGTGCTGATGCTCGTCTGCGACGGACTCAAAGGCCTGCCCGAGGCCGTGGAAACGGTCTGGCCGAAGACCATCGTGCAGACCTGCGTGGTCCACCTGCTGCGGAACTCCTTCCGCTATGCCGCCCGCCAGGACTGGGACAAGATCGCCAAGCTCCTCAAGCCCGTCTACCCGGCGCCGACCGAAGAGGCCGCCCTGGAACGATTCGCGGAGTTCGCCGACGCCTGGGGCAGGAAGTATCCGGCGATCGTCAAACTCTGGGAGCCGGCCTGGGAGGAGTTCACCCCGTTCCTACGGTTCGACACCGAGATCCGCCGCACCGTCTGCACCACCAACGCGATCGAGTCGGTCAACGCCCGGATCCGGCGAGCAGTCAAGGCCCGCGGGCACTTCCCCAACGAGCAGGCCGCATTGAAGTGCGTCTACATGGCCATCATGTCACTCGATCCCACCGGCAAGGGCCAGGCCCGCTGGACCATGCGGTGGAAGACCGCGCTGAACGCCTTCGACATCACCTTCGACGGCCGACTCTCAGCGGCCCGTCAGTAACCCAACCACCCTGCTTACACCGTTCGTTTGACAGACCCGGCCACGGGCAGCACCTTCACCCTTGCTCTACGCGACGCCCTGACCGGCCATTCGGGCAGGGCGACCGCGGCTGCATGCGCAGTGGTGGACGGCACGCCGGTCGCCGTCACCGGCGGCAACGACAAAACGGTGCGCGTGTGGAACCTCCGGACCGGCACTCCAATCGGCGAGCCCCTCACCGGCCACACCGACGAGGTGTGGACGGTGGCATGCACCGAGGTGGACGGCACCCCCATCGCCGTCACCGGCGGCAACGACAAAACGGTGCGCGTGTGGAACCTCCGAACTCGGACCCCAATCGGCGAGCCCCTCACCGGCGACAACGGCAACGTGTGGGCGGTGGCTTGCACGGTGGTGGACGGCACCCCAGTCGCCGTCACCGGTGGCTACGACGACGCGGTGTGGGTGTGGAACCTGCGGACCCGGACCCCAATCGGCGAGCCCCTCACCGACCACACTGTCGCAGTTTGGGGGGTAGCGTGCACGGAGGTAGACGACACCCCAGTCGCCGTCACCGGAGACGACGACACAGTGCGGGTGTGGGACCTCCGGACCGGTACTCCAATCAGCGAGGCCCTGATCTTCCACACCGACAAAGTGGTGCGGGCCGTGGCGTGCACGGTGGTGGACGGCACCCCCATCGCCGTCACCGGCAGCGACGACACCACGGTACGGGTGTGGGACCTCCGGACCAGTGCCCCAATCAGCGAGCCCCTCACCGGCCATACCGAGAAGGTAAATGCAGTGGCGTGCACCGAGGTGGACGGCACCCCAGTCGCTGCCACTTCCGGGTTCGACGGGATAGTGCGGATCTGGGACTTGGCCTCCGGCACGCCTTTCAGCGAGCCCTTGTCCGGCTATACCGGCTGGATGACAGGGGTGACGTGCACGATGGTGGACGGCACCCCAGTCGCCGTCGCCGCTGCCATCGACGCCGCGGTGTGGGTGTGGAACCTGCGTACCGGCACCCCAATCGGCGAGCCGCTGCCTGGCCATGCCGGCTGGGTGAATGCGGTGGCATGCACGGTGGTGGACGGCACCCCAGTCGCCGTCACCGGCGGCAATGACAACACCGTACGCATGTAGAACCTGCGAACCAGCACCCCAATCGGCGAATTCCTCATCGGCCGCACCGGCACGGTATGGGCGGTGGCATGCACCAAGGTGGACGGCACCCCAGTCGCCGTCATCCCCAGCAAAGACAACACGGTGCGGGTGTGGAACCTGCGAACAGGCGCCTCAGCTGGCGAGCCCCTCACCGGCCACACCGAGCGGGCATGGGCGGTGGCATGTGCTGAGTTGGACGGCGCCCCAGTCGCCGTCACCGCGGGCAACGACAACACGGTGCGGGTGTGGAACCTGCGAACAGGCGAACAGACAGGGTTGTTGGCGACCCCCGACCCCCAGCATGTCGCCATCAGCATGACGGGAAATCTCATCGTGAGCCTGGGCCACGATGTGGCGGTTTTCCGCCGGGCCCCTTATGCGTGAATCACGGACTCTAAACCTCCTCCTTAGGATTCAGCGTGGGACGCCGCCGCCAGTTGACATCCACGTCTGACATCAACGACGGAGGACACCAGCGGCTCTGGGGAGTCCCGGAGATCAGCGCGGGCTCCGCAACAGCCGACCAGTGAGGCCACCAGCTCGAACTCCTAACGCGGTGGTCAGGTCCCCGAGGACCAACTGTGGAGGATCCCCAGCAGATCGAGCCTCTGCAGGGCTCCTCACCAGCCCATTCACCTCAGACCCAAGGGGCCTCCGCAGCGTGTGCACAGGTTCGCCGGCGCACTCCACCTCGGACAGCGTGTTCAATCCGCCGACCTGCTGAAGTGTCGACGATGGCCTTTCCGCCCGGAACCCTGTTGCAGCGGCCCCGCTCTCCACGGCATCGTCCACTCATCCACGAACAACGAGGGAGCCACATTGCCCACGAGGGAAGAAGTTGTCAGCGCAGGAGTAGCGCAGGACGCCAGCTACATCGGTCGACTCTTCGGTGCACTGGTCGGTCTTCGACACAAGGAACTGACAGGGATCACGTCCTTCTGCATGATGCCCTTCATCTCCCTCGTCATCCATGAGGCCCGCGCAAAGATCAGCATGATCACGCCATCTCCATCGTTGGACTTCTCGGCGGAAGCAGCGGAGGTGTGCGCCCGGTCCCGAAACAGCTTGAAGTTTTTTGAAGACAACCAGCGTTGGGTAAACGGACAGCTCGAATTCTACCGAAACGAGATCATCGGAACTCACTCGGATTACTTTCTAGGAAACACCTGGTTTCGGTTCGCTCGTTTCCTGGAAGTCGACCTAAGCCTTTTTACCTACAATGACATCTTGGTGAGCACAAACCATTCCACCGCCTTTCACTTGGGAATTGCACCCAAGCTCTTGCTCCAGAAAGACGGCGGGGTCTATGTCGGGTCGATCACAGAACAGATGGGGCGCGGTGCATTGGGTGCATCGATCCACATCGATGCACCCAAGACGTTCGCCAGCTGCACAACAGGGGGAGAGATAGATGACTCGGAGGTTAGGGCAGATCGGTACTACCGACAGGTCTTCAACGGGCGCGAAACGCCCGTTCTCAATGGAGTTCTGACCGCCTTTCAGGCGCAGGTAAACTTCGTAACCTCGATGCTGGTCACAGGGTGCGATCCACTCAACCTCGAATACACCGTATTCAAGATCCGCTTCGCCACCCTTTATCACGTACTGGCAAGTCTGACTCGGCTCGGAGCGGACTCCAATCAGGGACTCTCTGATTTCTCCAGATCCACCCTGGAAAGAATCATCGGGGCACCAGAGGCAGTAGCCATAATGAATGGGGCGACCAAGGGTTTCCGCAACACCCTGGTGCACTACGACCCGAGATCGGCAGCACAATCTCTGGACATGTCGGAACCGCTCTTCGGTCTCGTTCCTGTCTATTTCCCAGAGCATGACTACCATTCGCTCAGCGCTCTGGTCGACCGGTGCGCGCACGCCACCGCTCAAGGGCTGAACGATTGGGCCAACTGTCACTGAGCATTTTCAGAGTGGCCACCAAGGGAGTGACGGCGGCGAGAACGCAACGCACGGTGATCGACCTCCTGGCTGCCCGAGTGCCCGACTGCTGTGGCCCCGCACGCGGTCCGGCACCCAGCCGACGGCAGCGCTGACGACAACGACGGCGAACGGCAACGGCAGTTGGCAGCCCAGCGCGGTAGTCATGAGAGACGATCGGACCGCCCTATCGAGGTCTGCCCGCATCTTCAAAACGCCTGGCACCCAGGGCGCCCGCCTACAGACGGAGCGGTCGGTCGTGCCACACGCGTGCCAGATCGTGCGGGGAACCACGGGGAACACCGGGGAGTCAACGGACGTGCCACCGGTCGGCGACGTCCTGTCGCAGCAGGTCAGCCTCGCAGCGGGCCCTAGATCACCTGAGCTTCCCAAGCTGATGTCACACAGTTGCGCAGGCTAGGGACGTTCTGTCAGCGTCGACCAGTAGCCTGCGACGATCAGCCGTGGCACGTCTGGAGGGTTCGTGGAAGCTACCGCTCTCGTCAGTCCCGATCGGTTGTGGTCGGCGCAGGAAGTCTTGGTGCGTCCGAGCCCTGTCCCGGCGGCAGCAGGGGTCTACGGGTGGTACTTCGAGCAGTCGCCAAACCCGGGCCTGGACGCCGGGCGCCTTCTCTATGTCGGGATAGCCCCGCGGTACATGGCGAACCGAACCAGCACGCAGAACCTACGCAAGCGGGTGCGCTACCACTACCGGGGCAACGCGGCCGGCTCGACGCTGCGGCTCACCCTCGGTTGCCTGCTCGGACTCGAACTGCGTCGGGTGGGCAGCGGCAAGCGGATGACCTTCGGCAAGGCCGGCGAGGCCACGCTGAGCCAGTGGATGGCGGACAACGCGCGGGTGTGCTGGATCGAGCGAAGCGAACCGTGGGACCTGGAATCACAGCTCATCTCCCAACTCGACCTCCCGCTGAACCTCGACCAGAACGGCCACAATGCGTTCCACAGTCGCTTGAAGGAGCTACGGGCCCAAGCACGCCAGCGAGCCCGGGAGCTGCCAATCAGCTCGTAGGGCTGGCCGACGGGTCGTTGTCTGGGCCGTCCGAGGCCGCTCGACAGTGGCCAATGACAACCAACGTCGACCACCAGGCGCACGCGCCCACCGCTCCTGAGCAGGGAAGGCCCAGCTCACCAAGATCCCCGGCAAGACCCAGGGCAAGAAGACAAGTCTTGCCACGCCCTTTGATTCTCTGGACGCGGCGGGTAGACCGCGCCCGCTGGCATTGGACACCGTCCGGCCTGGGCGAATCCTGCTGCGTGCGGCTACGTTCGTCGGACAGCCCCCGTTCACGTGGCCTCCTTTGAACCTGCGACAGGCCGTATGTCAAGCAGCGACTCGCCGACAATCCCCGGCGCCCCACCAGCATCGCGGGTGACTAGACGTTAGAAGATCACCTGCAAGGACTAATTGCTATCCAACTGTTTGTGTTTACAGTGCATTTGATGGCTCGCCAGCTCTGTCTCTGAGTGACGTCGAGGGGCTCCGCGTACCCGATCAGCCCCACGGAGCCGGGATCCCGATTTGCTCGATATGACAGCGATAAGGGGTGTTAGTACGTTCAATCACGCACCGGCTGCCACAGCGGGCGCTCCTGTTCCAGTCTCAGAGGAGAGCAAGCGATATGTTCACGATCCGTTCCCGCAAGATCGCCACGGCCGTCGCGGCCGTCGCGGCAATGACCGCGACTGGTATCACCTACGCCTCGGCCGCCTCGGCGCCGGTTCCCCAGGCCGCCCCGGCGGTCACGGCGGCACCGTCCGGCGGTCCCAGCACCCCCAACACCGGTCCCAGCACCCCCAACACCAACGAGGGCAAGGGCAACGAAGGAAGAGAAGGAGGGGGGCCCCGCCGCTATTTCGAGGGCAGGATTTTCTTCAACGAGCGCGAATTCTCCGGCCGCCCCGACGGCTGCATCACCGTCGTCAGCGGCCTGGGTGCCAAGACCCTCAACATCCGCAACGACAGTCGCAACGTGGTCGAGGTCTTCCGCGGGGCTGTCTGCGACAACGGCGCCCCCGTCGCCACCGTCGGCCCCTTCAGCTCCGCCAACGCCGTCTGCCCGAGGTTCAAGGACGATGACGAGCACGAGAACGGGAACTGCGAGGAGCGAGAGCACCACGAGAACGGCGAGCACCACGAGAACGGCGAGCACCACGAGAACGGCGAGCACCACGAGAACGGCGAGCACCACGAGAAGGGCGAGCACCACGAGGAGATGGAGGACGGCGTGAAGGTCAAGAACGGAGTCATCGCCAGCTTCCGCGTCATCTGCCGCGACGGGATTGGCGAGGGCGGCGCATTCGGCGGATTCTAAGGCAAGCAGCCACCTGATGCGCACGCTGGAGAACGCCGGCTCACCGGAATTGGGCCGGCGCCCTCCGGCCAGGCGCACAATACAGGATCCCGGCCCGTAATCGGGCCGGGATCCTGTTCATTCCCGCCCCTCTGGCCACAGAGGCCCTTACCGGACGCAATGGCCTGCGCAATGACGTCCCCAAGCTCCTTGGAGTCGTTGCTGAGGTAGAGCTACGACGCGACGGTTTCTGCCTCGGCCGGCAGCCCGCGGCGCGCAGGGGATGAGCGGGGCCCTGGGCCCGAAGGTGGACCACACTGCCGACCGTCGGCGGCCGTCGGGAGGCGCCCATGGCAGCGAGCAGGACCGCTGCTTCCTGTTCCCTGCCGACGGCATCGAGGCCCTGATCGGCGAGATCGACGCCGCCGCGAAGCACCGGACTGACGCTCACTGTCATCAGCGAGGTCAACCCTGCTGGTCTCACCTCGCTGGCCGCCCGTTGCGGTACAGCAGCGGAGTACAGCAACCAGCGCAACCGCAGCCGACCGGCATAGACCTTCGAAGTCCCCATAACCAGCGTCCTGGACCGCACTGACCGTCCGGCCGATAGTTCGGGACGAGGAGGTCTTCCCCAGGCTGGCGACAGCCGACGGTGGAGCTCGGGCCGTCTCTGGGCCGTCCGAGGTCACCCGATGCTAACCAACAACGACAGAGGCCCACGGCCTCTGAGCAGTTCAGAGCCGTGGGCTTCGTCAGTCTCGCTGGTCAGCGAGACCCGTGATCAGTAGACCGGCAAGTCAGGCTGCACTGAGCAGGCCGTTGAGGAGTCCGTGCCGCTCGAAGCGTCAAGAAGGAACGGAAGGGCACCGCCACAGCTGCTCAGAGGCAACCGTCCCCGTCAGGGGCGATGAGCGTCGCTCACCTCCAGGAGGTGACCGCGGCTCGTAGCGACGCGGAGTACGTCGCGCAAAGCCCCGGTCAGTTCCTTCGTCAGCCGTCGCAGGTCTCCCAGGCCTGCGTCCTGGTCGTCGAGGACGTCCGAGGCCTGCTCCTCTCCACGGTCATGTGGCGGGTGGTGAAGACCGCGTCGACGCGATCGCCGGCGATGGCGTGCTGACGTGAAGACACGGACCGGATCACCGCCTTCTGAGCACACGAACGGCGGCGAGCCGGGTTCGCGCGTGCACGGTCAGCAGCTCACCTGACTCGAAGAGGAGCTGCTTGGCCCCCTGCGGGAGTTGGAAGAGGTCCATTACCCTGCAGGCCCTGCCTGCGAGTTGGATGACGTCTCCCCGTTGCACGGTGGCCGCAGTGCTCTCAATGTTGGATTCCAGCGCGCCGCCGGGCGCCCGGCCGGTCACCGCTGCACCTGCGCGAGCGTGGACAGGTCGCACACCGAGTGACACGGGCAGGAACACGCCTCGTAGACGATCGGCAGGTCGATCGGTGCAGAGACCCAGGAGGCCTCCACGCAAGCAAGGTGTGTGCCGATACGGCACGCGGTCGACCGGTGGGGAACGGCCGAGGCGCCAGTGACTTGAACATGTTGGCGAGGAGGCATCAGCAGACCCCCGCCAGGGCCGACCAGGCTTCAGCCGACAGGTGGGGAGCGACGACCACAGGACGCGGCCGTGGGGCACAGGGCAGCCTCCGTCACCGGAAAACCACTTTCAGTGACGCTAGTTAACCAGTTAGGGCTAGTGGCCGACGGCAGGCTCGTGCAGCTGTCCACGAGCTGGGAGCTGTACGACCTCACCGCCGGCACACTCGTCGTCCTCCCCGAGGGAGGGCCGCACGCCGGGGCGGGGGTCGTGAACCGCATGGCCGCGATCGGTGTCACCGTCAGCCACGCCGTGGAGCAGCCGGAGCCGAGGCAGGCGACCGCCGAGGAGGCGTCACTCCTGGGCATCCAGAAGGCCGCGCTCGTCACGCACATCCGGCGGACGTACTACAGCGACCAGGGGCGGCCCGTGGAGACGGCCGACATCGTCGTGCCCGCCGTGCACTGCGAGATCGTCTACGAGATCCCGATCAACCGATAGCCCCGCTCAGGGTTCGTCATATGGCCGACGACGCCCCGTCCTGTCCCGAGTGCAGTCAGCCCCTGAAGTGGGGCGGTTTCGTGCTGTCCAGGCGGGACGACGACGGCCGGAGGAACCGTTGGAGGTCTGCCCAGTTCCGCAACTGTTTCGGTGACATCCAACGCTGACATCGACGAGGCCGGACAGCGGCACACAGCAACGCCCTCGCGCGACCGCCGGACCAGCCGACGCCGACGTCAGGGGCGGGCGTAGAGCGAACTCCTCGTGCGGTGCTCATGCACGAGCGCCCTCCCGGGCCGTCCTCGGGCCGTGGAAGGGCGCTCAGCGATGACCAACGCCGACAACTGCCGGCAGCTCAGCAGCAGGTCAGGACGTTGATCCATCAGGCGGCCGCAAGTCACGGCCGCCGTACGTCAGTTGTGGCTGTGCAGGATGTCGTTCAGGCCGCCCCAGACCGCGTTGTTCGGGCGGGCCTCGACCTTGCCGGTGACCGAGTTGCGGCGGAAGAGGATGTTGGAGGCGCCGTTCAGCTCGCGGGCCTTGACGATCTGGCCGTCGGGCATGGTGACCAGGGTGCCCGCGGTGATGTAGAGGCCGGCCTCGACCACGCACTCGTCGCCGAGCGCGATACCGACGCCCGCCTCGGCACCGATCAGGCAGCGCTCGCCGATGGAGATGATCACGTTGCCGCCGCCGGACAGGGTGCCCATGGTGGAGGCGCCGCCGCCGATGTCGGAACCGTTGCCGACCACGACGCCCGCGGAGATCCGGCCCTCGACCATCGACGTGCCGAGCGTGCCGGCGTTGAAGTTGACGAAGCCCTCGTGCATGACGGTGGTGCCCGCGGCGAGGTGCGCGCCGAGGCGGACCCGGTCGGCGTCGGCGATGCGGACGCCCTTCGGGGCGACGTAGTCCGTCATGCGCGGGAACTTGTCGATCGAGGTGACCTGCAGGTGCAGGCCCTCGGCGCGGGCGTTGAGCCGCACCTTCTCGATGTCGTCCACGGCGACCGGGCCGAGCGAGGTCCAGGCGACGTTGGCGAGGTGGCCGAAGATGCCGTCCAGGCTCTGGCCGTGCGGCTTGACCAGGCGGTGCGAGAGCAGGTGCAGACGCAGGTAGACGTCGTGGGCGTCGAGCGGCTTCTCGTCGAGGGAGGCGATGACCGTGCGGACCGCGACCACCTCGACGCCCCGGCGGGCGTCCGGGCCGACCGCCGCGGTCGCGCCGCCGCCCAGCAGCTGTGCCGCCTGCTCGGCGGTGAGCCGCTCGGTGCCGGCCGGGCCCGGCTCCGCGACCAGCTCGGGGGCCGGGAACCAGGTGTCGAGGACGGTGCCGTCGGAGGCGATGGTGGCGAGGCCGGCGGCGACGGCGCCGGTGGTACGGGAAGCAGAGTCGGTCATGGGAGAAAACCTAACGTGGGCGGGGTGGTCGGGGCGAACCGCGTCTCACGTGCCGGGCGCCGCTTCAGGGGATCAGCCGAGCGAGGGCGGCGCGGGCGTACTCCTCGTCGTACGAACCGCCCGTCAACAGCACCTGCAGACAGATCCCGTCCAACAGCGCGAGCAGGGCCCGGGCGGTGACCGGGTCGGTGCGGCGGGCCAGCAGCGCCGCCGCATCCTCGGTCCACTCGGCGGCGACGGGGCGCAGGGCGGGCCGGCGCAGGGCCGCCAGATACAGCTCGTACTCCAGCTCCACGCCGGTACGGTCGCCGCCCAGCCACACTCCGAGCGCGCCGGCGAGGTCGGCGGCGAGATCGCCCTGACCGTCCTTCGGCAGCCGCTCGGCCAGCACCCGGCCGAAGTTCTCGTTGGACTGCCGCAGCGCGGCGACCATCAGCTCTTCCAGGGTGGCGAAGTGGTACGTCGTGGAGCCGAGCGGTACGTCGGCCTCGGCGGCGACGGCGCGGTGGCTGAGACCTGCGATGCCGTCCCGGCCGACCACGCGGATCGCCGCGTCGATGAGGCGCCGGCGCCGGTCGGGGTCGTAGCGGCGGGGCATCAGTGGCTCGCCCCGCCCAGGTTCAGCACGACCACGCCCCCGATGATCAGCAGGATCCCGCCGACCTTGGCGACGCCCAGCCCCTCCCCGAACAGCAGCAGCCCGAGCAGGGCGATGGCCGCGGTGCCCACGCCGGACCAGATCGCGTACGCCGTGCCGATCTGGACGGTCTTCAGCGTCCGGGCGAGCAGCGCGAAGGAGACGAGGTAGCCCAGAGCCGTCACGAGCGAGGGCCAGAACCGGCTGAATCCCTCGCTGTACTTCATCGCCGTCGTCGCGGCGACCTCGGCGGCGATGGCGCCGGCGAGTGTCAGATATCCCATGTGTACGAGCGTACACATCGCGCGGACACAGGTGCACCTCACCCCCGCGCCGCCAGGGCGTCTCGCCCCGCCCCGCCCGGGGCCGGAACGAGCTGGACCCCCTTCTTCCGTGCGGGTACGAGGTACGAGGTTCTTCGGGCCGGGCATGCGCAGTCCGGCCCGGACGGAGAAGGAGCCCACGACAGCGGCCTCGGCAGGCCCGCTCCGGTCGGCCGGTCCGGGTGCCAACAGGCGCGCCCACTCCCTGCCGATCCGTACGAACAGCACTGTCTTTCCCCGTCGTTGAGAACAGTGGTCGTCGAGAACCGGGACTTCGCTCCACGGTTCGGAGCGCCTGGTGGGGCATGGACGACGGGACACGCGAAACGGCCGTACCGCGAACGGTACGGCCGTTTTGCCGAAGCGGAGTCGGGCGTTGAACCCGAACGGGATCAGACGTTGAAGCCGAGCGCGCGCAGCTGCTCGCGACCGTCGTCCGTGATCTTGTCCGGGCCCCACGGCGGCATCCAGACCCAGTTGATGCGAAGCTCGCTGACCAGGCCGTCCGTGGCGGACTTGGCCTGGTCCTCGATGACGTCCGTCAGCGGGCAGGCCGCCGAGGTGAGGGTCATGTCGACGGTCGCGATGTTGGACTCGTCGATGTGGATGCCGTAGATCAGGCCGAGGTTGACGACGTCGATGCCCAGCTCGGGGTCGACGACGTCCATCAGGGCCTCGCGCAGCTCCTCCTCGGAGGCCGGCTTCATCTCTGCGGTGTCGGTCATGCCGTCTTCCTTTCGGCGTCGGCGCCACCCAGCGCCTGGGCCGTCGCGTCCTTCCACGCCATCCAGCTCAGGAGGGCGCACTTGACCCGCGCGGGGTACTTGGAGACACCGGCGAACGCGACCGCGTCCTCCAGGATTTCCTCCATCGCGTCGTCGGGCTCGATCCGGCCCTTGGACTGCATCAGCTCCAGGAAGGTCTCCTGGATCTTCTGCGCCTCGGTCACGTCCTTGCCGACCAGCAGCTCGTTGAGGACCGACGCGCTCGCCTGGCTGATGGAGCAGCCCTGGCCCTCGTACGAGACGTCCGCGATCTTCGTGCCGTCGTACTTCACGCGGAGGGTGATCTCGTCGCCGCACGTCGGGTTCACATGGTGCACCTCGGCGTCGCCATCCCGCAGACCACGCCCGTGGGGGTTCTTGTAGTGGTCCAGGATGACTTCCTGGTACATCGAGTCCAGCTTCACGGTCTCAGCTCACGCCTCTCAGCCGAAGAAGTTCCGTACGTGCTCCAGCCCCTCGACCAGTGCGTCGATCTCGGCCGGCGTGGAGTACAGATAGAACGACGCTCGCGTGGTCGCAGGAATTCCGTACCGGAGACAGACCGGGCGCGCGCAGTGGTGGCCGACGCGGACCGCGATGCCCTGCTCGTCGAGGACCTGGCCCACGTCGTGCGGGTGGATGTCACCGAGCGTGAAGGACATCGCGGCGCCCCGGTCCTCGGCCGTGGTCGGGCCGATGATCCTCAGGTCCGGGACCTTCTGCAGACGCTGGACCGCGTACTCGGTCAGCGCGTGCTCATGGGCGAGGATCTTCTCCATGCCGATCGACTGGAGGTAGTCGATCGCCGCGCCGAGACCGACCGCCTGCGCGATCGGGGGCGTGCCCGCCTCGAACTTGTGCGGCGCGGGGGCGTAGGTGGAGGAGTGCATCGAGACCGTCTCGATCATCTCGCCGCCGCCCAGGAAGGGCGGAAGGTCCTCCAGGAGTTCCTGGCGGCCCCACAGGACGCCGATGCCCGTCGGGCCGCACATCTTGTGACCGGTGAAGGCCACGAAGTCGGCCTGCAGGGCCTGCACGTCCAGCGGCATGTGCGGGGCGGCCTGGGAGGCGTCGATGCAGACCAGCGCGCCGACCTCCTGGGCGCGGCGCACTATCGCCTCGACCGGGTTGACCGTGCCCAGGATGTTCGACACCAGCACGAAGGAGACGATCTTCGTCTTCTCCGTGATGACCTCGTCGATGTTGGTCAGGTCCAGCCGGCCGTCGTCCGTGAGACCGAACCACTTCAGCTTCGCGCCGGTGCGCTGCGCGAGCAGCTGCCACGGCACGATGTTGGAGTGGTGCTCCATCTCCGTGATGACGATCTCGGTCTCGTGGTCCACCCGGTAGGGCTCCTCGGCCCAGCCCAGCATGTTCGCCACGAGGTTCAGCGACTCGGAAGCGTTCTTGGTGAAGATCACCTCGTCGCGGCTCGGCGCGTTGACGAACTCGGCGACCTTGTCGCGCGCGCCCTCGTACAGCGCCGTGGCCTCCTCGGCGAGCACATGCACACCGCGGTGGACGTTGGCGTTGTAGCGCTCGTAGTACTCGCTCAGGGCGTCCAGCACCTGGCGCGGCTTCTGCGAGGTCGCCGCGTTGTCCAGGTACACGAGCTTCTTGCCGTCGTGGACCAGACGGTCCAGTACGGGGAAGTCCTTGCGGATCGCCTCGGTGTCGAGGAGGCCCGGCAGCTGTGTCACGCGGATACGCCACCCTTCGTGTATGCCTCGTAGCCCTCGTCCTCCAGCTTGTCGGCCAGCTCGGCACCGCCGGACTCGACGATCCGGCCCGCGGAGAAGACGTGGACGAAGTCGGGCTTGATGTAGCGCAGGATGCGCGTGTAGTGCGTGATCAGCAGGGTGCCGACCTCGCCGGTCTCGCGGACGCGGTTGACGCCCTCGGAGACGATGCGGAGCGCGTCGACGTCCAGACCGGAGTCCGTCTCGTCCAGGATCGCGACCTTCGGCTTGAGCAGCTCCAGCTGGAGGATCTCGTGGCGCTTCTTCTCACCGCCGGAGAAGCCCTCGTTGACGTTGCGCTCGGCGAAGGACGGGTCCATGTTGAGGCGCTCCATGGCCTCCTTGACCTCCTTCACCCAGGTGCGCAGCTTGGGGGCCTCGCCGCGGACGGCGGTGGCGGAGGTGCGCAGGAAGTTGGAGACCGAGACGCCGGGGACCTCGACCGGGTACTGCATCGCCAGGAACAGGCCGGCGCGGGCGCGCTCGTCGACGGACATCTCCAGGACGTCCTCGCCGTCGAGGGTGACGGTGCCGCTGGTGATCGTGTACTTCGGGTGACCCGCGAGGGAGTAGGCGAGGGTCGACTTGCCGGAGCCGTTGGGGCCCATGATGGCGTGCGTCTCGCCCTGCTTCACGGTGAGGTCGACGCCCTTGAGGATCTCCTTCGTGGCGTTGTCGGCCTCGACGGTGACGTGCAGGTCTCGGATTTCAAGCGTTGCCATGGGTGCCTCAGGACTCCTGGGTGAGGGAGACGAGTACGTCGTCCCCTTCGATCTTTACGGGGTATACGGGGACGGGGCGCGTGGCCGGGAGGCCGGACGGCTTGCCGGTGCGCAGGTCGAAGGCGGAGCCGTGCAGCCAGCACTCGATCTGGCAGTCCTCCACCTCGCCCTCGGAGAGCGAGACGTTCGCGTGGGAGCAGATGTCGTAGATCGCGAACACCTCGCCCTCGGTCTTGACGACCGAGACCGGCGTGCTGTCGATCTCCACCCGCTTCGGGGTGTCCTCCTCCAGCTCGCTCAGCCCGCAGACGCGTACGAAGGTCATGCGACCGAAGCCTCCAGCTCCTCCTCGATCTTGGCGAGCAGGCGCTCCTCGATGTCGGCGACACCGATCTGCTGGACCAGCTCGGCGAAGAAGCCGCGGACCACCAGGCGGCGGGCCTCGTGCTCCGGGATGCCGCGGGCCATCAGGTAGAAGAGCTGCTCGTCGTCGAAGCGGCCGGTCGCGGAGGCGTGGCCGGCGCCGACGATCTCGCCGGTCTCGATCTCCAGGTTCGGCACCGAGTCGACGCGCGCGCCGTCCGTGAGGACCAGGTTGCGGTTCATCTCGTAGGTGTCCGTGCCCTCGGCCTTGGCCTCGATGAGCACGTCACCGATCCAGACCGCGTGCGCGTCGTCGCCCTGGAGCGCGCCCTTGTAGACGACGTTCGACTTGCAGTGCGGGGTGTTGTGGGTGACCAGCAGGCGGTGCTCCTGGTGCTGTCCGGCGTCGGTGAAGTACAGGCCCAACAGCTCGGCCTCGCCGCCGGGGCCGGCGTAGGACACGCGCGGGTGCAGGCGGACGACATCGCCGCCGAAGGTGACGACCACGGACTTGAAGGAGGCGTCCCGGCCGACCAGCGCGTTGTGCTGGCCCACGTGCACGGCCTTGTCGTCCCAGTCCTGGACGGAGACGACGGTCAGCTTGGCGCCGTCACCGAGGACGTAGTCGACGTTGGCGGCGAGCACCGCGTCACCGGTGTGGTCGATGACCACGACGGCCTCGGCGAAGTTGCCCAGCTCGATCACTTGGTGGCCGAAGGCGGTGCCGCCCTGGCCGTGCACCGCGATGCGGATCGGCTCGGTGAGGACGGTCTCCTTGGGGACGGTCACGACCGAGGCCTTCTCGAAGGCCGAGTACGCCTGGGCGGCGACGCGGTCCACCGGGGTGCCCGCCCTGCCGAGGCGCGCGTCGTCACGGCCGACGGTCTCGACGGTGACGCCCTCGGGGGCCTGGACGTCGACCTTCACACCGTCGCCGTTCGCGACGGCGGTGCCGTCGTGCAGACCGCGCAGGCGCTCGAGCGGCGTGAACCGCCACTCCTCCTCGCGGCCGTGCGGTACCGGGAAGTCCGCCACGTCGAAGGACGGGGGCGCGCTCATGCGCGAGACGACGGTCGACTCGGCGGCGACCGCGATCTGGCCGGCGGTGGTGGAGCCCACCGGGATGTTCTGGGCCTCAGCCATGGCTGTCGTTGTGCTCTCTTCCTACGTCAAGAAATCTGCGTGCTGTTCGTCGGGCGGACCGGTGACTAACCGACAGCGCCTTCCATCTGCAGCTCGATCAGCCGGTTGAGCTCGAGGGCGTACTCCATGGGCAGTTCCTTGGCGATCGGCTCGACGAAGCCGCGCACGATCATCGCCATCGCCTCGAACTCGGTGAGACCGCGGCTCATCAGGTAGAAGAGCTGGTCCTCGGAGACCTTGGAGACGGTCGCCTCGTGACCCATGGACACGTCGTCCTCGCGGACGTCGACGTAGGGGTACGTGTCGGAGCGGGAGATGGTGTCGACCAGCAGCGCGTCACACAGCACGTTGGACTTGGAGCCGTGGGCACCCTCGCCGATCTCGACCAGGCCGCGGTACGAGGTACGGCCGCCACCGCGCGCCACCGACTTGGAGACGATGTTGGACGAGGTGTTCGGCGCCATGTGGACCATCTTCGAACCGGCGTCCTGGTGCTGGCCCTCGCCCGCGAAGGCGATGGACAGGGTCTCGCCCTTGGCGTGCTCGCCCATCAGGTAGACGGCCGGGTACTTCATCGTCACCTTGGAGCCGATGTTGCCGTCGATCCACTCCATGGTCGCGCCCTCGTAGGCCACGGCGCGCTTGGTGACCAGGTTGTAGACGTTGTTCGACCAGTTCTGGATGGTCGTGTAGCGGCAGCGGGCGTTCTTCTTGACGATGATCTCGACGACCGCGGAGTGCAGCGAGTCCGACTTGTAGATCGGGGCCGTGCAGCCCTCGACGTAGTGCACGTAGGCACCCTCGTCGACGATGATCAGGGTCCGCTCGAACTGGCCCATGTTCTCCGTGTTGATGCGGAAGTAGGCCTGCAGCGGGATCTCGACGTGGACGCCCTTCGGGACGTAGATGAAGGAGCCACCCGACCACACGGCGGTGTTCAGCGCGGCGAACTTGTTGTCACCGGCCGGGATGACCGTGCCGAAGTACTCCTTGAAGAGCTCCGGGTGCTCCTTCAGCGCGGTGTCGGTGTCGAGGAAGATGACGCCCTGCTCCTCCAGGTCCTCGCGGATCTGGTGGTAGACGACCTCCGACTCGTACTGGGCGGCGACGCCGGCGACGAGGCGCTGCTTCTCCGCCTCCGGGATGCCCAGCTTGTCGTACGTGTTCTTGATGTCCTCGGGCAGGTCCTCCCAGGACTCCGCCTGCTTCTCCGTGGAGCGCACGAAGTACTTGATGTTGTCGAAGTCGATGCCCGAGAGGTCGGAGCCCCAGTTCGGCATCGGCTTCTTCTCGAAGAGCTTCAGGCCCTTCAGGCGCAGCTTGGTCATCCACTCCGGCTCCGACTTCTTGCCGGAGATGTCGCGGACGACCTCCTCGTTCAGGCCGCGCCTGGCGGAGGCACCGGCCACGTCGGAGTCGGCCCAGCCGTATTCGTACTTGCCCAGGCCCTCGAGTTCGGGGTGGGCAGTCTCCGTGGGGAGAGTCATGCGGGGTTCCTCCCGGCCGTGCTTGCAGGTGCGTCAGTGGATGTCTTGGGGATGAACGTCGTGCAGACGCCGTCGCCGTGCGCGATGGTCGCCAGTCGCTGGACGTGGGTACCCAGCAGCTCCGCGAAGATCTCCGTCTCCGCCTCGCACAGCTGCGGGAACTGCTCCGCGACGTGGGCGACCGGGCAGTGGTGCTGGCACAGCTGCTCGCCGACCGGTGCGCTGCGCGCCGTAGCAGCGTACCCGTCGACACTCAAGGCCTTGGCCAGGGCTTCGGCGCGCTTGTCCGGCGTGACCGCCTCGATCGCCTTGCGGTACGCGCTCGCCTGGGCGGCGATCCGGGCGCGGGCGAAGGCCGCGACCGCCTCGGGGCCCCCGCCCTGCTCTGCGATCCAGCGGAGCGCGTCCACGGCGAGCTTGTCGTACGACTGGTCGAAGGCGTCCCGGCCGCAGTCGGTCAGCGCGAAGACCTTGGCGGGGCGGCCGCGCGTGCGCGTGCCGTACACACGCTGTTCGCGGGCCTCCACGACGTCGTCGGCGACCAGTGCGTCCAGGTGACGCCGGACGGCCGCCTGGGTCAGTCCCAGCCGGCCGGCGAGTTCGGCGACGGTGGACGGGCCGTGGTCCAGGATGGAGCGCGCGACACGGTTGCGCGTGGAGCGCTCACCGGTCGCAAGTTCCTCCTGCGGGGCCCCCAGGGGGGTCTCCCGAGCCTCGCCGACGTTTTTCACAACGCCATTGTTGCGTAATTCCTCGGGGCCTGACAAGCGCCGTCCGGATCATCGAGCGGTGCCCTGCATCACTTAGGCATACCTAATCCGACCTGCGGAAACGATCTTTGATCGATCATCCGCCAAGGCCGTGAGCAGGCAAATCAGTGGCGGTACGCACTCCCGTCCGGAAGACTCGCCCACCATGCCGACACCCCCTCCGACCGGCCCTCTTGTCACCCGCGACACTCTTGCCGCACAACTACGCCTCTTGGGTGTCGAGACCGGCGAGACCCTCCTCGTCCACTCCTCGCTCAGCTCCCTCGGCTGGGTCAACGGAGGGGCCGTCGCGGTCGTCCAGGGACTTCTCGACGCCCTCGGCCCCTCGGGCACGCTCGTCGTGCCCGCCCAGTCGGCCGACCTGTCGGACCCCGCGCTGTGGGGCAGGCCGCCCGTGCCCCGGGAGTGGTGGGACCGCATCCGGGCCACCATGCCGCCGTACGACCCGCTGATCACCCAAACCCGCGGGGTCGGTGTGGTCCCCGAGACCGTGCGGACCTGGCCGGGTGCCCTGCGCAGCGCGCACCCGCACACCTCGTTCGCGGCGCTCGGACCCCGCGCGCGGAAGATCACCGACGGACACGCCCCCGACTGCCGGCTCGGCGAGCGCAGCCCGCTGGCCCGGCTGGAGAAGCTGGGTGCCCGGGTCCTGCTGCTCGGCGCGGGCTACGACTCCTGCACCGCCTTCCACCTGGCCGAGTACCGGATACCCGCCCCGCTGGTGGAGGTCGGGCGGCCCGCTCCCGGCGGCGGCTGGGAGACACTGGTCGAGGTGTCGATCGACTCCGACCGGTTCGACGAACTCGGCCACGACTTCGAACGGGACCGGCCCGTCGTACGCGGCAGGGTCGGCGCGGCGGACGCACGGCTGTTCCCGGTGGCGGACGCGGTCGCCTACGCCGAGCGGTGGCTGCCGCTGCACCGGCCCCGCGAGGAGTAGCCCGGCCCGCCAGAACCCCGTGCGAAGGACTTCGCCCACCCCCGCGCCCGAGCGGTCCGGGGTCTCCCTAGACTCTGGATTCATGCGAAGCGAGCCCGTGGTCCAGGTCCAGGCCCTGGTGAAGCGGTACGGCACGAAGACCGCGGTGGACGGCCTCGACCTGGTGGCCAAAACGGGCGTGACCGCCGTACTCGGCCCCAACGGGGCGGGGAAGACGACGACGGTCGAGACCTGCGAGGGGTACCGGAAGCCGGATTCCGGCACGGTGCGCGTCCTGGGCCTCGACCCCGTACGCCAGTCCGCCGAGCTGCGTCCCCGTATCGGCGTGATGCTCCAGTCCGGCGGCGTGTACTCCGGTGCCCGGGCCGACGAGATGCTCAGACACGTCGCGAAGCTGCACGCGCACCCGCTGGACGTGGACGCCCTGATCGAGCGGCTGGGCCTGGGCAGCTGCGGCCGGACCGGCTACCGGCGGCTGTCCGGCGGCCAGCAGCAGCGCCTCGCGCTCGCCATGGCCGTCGTCGGGCGCCCGGAGCTGGTGTTCCTGGACGAACCGACGGCCGGCCTGGACCCGCAGGCCCGCCGGGCCACCTGGGACCTGGTGAGGGACCTGCGCGCCGACGGCGTCTCGGTGATCCTCACCACCCACCACATGGAAGAGGCCGAGGAACTCGCCGACGACGTGGCGATCATCGACGGCGGCCGGGTCATCGCCCAGGGCTCCCCGGAGGAGCTGTGCAAGGGCGGCGCCGAGAACACCCTGCGCTTCACCGGCCGCCCCGGCCTCGACGTGGGCTCCCTGCTGAAGGCCCTCCCGGCCGACTGCACGGCCGCCGAGCTCACCCCGGGCGCCTACCGGGTCGTCGGCAAGGTCGACCCGCAGCTGCTGGCCACCGTGACCTCCTGGTGCGCCCAGCACGGAGTGATGCCGGACCGGATCTCGGTGGAACGGCACACGCTGGAGGACGTATTTCTGGAGCTGACGGGCAAGGAGCTGCGGTCATGATTCCCGCTCACACGGAGACCGGCCGGGGGCCCGGGGGTTGCCCCCCGGAAGGACACAGCCTGGAGCTGACGGGCAAGGAGCTGCGGTCATGATTCCCGCTCACACGGAGACCGGCCGGGGGCCCGGGGGTTGCCCCCCGGAACGACACGGCCTGGAGCTGACGGGCAAGGAGCTGCGGTCATGATTCCCGCTCACACGGAGACCGGCCGGGGGCCCGGGGGTTGCCCCCCGGAAGGACACAGCCTGGAGCTGACGGGCAAGGAGCTGCGCTCATGACGACCGCGACCGGTACATACGCCCCCAAGCCGGGCGCGGCGCCCCTCCCCCGCATGATCGCGGCGCAGGCGGCGCTGGAGACGAAGATGCTGCTGCGCAACGGCGAGCAGCTGCTGCTGACGGTCGTCATCCCGACCCTGCTTCTGGTGCTCTTCGGCTCGGTGGACATCGTGGACACCGGCAAGGGCAAGGCCGTCGACTTCCTCGCCCCCGGCATCCTGGCGCTCGCCGTGATGTCGACGGCGTTCACCGGGCAGGCCATCGCGACCGGTTTCGAGCGCCGCTACGGCGTGCTCAAGCGGCTCGCCTCCTCGCCGCTGCCCCGCTGGGGCCTGATGACCGCGAAGACCGCGTCCGTGCTGGTCACCGAGATCCTCCAGGTGATCCTGCTGACGGTGATCGCCTTCGCGCTGGGCTGGTCCCCGCACGGCAACCCGGCCGCCGTCCTGCTCCTGCTGATCCTCGGTACGGCCGCCTTCTCCGGGCTCGGCCTGCTGATGGCGGGCACCCTGAAGGCGGAGGCGACCCTGGCCGCCGCCAACCTGGTCTTCCTGCTGCTGCTCGTCGGCGGCGGGGTCATCGTGCCGCTGGACAAGTTCGGCCCGGCCGCGCAGCACGTGCTCGGACTGCTGCCCATCTCGGCGCTCTCCGGCGGGCTGCGGGACGTGCTCCAGCACGGCACCGGGATGCCGTGGGGCGACCTGGGCATCCTCGCGGTGTGGGCGGTCGTCGGGCTGGCCGCGGCGGGCAAGTTCTTCCGCTGGGAGTGAGGCGTCACGGTGGACCCTCGTGAAAGCGTGCACAAGCGGCGGCCTACGATGGGGGGCGTGCCCAAGCTGAACCCCGCCGACGCCGCAGCGGCCGTGCGCAACCCGCTCGCCTTCATCGCCGAACGCTGGACCCCGTCCCCCAGGACGGTCCAGCGGGCGGCCCTCGCCGCGCTCGTGATGTCGGTGGTCATCGTCGTCACCGGCGGTGCCGTCCGCCTGACCGGTTCCGGCCTGGGCTGCCCGACCTGGCCCGAGTGCACCGACGGCTCGCTGACGCCGACGACCGCGCTGAGCTACCACAGCGCGATCGAGTTCGGCAACCGGATGCTGACGTACGTGCTGTGCGCCGCCGTCGGCTGGGCGATCATCGCCGCCCGCTCCGAGAAGCCGTACCGGCGCAGCCTGACCCGGCTCGGGTGGGCGCAGTTCTGGCTGGTGATGAGCAACGCGGTCCTCGGCGGCATCGTGGTGCTCGTGGGCCTCAACCCGTACACCGTCGCGGCCCACTTCCTGCTCGCGACGGCCCTGACCACCGTCGCCGCGGTGATGTGGCAGCGCACCCGCGAGGGCGACGGCGCGCCCCGGCCGCTGGTCGGCAAGGCCGTGGGGCAGCTGGTGTGGTTCCTGGTGGCGGCGTCCCTGCTGCTCATCGCGGTCGGCACGGTGGTGACCGGAGCCGGTCCGCACGCGGGCGACTCCAGCGACGTCAAGCGGATCCCCATCGACTGGGAGACGGTGGCCAAGCTGCACGCGGTGCTCGCCTGGATCGTGGTGACGCTGACGTTCGCGCTGTGGTTCGTGCTGAAGGCGGTGGACGCGCCGAAGGGGCCCCTCGCCCGCACCCGCGATCTGTTCCTGATCCTGCTCGCCCAGGGTGTGATCGGTTACGTGCAGTACTTCACCCACCTGCCCGAACTGCTGGTGGGCCTGCACATGCTCGGCTCCTGCCTGGTGTGGATCGGCGTCCTGCGCGTCCTGCTGGCGCTCCGCGAACGCCCGGAGGCCACCCTGGACCTGCCCGGCCCCTCGGCCGAGGTGACGGTGGGCACGCGCGCGTGAGTCACCCGTAGGTGGTGACCAGCGTGTCGATCGCCGGGGCGAGATAGGCGCGGGTCAGCTCGGCGCGGCGGTCGAGCCAGTCCCCGTCCGCGGGGGCGGGAGCGTCGTCGTAACGCCGGCGAGTGATGTCCTCGACGACCTCCACCGGGGCACTGAGCGCCGGGAGTTCGGCGAGCGCCTCCCGCTTCGAGATCAGCCGCCCGTCCCGCAGGGTCACCGTGGCCCGGGCGAAGGTCAGCAGGCCCAGGTCCACCCACGCGTCCTGCCGCCACAGCCGGGCCCTGTCCACCGCCGGACGCCAGTAGTCCCGCTGGTCCCGTACGACGAAGTCGTGCAGCTGCCGCTCCGGCACCGGCGGGAGCAGCCCGGCCGGCGACGCGCCGTGCAGCACCCGCCCGAAGTCGTGCAGCTCGCGCCGGGTGACGGGGGTGACCGGGCGGCGCATCGGGCGTCCGTGGGCCCAGGTGAGGTGCGAGTGGTCCGGGTCGCCCAGGGTGGCCGGGGTCAGATAGCTGCAGTGGAGTTTCGCGGCGAGGGGTTCGGCCCGCAGCCGCCGGTGCAGTTTCACCACCCGCCGTACGGTCCCGAGGCGCACCGGCCCCGGCAGTACGGCGATCAGGTCCAGGTCGCTGCGGCCCTCCTGATAGTCACCCCCGGCCAGTGAGCCGTGTGCCCACACCGCGCGGGGTCGCAGCGGCGTGAGTCCGTCGAGGAACCGGTCGAGCAGCGATGCGGTCGGCATCCGCCCAGTCTGGACAGCTCACGCCAGTCCGTAAACCCGGCGCGCGTTGTCCGCCGCGACCATCCGGGCCACCCGCTGAGCGTCCTCCAGGGACCAGGCGCTCTCGGCGACCCAGGTGCCCAGGACCCGGCCGAGGGCCTCGCGGAACAGCCGTGCTCCCACCACGTGCAGCTCGGGCAGGCCGTGCGCGCCCGTGGAGAAGAGGATCTTGCCGAACGGGGCCAGCTCCAGGATCTCGGCGAGGACGGTGGCCGCGCGGGCGCCGGTGCGCACGAGTGCGGCGCCGGAGTCGGTGTAGACGTGCGGGAAGACGCCGGCCAGATGGGCGGCGTGACGGTGGTAGGGGTAACCGTGCAGCAGGATCAGGTCCGTGCCGAGGCCCGCCGTGGCCCGCACGAAGTCGGTGAGCAGCACGGGGTCGGTGCGGTCGATGCGGGAGCTCGGCTCGCCGAGCCCGGCGTGCAGCTGGAGCGGGCGGCCGGAGGCCACGGCGATCCACAGCAGGTGCCGTAGCAGCACGGGGTCGGTGAGCGGCCCGCCGACCCGCCGCCCGGCCAGCCAGCGGCCCACCGCGCCCCGCACCTCCCCCGGTCCCGGCGGCTCGGGCGCGAGCGCGAGGCCGTGTCCCAGCCCGGCGACGGAGGTGAAGGCGACCGCGTTCGCGGCGGCTCCGTGCACCGATTCGGCGAGGTTGGCGAGGAAGGACTCGACGGTGCCGGAGGTGTCGGCGACCTGCTCCGCGAGCTGCTCGAGCCGGATGATCTCGTGGGCCTGGGCGGAGCCGGCGGAGGCCAGCTCGGCGGGGCCGGTGAGGTCGCCGGGCAGGCCGGTGTCGACGAGGTAGGTGGTGATGCCGCTGCCGCGCAGCAGCCTGCGGCCCGCTTCCAGGACGCCCAGTTCCCGGCGCCGGGCCAGATAGCGGGCGGGCGGGCAGTGCGGCTCCAGGCCGAGCAGGGGCGGGCACCAGCGCCGTACGGCGAATCCCGTCTGGGTGTCGAAGAGGGTGGTGCCGGCCGCGGGCGGTCCTTCGGTGCGGGAGAGCTGGGCCTCGAAGGTGCCGAGGCCCAGCTCTGTTCGCAGTACGCCGTGGCAGTACTGGTCCACGAGGGACGGCGTTTCGATCATCCGGACTCCCCGTAGGACGCGTGGACGCTGCGCTGGCCTACAGGTCCTAACGGGTGAACGGGGTTCGAGGTCGCGGTCGGGACTGCGGGTTCATCGGCGGCCGGGGGCCGCCTGTGGCTTGTCGCTCAGCTCCCCGCACCCCTTCGGAGCGCGCTCATCACCCGCCGAGCTGAATGCCGGCCATCCTCTTCCACTCGTACGAACCCGTCGTCACCTTGGCGGCGAACTCGCCGTCGAAGGACTCGTGGACGGTGATGCCGGACTTCTCGACGGCCTTCTCGGCGATCTCGGTGCTGGGGGCCACCAGGTCGCCCCAGCCGCCGTCCTCGCCGACGAGGACGATGCGGGCGCCGCGCTCGCCGATGTAGGCCACCTGACCCTCGGCACCGCCGTGCGCCTTGGCGAAGGCGCTGATCTCCCGGGCGAGCTTCGCGGCCCTGCGCTCGGCCCTCGCGTCAACCTGCTGCGTGTCTGCCATGGGCAGGATGCTACTCGCGGGTAGATCAGCTGACGAGAGCAGGGCTCTGTGACGTACGCCCGGCGTGTGTCAGCGCAGGAACGGGTCCACCGCGATCGCCACGAACAGCAGCGACACGTAGGTGATCGACCAGTGGAACAGCCGCATCTCCTTCAGCTTCACGCCCGTGGCCTCGGCCCTGGCCCGGTTCTGCAGCGCGTGCGCCTCCCACAGCCACCAGCCGCCGGCGGCCAGCGCGACGGCCGTGTAGAACCAGCCGGTGTAGCCGAGCGGGGTGAGCAGCAGGGACACGGCGACCATCACCCAGCTGTAGATGACGATCTGCTTGGCGACGACCTTGTTGGAGGCGATGACCGGGAGCATCGGCACGCCCACGCGCGCGTAGTCGTCCTTGACCTTCATGGACAGCGGCCAGTAGTGCGGCGGGGTCCAGAAGAAGATCACCATGAACAGGATGACGGGCGCCCAGGAGAGCGAGTTCGTCACGGCCGACCAGCCGATGAGCACGGGCATGCAGCCCGCGATGCCGCCCCACACGATGTTCTGCGACGTGCGCCGCTTGAGGATCATCGTGTAGACGACGACGTAGAAGAGGAGCGCGCCGAGGGACAGCCAGGCGGACAGCCAGTTGACGGTGAGGCCGAACAGGAGCGTCGAGACGACCGCGAGGGTGATGCCGAAGGCGAGGCACTCGCGCGGGCTGACCATGCCGGTCACCAGCGGCCGCTGCGAGGTGCGGTCCATCAGGGCGTCGATGTCCCGGTCGATGTACATGTTCAGCGCGTTGGCGCCGCCCGCCGAGAGGTAGCCGCCGACACAGGTCAGCAGGACCAGCCCGAGGTCGGGCACGCCCTGCTGGGCCAGGAACATCACCGGAACGGTGGTGATGAGCAGCAACTCGATGATCCGCGGCTTGGTCAACGCCACGAACGCCTTGACACGGGCCCCGAACGGCCGGTGAACCGGGCCCTGGCTCGCACCACCCAGCACGCCCGCTGGACGTGATTCGACGGCCGTCACGCACACCCCTGACAGAGACATCCCAGCAAGCCTCCCCGTGTGAAGTCCCGGTAAAGGCTCGCGCGTACCACGCCACTTTAGACGTTGCCCATACCCCGGCCTTCGCGGGGGTGGGGTCGTGTTGGCGCACGCCCCATAAGAGGGGAGTGGGCACTCGATTGAGCGCTCAGATGACCGCCTCCGTATTCATGTGCCAAATGGCGCGTTCGGCCAGTCGGGAGGCGGATCCAACCGACTCCCGGCAGTCTGGAAACACTCGAAAAAATGCACGTCCTCACGGGGGTAGGCTCGTCAGCGGCCGGCGGGCGGCAAGCGCGCCGGCGGCCGGATGGGGGCATGCCCCGAAGACCGGCGACCGACATGTGGAGAGGAGCCCTGACCCAGGGTGAGCACCAAGCCGACCACCACAGACCTTGAGTGGACCGAGCTGGACCGGCGGGCCGTGGACACCGCCCGTGTCCTGGCCGCCGACGCCGTACAGAAGGTCGGCAACGGCCATCCCGGTACGGCGATGAGCCTGGCCCCGGCCGCCTACACCCTCTTCCAGAAGGTGATGCGGCACGACCCGGCCGACCCGGAGTGGGTCGGGCGCGACCGCTTCGTGCTGTCCGCCGGCCACTCCTCCCTGACCCTCTACACGCAGCTCTACCTGGCCGGCTTCGGCCTGGAGCTCGAGGACCTGGAGTCCTTCCGCACCTGGGGTTCGAAGACCCCGGGCCACCCGGAGTACGGGCACACCAAGGGCGTCGAGACCACCACGGGTCCGCTCGGCCAGGGTGTCGCCAACGCCGTGGGCATGGCGATGGCCGCCCGCTACGAGCGCGGTCTGTTCGACCCGGAGGCCCCGCAGGGCGAGTCACCCTTCGACCACTTCGTCTACTGCATCGCCGGTGACGGCTGCCTGCAGGAAGGCATCTCCGCGGAGGCCTCCTCGCTGGCCGGCCACCAGAAGCTCGGCAACCTGATCCTGCTGTGGGACGACAACCACATCTCGATCGAGGGCGACACCGAGACGGCCGTGTCCGAGGACACCACTCTGCGGTACGAGGCCTACGGCTGGCACGTGCAGCGCGTGGAGGCTCAGGAGAACGGCGACCTGGACCCGGCCGCCATCTACGAGGCGGTCCAGAAGGCCAAGGCGGTCACGGACAAGCCGTCCTTCATCGCGATGCGCTCGATCATCGCCTGGCCGGCCCCGTCCGCGCAGAACACCGAGGCCGCGCACGGCTCGGCGCTGGGCGAGGAGGAGGTCGCGGCCACCAAGCGCGTCCTCGGCTTCGACCCGGAGAAGAGCTTCGCCGTCGAGGACGAGGTGATCACCCACGCCCGCAAGGCCCTGGAGCGCGGCGCCCAGGCGAAGGCCGAGTGGGAGAAGTCCCTGCAGCAGTGGCGGGACGACAACCCCGAGCGCGCCGCCGAGTTCGACCGCATCAGCCGAGGCGAGCTGCCCACCGGCTGGGAGGAGAAGATCCCGGTCTTCGAGCCGGGCAAGGGCGTCGCGACGCGTGCCGCCTCCGGCAAGGTGCTGCAGGCGCTGGGTGCGCTGATCCCCGAGCTGTGGGGTGGTTCCGCCGACCTCGCCGGGTCGAACAACACGACCATCGACAAGGAGAGCTCGTTCCTGCCCGAGGGCAACCCGCTGCCCGAGGCCACGCCGTACGGCCGCACCATCCACTTCGGCATCCGCGAGCACTCGATGGGCGCCGAGATGAACGGCATCACGCTGCACGGCAACACCCGTGTCTACGGCGGTACGTTCCTCGTCTTCTCCGACTACATGCGCAACGCGGTGCGCCTGTCGGCCCTGATGCACCTGCCGGTGACGTACGTGTGGACGCACGACTCCATCGGCCTCGGTGAGGACGGTCCCACCCACCAGCCGGTCGAGCACCTGGCCTCACTGCGCGCGATCCCCGGTCTGAACATCGTCCGCCCGGCCGACGCCAACGAGACGGCGATCGCCTGGCGCGAGATCCTGGGGCGCTGGACGAAGGAGTTCGGCAAGGGGCAGCCGCACGGCCTCGCCCTCACCCGCCAGGGCGTGCCGACGTACGAGCCCAACGAGGACGCGGCCAAGGGCGGCTATGTCCTGTTCGAGGCCGAAGGGCCCGAAGGGCAGGGCGCGGCGGCGCAGGTGATCCTGATCGCCACCGGTTCCGAGGTGCACGTGGCCGTTGAGGCGCGTGAGCAGCTCCAGGCTGAGGGCGTTCCGACGCGTGTCGTGTCGATGCCGTCCGTCGAGTGGTTCGAGGAGCAGGACCAGGGGTACCGGGACTCCGTGCTCCCGCCGTCCGTCAGGGCCCGCGTGGCCGTGGAGGCGGGTATCGGGCTGACCTGGTACCGCTACGTCGGGGACGCCGGCCGCATCGTTTCCCTGGAGCACTTCGGTGCTTCCGCCGATGGCAAGGTGCTCTTCCGCGAGTTCGGCTTCACTGCCGAGAATGTGGCCGCCAAGGCCCGGGAATCCCTCGCCGCCGCCCAGCGCTGACGCTCATATACGACACGTAGGAGATGTAATTCCATGACAGACGCACTCAAGCGCCTCTCCGACGAAGGCGTCGCGATCTGGCTGGACGACCTGTCGCGCAAGCGGATCACGTCCGGCAACCTCGCCGAGCTGATCGACCAGCAGCACGTCGTGGGCGTCACCACCAACCCGACGATCTTCCAGAAGGCGATCAGCGGCGGCGACGGCTACGAGCAGCAGGTCGCCGACCTGGCCGCCCGGAAGGTCACCGTCGAAGAGGCCATCCGCATGATCACCACGGCGGACGTCCGCGACGCCGCCGACATCCTGCGCCCGGTCTTCGACGCCACCGGCGGCAAGGACGGCCGGGTCTCCATCGAGGTCGACCCGCGCCTGGCGCACAACACCAGGGCCACCGTCGCCGAGGCCAAGCAGCTGGCCTGGCTGGTGGACCGCCCCAACACCCTGATCAAGATCCCGGCCACCAAGGCGGGTCTGCCGGCGATCACCGAGACGATCGGCCACGGCATCAGCGTCAACGTCACCCTGATCTTCTCCCTGGAGCGGTACCGGGCCGTCATGGACGCCTACCTCTCCGGCCTGGAGAAGGCCAAGGAGCGCGGCCTGGACCTGTCGCTGATCCACTCCGTGGCGTCCTTCTTCGTCTCCCGCGTGGACACCGAGATCGACAAGCGGCTGGACGGCATCGGCACCGACGAGGCCAAGGCGCTGCGCGGCAAGGCCGCCGTCGCCAACGCGCGCCTCGCCTACCAGGCGTACGAGGAGGTCTTCTCCTCCGACCGCTGGCAGGCGCTGGAGAACTCGGGTGCCAACAAGCAGCGTCCGCTGTGGGCGTCGACCGGTGTGAAGGACCCGGCGTACTCGGACACCCTGTACGTCACCGAGCTGGTCGCGCCGAACACGGTCAACACCATGCCGGAGGCCACGCTGGAGGCCACCGAGGACCACGGCCGGATCAGCGGCGACACCATCGCCGGCACCTACGAGCAGGCGCGTGCCGACCTCGACGCGCTGGAGAAGCTCGGCATCTCGTACGACGACGTCGTACAGGTGCTGGAGGACGAGGGCGTCGAGAAGTTCGAGGCGTCCTGGAACGACCTGCTGAAGTCCACCCAGGCGGAGATCGAGCGCCTCGCCCCTTCGGAGGGCTGAGTTGTCACCCCTTTCCGGTTCCGGAGCGAACCCGCTTCGTGACCCGGCCGACCGACGGCTCCCGCGCATCGCGGGGCCGTCGGGTCTGGTCATCTTCGGTGTCACGGGCGACCTGTCCCGCAAGAAGCTGATGCCCGCGGTGTACGACCTCGCCAACCGGGGTCTGCTGCCGCCGGGCTTCTCGCTGGTGGGCTTCGCCCGCCGCGAGTGGGCCAACGAGGACTTCGCGCAGGAGGTCCACGACGCGGTCAAGGCGCACGCCCGAACGCCGTTCCGCGAGGAGGTCTGGCAGCAGCTCATCCAGGGGATGCGCTTCGTCCAGGGCACCTTCGACGACGACGACGCGTTCGAGCGGCTGCGCTCCACCATCGACGAGCTGGACAAGGCACAGGGCACGAGCGGCAACTTCGCCTTCTACCTGTCGGTGCCGCCGCGGTCCTTCCCGGTGGTCATCCAGCAGCTGAAGAAGCACGGCCTGGCCGACCAGTCGAGCGGTTCCTGGCGGCGCGCGGTCATCGAGAAGCCGTTCGGGCACGACCTGAAGTCGGCCGAGGAACTGAACGCGATCGTGCACGAGGTGTTCTCGTCGGACCAGGTGTTCCGCATCGACCACTACCTCGGCAAGGAGACCGTCCAGAACATCCTGGCGCTGCGCTTCGCCAACACGATGTTCGAGCCGATCTGGAACCGGTCCTTCGTGGACCACGTGCAGATCACCATGGCCGAGGACATCGGCATCGGCGGCCGCGCCGGCTACTACGACGGCATCGGCGCCGCCCGTGACGTCATCCAGAACCACCTGCTGCAGCTCATGGCGCTGACCGCCATGGAGGAGCCCGCCTCCTTCGACGCGGACGCGCTGGCCGCGGAGAAGGAGAAGGTGCTCGGCGCGGTACGGCTGCCCAAGGACCTGGGCCACAGCACCGTGCGCGGGCAGTACGCGGCCGGCTGGCAGGGCGGCGAGAAGGTCATCGGCTACCTCGAAGAGGAGGGCATCGACCCGAAGTCGAAGACCGACACGTACGCGGCGATCAAGCTGGGGATAGACAACCGCCGCTGGGCGGGCGTGCCCTTCTACCTGCGCACCGGCAAGCGCCTCGGCCGCCGGGTGACCGAGATCGCCGTCGTCTTCCAGCGGGCCCCGCACTCCCCCTTCGACACCACGGCGACGGAGGAGCTGGGCCAGAACGCGATCGTCATCCGCGTCCAGCCGGACGAGGGCGTCACGGTCCGCTTCGGCTCCAAGGTGCCGGGCACCTCGATGGAGATCCGGGACGTCTCCATGGACTTCGCCTACGGCGAGTCCTTCACGGAGTCCAGCCCGGAGGCGTACGAGCGCCTGATCCTGGACGTGCTGCTCGGCGACGCCAACCTCTTCCCGCGCACGGAGGAGGTCGAGCTGTCCTGGAAGATCCTCGACCCGATCGAGGAGTACTGGGACAGCCACGGCAGGCCCGCGCAGTACAAGTCGGGCACCTGGGGTCCGCAAGAGGCGGACGAGATGCTCGCACGAGACGGACGGAGCTGGCGCCGGCCATGAAGATAGACCTGACCGACACCACCGCCGGCGACATCAACAAGGCGCTCGTGCAGGGCCGCCGCGCCATCGGCACCCCTGCCGTGGGCATGGTCCTGACCCTCGTCATCGTCACCGACGAGGAGAACGCCTACGACGCCCTGAAGGCCGCCAACGACGCCTCGCGCGAGCACCCCTCGCGCACGCTGGTGGTCATCAAGCGGGTCTCCCGCGGCCCGCGCGACCGCACCTCCTCGCGTCTGGACGCCGAGGTGCGGGTGGGCGCGGACGCGGGCACCGGCGAGACGGCCGTGCTGCGCCTGTACGGCGAGGTCGCGGGCCACGCCGACTCGGTCGTGCTGCCGCTGCTGCTGCCGGACGCGCCCGTGGTGGTGTGGTGGCCGGTGAACGCCCCGCTGGACCCGGCGAAGGACCCGCTGGGCGCGCTCGCCCAGCGCCGGGTCACCGACACCTACACCGCCGAGCAGCCGGTGCGGGAGCTGTCCGCCCGTGCCGCGTCGTACACGCCCGGCGACACCGACCTGTCCTGGACGAGGATCACGCCGTGGCGTTCCATGCTCGCGGCGGCGCTCGACCAGGTCACCTGCGAGGTGAAGGCCGTCGAGGTGGCGGGCGAGGAGTTCAACCCGAGCTGTGAGCTGCTGGCGATGTGGCTCGCGGACCGGCTGGACGTACCGGTGCGGCGGTCGCTGTCGGGCGGCCCGGGGCTGACCGCGGTCCGCATGGACACCACCTGCGGCTCGATCGTCCTGGACCGCGCGGACGGCACGCTGGCCACGCTGTCCATCGAGGGCCAGCCGGCCCGCGCGGTGGCGCTGAAGCGGCGGGAGACCGCCGAGCTGATCGCGGAGGAGTTGCGCCGGCTCGACCCGGACGACACCTACGCGTCGGCGCTGCGCTACGGCGTGGAGCGGCTCAACACGGTCCCGGAGCAGTCTGCCGGGGAGGCGGTGGCCGAGCCGGAGGCCGTGGCGGAGGCGGCCGAGGCACCGGCCAAGAAGGCGGCGGCCAAGACCGCGAAGAAGACCCCGGCGAGGAAGGCGGCGGCGAAGTGAGCACTCCGCAGCTGGTCGTCCACCGCGACAAGGAACTGATGGCGCAGGCCGCCGCGGCCCGCCTGATCACGAAGATCGTGGACGCGCAGGCCTCCCGGGGCACCGCGTCCGTGGTCCTCACGGGCGGCCGCAACGGCAACGGCCTGCTGGCCGCGCTGGCGGCGGCCCCGGCCCGGGACGCCATCGACTGGGGCCGGCTCGACCTGTGGTGGGGCGACGAGCGCTACCTCCCCGAGGGCGACCCCGAGCGCAATGTCACGCAGGCCCGCGAGGCCCTGCTCGACTCCGTCCCGCTGGCCCCGGAGCGCGTGCACGCCATGCCCGCCTCCGACGGCCCGTACGGCACGGACGTCGACGCGGCGGCGGAGGCGTATGCGGCGGAGCTTGCGAAGGCGGCCGGGCCCGAGAACCACGGCTCGGTACCCACCTTCGACGTCCTGATGCTGGGCGTCGGCCCGGACACCCACGTGGCCTCGCTCTTCCCGGAGCATCCGGGGGTACGGGAGACGGAACGCACGGTGATCGGCGTCCACGGCGCCCCCAAGCCGCCGCCGACCCGGATCTCCCTCACCCTCCCCGCGATCCGCTCGGCCCGCGAGGTCTGGCTGCTCGCGGCCGGGGAGGACAAGGCGGAGGCCGCGGCCATCGCCCTGTCGGGCGCGGGTGAGATCCAGGCCCCTGCGGCGGGGGCGTACGGCCGCTCGCGCACGCTGTGGCTGCTGGACGCCGCCGCGGCCTCGCAGCTGCCCAGGTCGCTGTATCCGCCGGCTTCGCCGTGAACCACTGAGGTCCCCCCTCGACGGAGCTTCACATTTTCTGCACGAAATATCCGTGCAACCGTCAACTTTTGTGTAAGCTCCCTGGCGCTGAAATCGCACCACTGAGGGGGGACCTCATGCGTATACGCTTCGCGCTGGCCGCCGTTGTCACGGCTGGCACGCTCGCCGTCGTCATCGCGGCGCCGGCCCAGGCCACCGAGTACTCCTCCGCCCTGAAGATCAAGGGCGTCCAGTACGACGCCCCGGGGCGGGACTCCAACAACTGCCGGACGGGCAACACCCGCGACGAGTACCTGACGATCAAGAACTACTCGCGCAGCACGACCGTCAACCTCAAGGGCTACGTCGTCAAGGACGCCGCCGGGAACCGGTTCACGTTTCCCTCGAACCACTACCTCGAGCCCGGCGACTACGTGAAGCTGCGCGGCGGCAAGGGCACCGACTCGGACGCGAACAACGTCGTCTACCGCCAGAACTGCAACTTCATGTGGAACAACGACAGGGACACCATCTACCTGTACAAGCCGTCCGGGGCCCACGCGGACACCCACGCCTACACCAGGTCCGGCAACGACCCGGACGGCAACGGTTACATCACCTTCCACGGCTGACACCGAACCGTCCCGGGAGAGTGACCGTGAATCCGTACAGGAGTCCGCACCGACGCATGCGGGTGTGGGCCGCTTGCGTCGCCCTGCTGGCCGCCGGCGCGGCCGGCTGTGGCCAGCCCACGCACGACAGCGCGGCCAAGGCGTCGGCACCGGCGCCCCGGCCCACCGTGACCGTCACGGCGACGACCACCGTGACCGCCCGGCCCGAGCCCGGGCCGACGGTCACCAGGACGAAGACCGTCCGAACGCCCGGACCGACCGTCACCGTCACCGAGGCCGCCTCCGGCACCGTACGCAGTGACGACACCGGCACCGGCACCGGCGGCGGCACCTGCTCCATCGTCTCCAACGCGGGCAACTGCTACCAGGCGGGACAGTTCTGCCGCAGCAGCGACCACGGGGCGACGACCACCACCGCGAGCGGTACGCCGATCACGTGTTCCTACAGCGGCAGCGCCTGGCGCTGGACATACGCGTGAGCCGGGCGGGCTCGGTCACTTGACCGAGCCCGCCATCACGCCCTGCACGAAGTGCCGCTGGAAGGCGAAGAACACCACCACCGGCACGATCAGGGACAGGAACGCACCCGGCGCCAGGACGTCGATGTTGCTGCCGAACTGCCGGATCTGGGACTGGAGTTCCACGGTCAGCGGCTGCGAGGAGCTGTCGGCGAACAGCAGGGCCACCAGCATGTCGTTCCAGACCCAGAGGAACTGGAAGATCGCGAGCGAGGCGATCGCGGGCCGGCCCACCGGCAGGACCAGCCGCGTGAAGATGCGCCACTCGCTGCCGCCGTCCATCCGGGCCGCCTCCAGCATCTCCTTCGGCATCTCCGCGAAGTAGTTGCGGAGCAGGAACACGGCGAAGGGCAGCCCGTACGCCACGTGGAAGAGGACGACTCCGGGGATCGTGCCGAACAGGCCCAGCGCGCCGAAGAGTTTGGCCACCGGCAGCAGTCCGATCTGCACCGGCACCACCAACAGGGCCACCACCAGCAGGAAGAGGGGCTCGCGCAGCGGGAAGTCCAGCCAGGCGAAGGCGTATCCGGCGAGGGCGGCGATGACGACGACGAGCGCCGTGGCCGGCACCGAGATCAGGACCGTGTTCCAGAAGGCCTGCGTCATGCCGGAGTTCTTCAGCAGAGCCGAGTAGTTGTCGAAGGACAGCTGGCCGGGGCTGGTGAGCGCCGTCCACCAGCCGCCCTTCGCGGTGTCCTGCGCCGAGCGCAGGGAGGACACGAACAGGCCCGCGAGCGGGGTCAGCCAGACCAGGCCGATCACCACCAGGAAGGCCTGCACCACGCCGTTGCCCAGGCCCCGCCTGATCGCGTTCATCGCCGAGTTCATCGCTGGCTCCTTCGGAAGCGGCGGACGTTGAAGACCATCGCCGGGATCACCAGGAGCAGGAGCAGCACGCCCAGCGCGCTGCCGAGGCCCTGGTTGTTGCCGCCGCCGAAGGACACGAGCCACATCTGGGTGGCGAGGACCGTGGCGTCCTCCTGCACCGGCCCGGGCGCGATGATGTAGACGAGGTCGAAGACCTTCATCACGTTGATGACGAGGGTCACGAAGACGACGGTGAGCACGGGCGCCAGCAGCGGGACGGTGATCCGGCGGAAGATCTGCCACTCGTTCGCGCCGTCCATCCGGGCCGCCTCCAGTGCGTCCCGGGGCAGAGTCGACAGGCCCGCGCCGATCAGCACCATCGCGAAGCCGGTCCAGATCCACAGGTACGCGCCGATGATCGCCGGGGTGACCAGCGTCGGGCCGAGCCAGGACACGCCCTGGTAGGGCGGGGCGAAGTTGGACTCGGGCAGTTTCACCGTGTACGAGCCCGCGCGCAGCCCGGAGAACCGGAAGGAACCGTCGCCCGCGGTGGTCGTGCTCGCGACCGTGTGCCCGTCGCGCACCGCCTGGACCTGCATGCCGGGCAGACCGCTCTCCTTCGGGTCGACCTGGCCCTGCCTGCCGCCCCCGCCCGGGGTGAAGTCCAGGTAGACGACACCGCGCAGTTCGCCGGGCCCGGCCTTGCGGGAGGCCGCCGCACCAGCGGGCTCGGCTCCCTTCGGCAGGTCCTTGGGCAGTACGCCGACCATCGGCAGCGTCACCGTGTGGCCGGCGGTGGCGGTCGTACGGTAGGAGCCGTCGTGGTCCTGGGTCAGCAGGCCCCCGCGGCCGCGCGCCGTCGGGTACGACGACGTGCCCTCGAAGGCGTCGTGGACGGAGACCACGGCCGCGTTCAGCACGCCCTTGTTCGGGTCCTGGTCGTAGGCGAGCCGGAAGATGATGCCGGCGGCCAGGAAGGACACCGCCATCGGCATGAAGAGCAGGAGCTTGAAGGCGGTGGCCCAGCGGACCTTCTCGACCAGGACGGCCAGGATCAGGCCCAGGCCGGTCAGCAGGGACGGGGCCACCACCACCCAGATGGCGGTGTTGCGGATGGCCTTCAGGGTCGCCGGGTCACGGAACATCTCGGCGTAGTTGTCGCCGCCGACGAACCGGGTGCCGGAGGCGTCGAAGAAGCTGCGGCCGACGGAGAACAGCACCGGGTAGACGACGAGCGCGCCGAGCAGGAGCAGCGCGGGGAAGACGAAGAGCAGGGCGATCAGCCGGGCGCGCCGCCGGCTGCGGCGCCCGCGCGCCTCGCCGGCGGCCCGCGGGCCCGCCTGCTGTTTCACAAGAGTGGTGGCGGTCATGATCGCTTCCGGTCAGCCCTGGTAGGCCTGGGCCGCGGCGGACTCCAGCTTCGCCGCGGTGCCCTTCGGGTCCGACGGGTCGCGCAGGAAGTCCTGGAGCAGCTTCCACTCGCCGGCGCCCTTGGTGCCGCCGAAGGCAGCCGGGGCCTGGTCGGACATGTCGAAGCGGACCGAGTCGCCCGCGTCGATCAGGGACTTGGCGGTGGCGCGGGTGACGTCGTCGCTGTAGGAGGCGAGGCCGAGCTTCTTGTTCGGGGACAGGAAGCCGCCCGCCTTCGCCCACACGGCAGCGGCCTCGGGGCTCGCCAGGTACTCCAGGAGCTTCATGCCGGCCTTGGCGTTCTTGCCGTCCTTCAGTACGACGGCCGCGTCACCACCGCTGACGACGGGTGCCGTACCGCCGTCGACCGCCGGGAACGGGAAGAAGTTCGCGTCCTTGCCGATGGCCTTGCCGAACTGGTCGTGCGCGACGCCGGCCACGAAGTCGCCCTCGAAGACCATGCCGGCCTCGGGCTTGGGCCCGAACACCTTCTCCACCGAGCTCGGGAAGTCGGTGTTCAGGGCCTCCTTCTGGCCGCCCGCGACGAGCTGCTTGTCCTTGAACAGCTTGCCGAGGGTGGTGAGCGCCTTCACGACGGACGGATCGGTCCACTTCAGCTTGTGCGCGGCGAGGGCGTCGTACTTCTCGGGTCCGGCCTGGGAGAGGTAGATGTTCTCGAACCAGTCGGTGAGGGTCCAGCCGTCCTCACCGGCGACGGCGAAGGCGGCGAGTCCGGAGTCGGAGACGGTGTGCCCGGCCTTCAGCAGCTCGTCGTACGTCTTGGGCGGCTTGACCCCGGCCTGGGTGAGCGCGTCGGGGCTGTACCAGACGGTCGACTTGTGGGCGGCCTTGAAGTACAGGCCGTACAGGGTGCCGTCGACGCTGCCGTACTTCGTCCACACGGGTGCGTAGTCGGCGGTGACCGTCTGCTGGGCGGTCGGGGACAGCGGCCTGAGCCAGCCCTTCTTGGCGAACTGCTGCAGGACGCCGACCTGCGGGACCATCACGACGTCGGGCGCGTTGCCGCCCTCGATCTTGCTGCCGACGACGGTGGAGACGTTGTCGCCGGTGGAGATGAACTGCGTCTTGGCGCCGGTCTTCGCGGTGAACGCGTCCAGGACCTTCTGGAAGTTCTTCTGCTCGCTGCCGGTCCAGACACCGGCCACGGTGACGGTCTGGCCGCTGAGCGCCTTGTCGCCGCCGCCGGCCGAGACGGGCCCGCCGCCGCAGGCGGTCGCGCCGAGCGCCAGGGCGAGGGCCGTGCAGCCGGTGAGCAGGGTGGTACGTCGTCGCATCATCATCGATGTCCCTTCGAGAGGCGGTTGATCACAGGTCGGTGAGCCACCAGGCGGCCGTGGCGCCGGGCAGGACGCCCGCCGGACAGGGGCCGCTGGAGAGCAGGGGGGTGCCGGAGACCGGGGCGGGCGTGGGGGCCGTACCGAAGTTGACGGCGCAGACCAGGCCGTCGCCGCGGGTGAAGGCGAGGACGCCGGGCGCGGCGTCCAGCCAGTGGAGCGTGCCCTCGCCCAACTGGGGCAGGGTGGCGCGTAGTTGGAGGCCGTCGCGGTACAGGTGCCAGAAGGAGCGGGTGTCGGCGAGGGCGCGGTCGGTGGCGTACTCGGCGAAGTACTCCGGCTGCGGCAGCCAGGGCTTCACACCGTCGACGCCGGAGGTGAAGCCGAACGGGGAGGCCTGCCCGGACCAGGGCAGCGGCACCCGGCAGCCGTCCCGGATGCGGGCACGGCTTCCGGTGCGGCGGAATATGGGGTCGGTGAGGACGTCGTCGGGCAGGTCGACGACCTCGGGCAGACCGAGTTCCTCGCCCTGGTAGATGTACGCGGCTCCGGGCAGCGCCAGCATCAGCAGCGCGGCGGCGCGGGCACGGGCGGCGCCGAGGCCGCTGCCCTCGGGGGCGGGTTCGCCGTAGCGGGTGACGGTGCGGACCTGGTCGTGGTTGTTGAGGACCCAGGTGACCGTGGAGCCGGTGCCGGCGATGTCCTGCATGGCCTCGGAGATGACCTTGCGGAAGGCGTCGGCGTCCCAGGGGGCGCCGAGCAGGTCGAAGAAGAAGGCCTGGTGCAGTTCGTCGGGGCGGACGTACAGGGCGTGTTCGCGGGCGGTGGGGACGGAGACCTCGCCGACGAGGAGGCGTTCGCGGCCGTCGCGTGCGGTGTACTCCTCACATGTCGCGCGCCACTGCCGCCACACCTCGTGCACCTCGGGCTGGTTCCAGGCGAGCGGGTTGACCGAGTCGCGGGTGCGGGCGTCGGCCTCGGGGTCGTCGGAGTCGGGCAGTGCGGGGTGCTTGTAGAGGCCGGCGGCGACGTCGATGCGGAAGCCGTCGACGCCCCGGTCCAGCCAGAAGCGCAGGACGCGGTCGAACTCGGCGGCGACCTCGGGGGTGCGCCAGTTCCAGTCGGGCTGCTCGGGCGTGAACATGTGCAGGTACCACTGGCCGTCGGCGACCCTGGTCCAGGCGGGGCCGCCGAACATGGCGTGCCAGTTGTTGGGCGGCTCGCCGCCGTCCGGACCGCGGCCGTCGGCGAAGTGGAAGCGGGCGCGGGCCGGGCTGCCGGGCGCGCCGTCCAGCGCCTCACGGAACCACGGGTGCTCGCTGGAGCAGTGGTTGGGGACGATGTCCAGGAGCACCTTGATGCCGAGCCGGTGCGCGGCGGCCATCAGCAGGTCGAACTCGGCGAGGTCGCCGAAGAGCGGGTCGACCCCGCAGTAGTCGGCCACGTCGTAGCCGTGGTCGTGCTGCGGCGAGGGATAGAACGGGCTCAGCCAGATCCCGTCGACGCCCAGCTTCTTCAGGTACGGCAGCCCGGCCCGGACGCCGGCCAGATCGCCGACTCCGTCGCCGGTGCTGTCGAGAAAGCTGCGGACGTAGACCTGGTAGATCACCGCGTCACGCCACCAGTGGCACTTACTCAGCATGCATGCATGTTAGGTAGGCGTGTCGTGAGGGTGTCAACGAAAAGAACGGAAGCTACTGGTGAGTTGAGGGCGCAAAATCGGACTTAACCGGGCATCGCGCGCCGAGATGAGATCTGCGCGTTACTTAACAAGTAACTATCGGCGGGCGATCGCGTCGAGCTCGCGCGCGAGCCTGCGCACGGCCTGCTCGGGCGTCTCCCGCCCGCTGAGCGCATCCTGCATCACGGCCTGCACCACCAGGCTGACCTGGTCGTAGTGCGGACTCTTGGGGCGCGGCCGGGCGGTGAGCACGGCGGTGCGCAGGGTCGGCAGATAGGGGAACCGCCGTACGAGTCCGGGGTCCTCGTAGAGCGCGGCGCGTACGGGAGGCAGCGCGCCCCGGGTGAGCACCTGGCGCTGGACGGGCGCGCTGGTGAGGTAGGCGATCAGCCGGGCGGCCGAATCGGGGTGCGCCGTATGGGAGTTGACGGCGAGGTTGGAGCCGCCGAGCACGCTGGTCCCCGGTCCGTCGGGTCCGGGCAGCGGTACGGCGCCGATCTTCCCGGCGACCTTGGAGCCCCTGGCGGAGGCGACGGCGTAGGCGTAGGGCCAGTTGCGCAGGAAGAGCAGCCTGCCGTCCTGGAAGGCCTGCTTGGACTCCTCCTCCTTGTACGTCAGCGCGGCCTTCGGTATCCAGCCCTCGCGGACGCCGCGGGCGAGGAAGCCGATGCCCTCGCGGGCGGCGGAGGAGTCGACGGTGACCCGGGTGCCCTCGTCGCCGAGGATCGTGCCGCCCGCCGAGTAGACGGCCTCGGCCGCGTTCACGGTGAGACCCTCGTAGGGCAGGAACTGGCCCGCGTAACCGCCGAGTCCGTACTTCGGCGCGATGGTCTTCGCATCGTGCTCCAGCTCGGCCCAGGTGCGCGGCGGCGGCACGCCCTCTTTCGCGAGGATGTCCTTGCGATACAGGAGAAGTCCGGCATTCGTGACGTACGGGACGGCGTACAGCCGGCCGTCGTAGGTGGCCGTGTCCACGACCGGCGGCAGGAAGCTCGTCAGCGGGAAGCGGTCCGGCGGCAGTGGGCGGATCCAGCCTGCCGCGGCGAACTCCGAGGTCCAGTTGACGTCGATGTTGAGGACGTCGAACCGGCCCCGGTCGCCGCCGCGCAGGTCGGTGGTCATCTGCGCATGGGTCTCGTCGGCGGAGTCGGGCAGCTCGACGAGGGTGACCTTCTCGCCGGGATGGGTGCGGTTCCAGCCCTGGAGCAGCGGGGCGAGATAGCCCGTGAGGTCGCCTGCGGTGGCCAGGGTGAGCGGGCCGCGGCCGTCGCCCGCGTCCTCGTCGGCGTGCGCGCCGGAGGCGACGTACCCGGTGAGGATCACGGCGAGAACGAGGAGGCCCCTACCGGCGGCGCGTATCCACCGCATAGGTTCCTCCCTGACACGTACACACGGCTCCGGGCACCCTCGCCCGGGAGTCAGAGGCCATGTATACCTGTTAGGTATGGGCGATACTAGGGCCTGGAGCACATTGTGAGAGGACAGGAGGACAGCACGAGTGCGCCTGCCCCTCCTGGCACTCCTCGCCCGCGGCCCGGCCCACGGCTACGAGCTCAAGCAGGACCTTGAGCAACTGCTGGGCTCCGCGTACCCTCAGCCCAACGTCGGCCAGATATACGTCACCCTCGGCCGCCTCGAGAAGTCGGGACTGATCGAGGGCGAGGACGTCGAACAGTCCAGCCGGCCCAACAAGAAGGTCTACCACCTCACCGACGCCGGGCGCGAGGCGCTGCACGCCTGGTTCGAGGAGACCGAGGACGAGCCGCGGGTGCGGGACGAGTTCTTCATGAAACTCGCCCTCGCCCCGCAGACCGGTCTCACCGACCAGATCGCCCTCATCAACAGGCAGCGGCGCCAGTACCTGAACACCATGCGCAACCTGTCGAAGCTGGCCGCGGCCGAGAACCGCGACAACCGCGTCGCCCTGCTGCTCATCGAGGGCGCGATGCTGCACCTGCAGGCCGACCTCGACTGGCTGGAGCGGTGCCAGGAGGAACTGGAATGAGCGAGGACCAGGTTCCGGTGCTCCGGGCCCAGGGGCTGGTGAAGACCCACCACGGCGAGGGCGCCCCCGCGCACGCCGTCCGCGGGGTCGACCTGAGCGTGCTCCGGGGCGAGTTCGTGGCGATCACCGGTCCGTCCGGGGCCGGCAAGTCGACCCTGCTGCATCTGCTCGGCGGGCTCCAGCGGCCGGACGAGGGCAGCATCTGGCTGGACGGCCGGTGCACGGACTCCTTCGGCGAGGCGCGCTGGGCGGTGGAACGCCGCAAGGCCATCGGGATCGTGTTCCAGTTCTTCAACCTGGTGTCGAACCTGTCGGTCGCCGACAACGTCGAACTGCCCGCCCTGCTCGCCGGCGTCCCGCCGAAGAAGGCCCGCGCCGAGCGCGAGGAGCTGCTGGCCGAGCTGGGACTCACGGGCAAGGAGCGCAGCATGCCGGGCGAGCTGTCCGGCGGCGAACAGCAGCGGGTCGCGCTCGCCCGGGCCCTGGTCAACCATCCCCCGCTGCTGCTGGCCGACGAACCCGCCGGCAGCCTGGACAGCAAGGGCACCCGCGAGGTCATGCGGCTGCTGTCCCGCTTCCACGGACGCGGCCAGACGATCGTGCTGGTGACGCATGACGCCCGGCTGGCGAGCGCCGCCGACCGCGTGATCAGCTTCTTCGACGGCCGGATAGCCGACGACGCCGCCCTGGACGGCACCCCGCCGCCCCGGCGCGGCGGCATCTCCGGTGTGCTGGAGCTGAGGGACTGACGGTGCTGGATCTCCGGGACGTACGAGCCACCCTGCGCTGGGCGCACTCCGATCTGCGCACCCACCGTGGCGAGGCGCTGTTCCTCGTGCTGGCCACCGCCGGGATCGTCGTCTCGCTGCTGCTGGCCACCGCCCTGTTCGGGTACGCGACCAACCCCTGGCAGCGCGTCTTCACACAGGCCCGCGGGGCGCATGTGTGGATCCACACCGTGCCGTCGGCCGACGCCCGCGGGCTGTCCCGGCTGGGCGGTGTCGAGTCCGTGGCCGGCCCCTTCCGCACCGAGTCCGCCACCGTCGCCGTACGCGGCACCCGCGCCTCCGTCGAACTGCGCGGCACCCCGCAGCTGCCCTCCGTCGGCCGGCCGCTGCTCGCCGCCGGGCACTGGCTGGATCCGGCCGAACCGGGCGGCGTGGTGCTCGAGAGCAGCCTGGCCCGGGCGCTGCTGGCCGAGCCCGGGGACACCCTCACCCTGCCCGGTACCGCCCGCTCCCTGACCGTCGAGGGCATCGCGGACAGTGCCGAACCCCACTACAGCCCGGGCGAGCAGCCGGGCCTGGTGTGGGCCCTGCCCTCCGCCGTGCACGCTCCGGGCGGCCAGGTGATCGGGCTGCGCCTCGCCGACCCGGGCGACACGGACTACGCGGTGCAGCGGGCCGTCACGGTGCTGGGCGCGGGCGCGGTCGGCGAGGTCTCCACCTGGCAGCAGGCGCGCGCCGCGGCCCAGGGTGACAACCGGCTGCTGGGCCAGGTGCTCGGCCTGTTCGGTCTGGGCGCCCTGATCGCCGCCGGGTTCGCCGTGCACGGGGCGATCGCCACCCGCATCCGGGGGCATCTGCGGGACATCTCGGTGCTGAAGGCGATCGGCTTCACACCCGGCCAGGTCGTCCGGATCTTCCTGCTCCAGCATCTGGCGTACGCGCTGCTCGGCTCGGTGGCCGCCGCGGCGCTCACCCAGACCCTGGGCAGAACGATCCCCGGCCGGCTCGGTGACGCCGTGGGCCTGTGGCAGGGGCTGCCCGGGCACACCGTGGCCCTCTTCGTGGTGCCCGTGGGTGCGGTGCTGTTCATCGGCCTGACCACGGGGCTCGCGGCGTGGCGGGCCGGGCGGGTGCCACCGGTTCCGGTGCCGCGCCGGACCACAGCGGCCGGCGGGCGGCTGACCGGCCTTGCCCGGCAGGCGCTCGGGCTGCGGCTGCCGGCCGCGCTGGTCCTCGGCTGTCACAAGGCGTTCGCGGGGCGCGGCCGGTCGCTGGCCACCGTGGCCCGGCTGACGCTGCCGCTGCTGCTCATCGTGGTGGCGCTCAGCGCCTGGACCACGATCGACCGCTTCCACAACAGCCCGGACCGCATGGGTCTGCCGACGTCCCTGTCGGTCCGCTCCGACGGTGCCATGGACACGTCCGCCGTACGGGCCCTGCTCACCGGCGATCATCGGGTCGCCGCCGCCTATCCCGGGGTCGAGGTCGCCGCGCTGGTCCCCGGCCAGACCGGCACCATCGCGCTGCGCGGCGTCGGCACCCGCGCCGAGCCCTACCCCTACGCCCTCGCCGAGGGCCGGGCCGCACAGGGACCCGACGAGGCGGTGGCCGGACAGGGCCTGCTGGACCTGCTGCACGCCCGGGTCGGTGACTGGGTGCGCATGACGGTGGGCGACCGGCCGCAGATCCTGCACATCGTGGGCCGCAGCATCGAGCCGCAGAACGCCGGCCGGGTCGTGACCACCTCCCTGGACACCCTCCGCGAGAACGACCCCGGGCTGACCCCCGCCTTCTACGAGCTGCGCCTGCGCCCCGGCACCGAGCCGCAGCGCGTGGCCGCCGCACTGGCCCGGGCCGGCCACGGCCACCTCGACGTGCACACGGCGACGAACCCGGCCGACGGCCTGTCCCCGCTGCGCGCGGTCGTCGCCGGGCTGATCGCCGTACTGGCCCTGATCGGGCTGGTCGAGCTGCTCACCGCCATCGGGGGCAGCGTCCGCGAGAGCGAGCGGGACGTGCTGGCGCTGAAGGCGATCGGCATGTCGCCGCGGCAGATCACCGCGATCACCGTCACGGCGGCGAGCTGCACGGCCCTGGCCGCGGTGATCGCCGGCACGGCGCTGGGACTGCCGCTGGGCCGCCGGCTGATCGACGCCCAGGGCAGCTCCAGCGGCATCGGCGCCGGGATCGCCCAGACCCCCTCACCCGGGCTGCTGCTCGCACTGGGCGCCGCCGCCGTGCTCGGGGCGGCCGCGCTGGCGGCGCTGCCCGCGGCCCGCGCGGCCCGCAGCCGCCTCGCGGACACGCTGAGCGCGGTGGCCTGACCGGAGCTCCCGAGGAGCTCAACGGCCGTACGGATGGCGGCTGTTGTACGGCCCCCGGGGTGCGCCCGGTGCCGGGTGGGCGGTCAGCCGGATGCCGTGTCTCCGCTTGAGCAGGGCCATCTCGTACAGCGCGATGGCCGTGACCGTCACGGGGGCGCCGAGGATGAACACGATGCCCAGCATCAGTCCTAGGCCGTGCAGGTCACCGGTGAGGAGGTCGGGCAGGGCCATCAGCCAGCTGGTGACGGTGGCCAGCAGCGGCGGGAGACAGGGGTGCACGGCCGCCGTGCCGAAGAAGTTCCCGTTGATCCGGAGGGCTCCGGCGCCGACGAACCAGACCATCCACAGCGTCACCAGGCTCACCGGGATGATCAGCAGGCCGCCGGCCAGGGCATTGGCGTTCTGCAGCAACAGGACGGTCGTGACGACCGAGCCCACGAAGGTCAGCAACAGCCCCAGGGCCCTCAGCAGCGCGGGGCGCAGCGGGCGCAGGCTGCCGGTGCGCCGCCACATCCAGAGCATCACGCCGACGGTGAGCGGGGTGACGAACAGCAGGACGCCCGAGGCGATCAGCAGGTTCTGGAGCATCTCCTCGGGTGCGAAGCCGCCCTCGACGAAGGTGTAGACACCGACCGCTGCGACGGTGCCGGCGGCGACGCGGATCCGCTTGAGCTGCTCCACCGACGGATCGAGCGGTTCGGGTATCCACGCGGGGTGGAACACCGCCCAGGCGGCGTGATGCGCCTTGAGATAGTTCCGCCCGCGCTCCGCGTATCCGGTACGGCTCCCCCGCGCAGCGGCCACCGCGTACTCCCCCGAGTCGTGACGCACATGATCGTCGGGGAGTCTACGGGAACCGGCGGGCCCGTCCCCCGGAAGGGCCTGGCCGCGTCCGGCTCCCGTGTGCCGCCCCGTCAGCTACGGCCGCGCAGTTGCCGGTACTTGGCGACGAGTGCCTTCGTCGACGCGTCGAGGCCCTCGACCTCGGCGCCCTCGGTGAGCGCCGGCTCAACCCGCTTGGCCAGTACCTTGCCCAGCTCCACGCCCCACTGGTCGAAGGAGTCGATGTGCCACACGGCGCCCTGCACGAACACCTTGTGTTCGTAGAGCGCGACCAGCTGGCCGAGGACGGAGGGGGTCAGTTCCTTCGCCAGGACGGTCGTCGTCGGCCGGTCGCCCTGGAAGGTCTTGTGCGCCACCAGCTCCTCCGGCACGCCCTCCGCACGGACCTCCTCGGCAGTCTTTCCGAAGGCCAGCGCCTGGGTCTGGGCGAAGAAGTTGGCCATCAACAGGTCGTGCTGCGCCTTGAGTTCACCGCTGAGCTCGCCCACCGGCTCGGCGAAGCCGATGAAGTCCGCCGGGATGAGCTTGGTGCCCTGGTGGATCAGCTGGTAGTAGGCGTGCTGCCCATTGGTGCCCGGGGTTCCCCATACCACCGGGCCGGTCTGCCACTCGACCTGCCCGCCGTCCCGCGCCACGTACTTGCCGTTGGACTCCATGTCCAGCTGCTGGAGGTAGGCGGTGAACTTCGACAGGTAGTGGCTGTACGGCAGCACCGCGTGCGACTGGGCGTCGTGGAAGTTGCCGTACCAGATGCCCAGCAGGCCCAGCAGCAAAGGCGCGTTGGACTCCGCGGGCGCGGTGCGGAAGTGGTCGTCGACCAGCCGGAAGCCGTCGAGCATCTCCCGGAACCGGTCGGGACCGATGGCGATCATCAGGGACAGGCCGATCGCGGAGTCGTACGAGTACCGGCCGCCGACCCAGTCCCAGAACTCGAACATGTTCTCCGGGTCGATGCCGAACTCGGTCACCTTCTCGGCGTTCGTGGACAGCGCCACGAAGTGCCGGGCGACCGCCGGCTCTCCCCCGCTCCCGGCATCGCCCGAGCGGGAGGTGCCCCCACCGAGCGCGTCCAGCAGCCACTTCCGGGCCGAGGTGGCGTTGGTGATCGTCTCGATGGTGGTGAAGGTCTTGGAGGCGATGATGAACAGCGTCTCGGCCGGGTCCAGGTCCCGCGTGGCCTCGTGCAGGTCGGCGCCGTCCACGTTGGAGACGAAGCGGACCGTCAGGGCGCGGTCGGTGAAGCTGCGGAGCACCTCGTAGGCCATCGCGGGGCCCAGGTCGGAGCCGCCGATGCCGATGTTGACCACGTTCCTGATGCGCTTGCCGGTGTGGCCGGTCCACTCGCCGGAGCGGACGCGGTCGGCGAAGTCGGCCATCTTGTCGAGGACGGCGTGCACCTTCGGGACGACGTTCTCCCCGTCGACCTCGATCACCGCCTCCCGCGGGGCGCGCAGCGCGGTGTGCAGCACGGCCCGCTGCTCGGTGACGTTGATCTTCTCGCCGCGGAACATGGCGTCCCTGAGGGCGAACACGTCCGTGGCGGCGGCCAGCTCGCGCAGCAGCCGCAGCGTCTCGTCGGTGACCAGGTGCTTCGAGTAGTCGAGGTACAGGTCGCCGACCTGGAGCGTGTACTCCTCACCGCGCCCCGGATCGGCGGCGAACAGCTCCCTGAGATGGGTGTCGGCCAGCTCCTCGCGGTGCTTGGCGAGAGCGGTCCATTCGGGCGTCTGGTTGAGCCTGGTCCGGCCGTCTGCGTTCATTTCCGACTTCCGCCTTCTTTCGTGCCTGTCCCAGCTGTTCCAACCTAATTGATCACCGCACGGCACGAGCCGTCGTGGCGCCGTCGTGCGGCGCAACAACAGGTACGTCCGGCTTGCGGGCCGGTATCAGCGCGGTGACGGACAGGACGAAGAAGGCCGCCGTCAGCAGGGCCGGCGTGTTGCGGCCCCAGGCCGTGGCCGCTGCGCCGCCGAGCAGGGCGCCCAGCGGGGCTCCGGCGACGGCCAGGGTGCGGAAGGCGGAGCTGACCCGGCCCAGCAGCCCGGCGGGTGTGCGCTGCTGCATCAGGGTCGTGGTGTTGACGTTCCAGAGCATGCCCATGCAGCCGAACACGGCGAGGGCGGCCACCAGAGCGGTCAGGCTGCGCACGGAGCCCATGACGACGAGCGCGCCGATCTGCACGGCGCCGGCGAGCAGCACGGTCCGCAGCGGGCCGAGCCGCGCCGTGACCCACCGGTTGAGCGCTCCGCCGGCCAGACCGCCGAGGGTGTACGCGGTCGTCGCCGCCGCGTATCCCGCCGTGCCCGCGTGCAGCCAGCCGGTCACCAGGACCACCAGGGTGGCGATCAGGGCGCCCATGCCGATGTTGCACAGCGCCGTGGCGGTGCACAGCCCGCGCAGGGCCCGGTCGTGCCACAGGGTGCGCAGTCCTGCGGCGATCTCCCCGCGCAGGCTGCTGCCCGCCGGTCCGGCCGCGCGCTCGGGTGCTTCGGTCCGCAGGGAGGCGACCAGCGCGGCGGCCGCGAGGAAGGTGGCGGAGTCGGCCGCGAAGGGGACGGCCGCGCCGGCGGCGATCAGCACCGGCACGACGGGCGCCCCCAGCAGACCGCCGGCGATCTTCTGGCCGGTCATCAGCCTGGCGTTGGCACTGCCGAGCGCCTGCCGGTCCACCAGGGCCGGCAACAGGGCCGTGGCGGCGTTGTCGAACAGCGTCTGGAGGGTGGTCAGCGTGAAGGCCAGGGCGACGAGCAGCGCGATCGAGGCGTGGCCCAGGGCGACGGCCACCGCGAAGGAACCCATGAGCAGCCCGCGCACGGCGTCCACGGTCCACATCGCGCGCCGCTGGTCGACGCGATCGGCGACCGCGCCGCCGAGCAGTCCGAAGACGATCCAGGGCAGATACCCGCAGGCGGTGACCGAGGCGATGAGCAGGGGCCGGTCGGTCAGCGACGCGGCGAGCAGCGGTAGCGCGGCTCCCCTCAGGGCGTCCCCGAACCGGGAGACCACGGCGGCCGTCCACAACCGTCCGAAGCCCCCGCGCCACGCCGGCGCATGCCTCTCCCCCGTCTGGACCATTGTCAGAACTCCCCCGCACGGTTTTCGCCTTCACGAAAAACCGTAGAGGGCACCACTGACAATCGGTCGGCCGAGCGGAGCGATACGGCTCCGGCCAGGCACCTCGAAGCGCCCGGCCGGTGTCAAGTGCTAGATCTCGCCCCGCAGTTTGGCGAGCGCCTCGGCGAGGATCGCCTCGCCGTCCGCGTCGCTGCGCCGCTCCCGTACGTACGCGAGGTGCGTCTTGTACGGCTCGGTGCGCGGCGGGTCCGGCGGGTTGTCCCGGTCCTGACCGGCCGGGAAGCCGCAACGCGGGCAGTCCCAGGTCTCGGGCACCTGCGCGTCGCTGGCGAAGCTGGGCTGCGTCTCGTGCCCGTTGGAGCACCAGAAGGAGATGCGCAGACGCGGCGCGGACTCGCCGCGCTCGGCCTCGCCCATCGGCCCCGCCCCGACCCGGCTTCCTCGGATCGCGTTGCCACTTGCCACGGTCGTAACTCCCTGCGTGATGGTGCCGCGAAGCGAGTCGGCGTTTCGCGCTTCGCTGCGAGCGCCTCAGTCTACGTAAGGCCCAACGCGCGTCCAGTGATTGGAGTTACAAGGGCCCCGCTCCTAGACGCAAGCCCCATGATAGGCCGCGCCCAGGAGCGCGTACCGAACATGGGGCCTTACGTACCGAATATGCGTGATGTGTGTGCTGCGCGGCGTGTCAGCTGTTCGTATCAGCTGTTCGTCTTCATCAGGATGCCGAGGGCGATGACACACGCGAACCACAGCAGGCCGATCACGATCGTGATCCGGTCCAGGTTGCGCTCGGCGACCGAGGAGCCGCCGACGGAGGACTGCATGCCGCCACCGAACATGTCGGAGAGGCCGCCGCCCTTCCCCTTGTGCATCAGCACCAGCAGCATCAGCAACAGGCTGAAGACGATCAGGGCGATCGAGAACCCCAGAACCACGGCTGGACCAACTTCCTCGGATTCGGATGGACGACGGGGGCACAGCACGTCGGCTGTGCCCCCGCAAGGGTACGACGTATCGTCGCTACCGCCTACTCGCAGCGTGCGTCACTGATCGCGGAAACGCACGATCTTGACGAACTCGTCGGCGTCCAGCGAGGCGCCGCCGACCAGAGCGCCGTCGATGTCGGCCTGCGCCATGATCTCGGCGACGTTGCCCGACTTCACGGAGCCGCCGTACTGGATGCGGACCTTGTCGGCCACGTCCTGCGAGTACAGCTCGGCGATCTTGGAGCGGACGGCGGCGCAGACCTCCTGGGCGTCCGCGGCGCCGCAGACCTTGCCCGTGCCGATGGCCCACACGGGCTCGTAGGCGATCACGACGGTCTCGGCCTGCTCGGCCGGGAGGTCCTTCAGACCGCCCTCGACCTGGGCGAGGGTGTGGGCGACGTGGTCGCCCGCCTCGCGGACGTCCAGTTCCTCGCCGACGCACAGGATCGGGGTCAGGCCGTGCTTGTAGGCGGCCTTGACCTTGGCGTTCACGAGCTCGTCGGTCTCGTTGTGGTACTGGCGGCGCTCGGAGTGGCCGATGACCACGTACGTGCACTTCAGCTTGGCCAGCATCGGGCCGGAGATCTCGCCGGTGTAGGCACCGGAGTCGTGCTGCGAGATGTCCTGGGCGCCGTACTTGATCTTGAGCTTGTCGCCGTCGACCAGGGTCTGCACGGAGCGCAGGTCGGTGAAGGGCGGCAGGACGGCGACCTCGACGGCCTCGTAGTCCTTGTCGGCCAGGGCGAAGGCGAGCTTCTGGACGTGCGCGATGGCCTCGAGGTGGTTGAGGTTCATCTTCCAGTTGCCCGCCATCAGCGGCGTGCGGGTGCTCAAAGGTCAGTCCTCCAGTGCGGCAAGGCCGGGGAGCGTCTTGCCCTCGAGGTATTCGAGGGAGGCGCCGCCACCGGTCGAGATGTGGCCGAATGCGTTCTCGTCGAAGCCGAGCGTACGCACGGCCGCGGCGGAGTCACCACCGCCGACGACGGTGAAGCCGTCCGAGTCGAGGAGGGCCTGGGCCACCGCCGCGGTGCCCCCCGCGTAGTCGGGGTGCTCGAAGACGCCCATGGGACCGTTCCAGAACACGGTCGCGGCGTCGGCGAGCTTCGAGGCGTACAGCTCCCGGGTCTTCGGGCCGATGTCCAGGCCCTCCTGGTCGGCGGGGATCTTGTCCGCGTCGACCACGTCGTGGACGGCGGGCGCCTTGGTCTTCAGGTCCGGGAACTCCCGGGAGACCAGGACGTCGACGGGGAGTACCAGCTCGACGCCCTGCTTCTCGGCGCGCTCCATGTACTCCGTGACGACCGGGACCTGGTCCTCCTGCAGGAGGGAGATGCCGACCTCGTAGCCCTTGGCCTTGAGGAAGGTGTAGGCCATGCCGCCGCCGATGAGCAGGCGGTCGGCCTTGCCGAGCAGCTGGTCGATGACGGCGAGCTTGTCGGAGACCTTGGCACCGCCGAGCGCGACGACGTAAGGGCGCTTGACGTCCTCGGTGAGCTGCTTCAGGACGCCGACCTCGGTGGCGATGAGGTAGCCGGCGTAGTGCGGCAGCCGGGCCGGGAGGTCGTACACGGAGGCGTGCTTGCGGTGGACCGCGCCGAAGCCGTCGCCGACGTAGACGTCGGCCAGAGCGGTGAGCTGGTCGGCGAACCGGCCGCGCTCGGTGTCGTCCTTGCTGGTCTCGCCGGGGTTGAAGCGGAGGTTCTCCAGGACGGCGACATGGCCGTCGGTGAGGCCCGCGACCGTGTCCTGGGCGGACCGGCCGACGGTGTCGGTCGCGAAGGCCACGGCGGAGCCGAGGAGTTCACCCAGGCGGGAGGCGGCCGGCGCGAGGGAGAAGGCCGGGTCCGGGGCGCCCTTGGGGCGGCCCAGGTGCGAGGCGACGACCACCTTGGCGCCCGCGTCCGCGAGGGCTTTGACGGTGGGCAGGACGGCACGGATGCGTCCGTCGTCGGTGATGGTGCCGCTCTCCAGCGGCACGTTGAGGTCGGCGCGGACGAAGACCCGCTTGCCGCTCACGCCGGCGGCGAGAAGTTCGTCGATCGTCTTCATTGAGTGGACTCCAAAGGAGGGCTCGTGGTGCACCTGATCGTAAAAGGACGTGGTCCGTACGCGAGACAGGGCCCGGACAGCGCGGCGGTGCGCTGCCCGAGCCCTGCTCTCACTTCAAGGTCCTGCTGCTGCGATCTTCGGCGATCAGAGCTGGTTGCCGACGAAGACCGTGAGGTCCACGAGGCGGTTGGAGTAGCCCCACTCGTTGTCGTACCAGCCGATGACCTTCACGTTCTTGCCCTCCTGGACCATGGTCAGGGAGGAGTCGAAGGTGCAGGAAGCCGGGGCGTTGACGATGTCCGAGGAGACGATCGGGTCCTCGGTGTAGTCGAGCAGGCCCTTCAGCTCGCCCTCGGCGGCCTTCTGGAAGGCGGCGTTGACCTCTTCCTTGGTGACCTCGCGGCCGAGCTCCACGACCAGGTCGGTGACCGAGCCGGTCGGGACCGGGACGCGCATGGCGATGCCGTCCAGCTTGCCCTTGAGCTGGGGCAGGACCAGCGCGGTGGCCTTCGCGGCACCGGTGGTGGTCGGGATGATGTTCTCGGCGGCGGCACGGGCGCGGCGCAGGTCCTTGTGCGGGAAGTCCAGGATGCGCTGGTCGTTCGTGTACGCGTGCACCGTGGTCATCAGACCCTTGACGATGCCGAAGTTCTCGTCGAGGACCTTCGCCATCGGGGCCACACAGTTGGTGGTGCAGGAGGCGTTGGAGATGACGTGGTGGTTCGCCGGGTCGTACTTGTCCTGGTTGACGCCCATCACGATGGTGATGTCCTCGTCCTTGGCCGGGGCCGAGATGAGGACCTTCTTCGCGCCGCCGGCGATGTGCTTGGCGGCGTCTTCCTTCTTGGTGAAGATGCCGGTCGACTCGATGACGATGTCGACGCCCAGCTCGCCCCAGGGGATGTCGGCCGGGTTGCGCTCGGACAGCACCTTGATGGTGTGGCCGTCCACGGTGATGGTGTCGGCGGTGTGGGAGACCTCCTGCTTGAGGCGACCCAGGATCGTGTCGTACTTGAGCAGGTGAGCGGTGGTCGCGGTGTCACCGAGGTCGTTGACAGCCACGACCTCGATGTCCGCCCCCTGCTCCAGCAGCGCGCGGAAGTAGTTACGCCCGATGCGGCCGAAGCCGTTGATGCCTACGCGGATCGTCACGAACCGATCTCCTCGTTGGTACGCCGGCCATGCGGTGCCGGCGAGCTCTGTTTGGGATGTCCCCGACCACCACCGACCCTACCTCCCGGAGGGCCCCGGGGTGACATCGAGATGGCCCATACACGGGCAGGCAGTCCGTACCCGCCAGTAGGGGTACGGACCGTGCCGGAACGGCAGTGGATTCACTCGTATTTAGTACGGAATGCCGGGCGGTTTTTGCGTCGTCTTCACTCGTTCGTGAGCGGGTCGGCTCACTTGATCAGAGCCCCTTCCGCGCACCGTTGAGAGGGCTCCCGCTCACCTGTTGGAACAAGGTGAGCGGGATCTGTCAACGTGGCGCCCCTCACCCGCCGAGCGCCGCGAACGCCTTCCTCACCAGGGCTGCCCGGTCGGCCGCCGACGACACCTGTTCCAGGCCGAAACCGAGCAGCACGGTGTCGTCCGTGGTGACCGCCGCGTACGTCTGGAACAGCGCCCCGGAGCGCGCCCAGTCCTTCCGGGCCGGCGGGCTGCCCGCGGGCGGTCCGGCCACGTGCCAGGCGCCCAGGGACGACTCGAATCCCTCGGTCTCCTTCGCCGTTCCGCCGACGACGAGCGAGGCGTCGTCCGCGAGCACGCCGTGTCCGCCGGTGCCCGGGTCGGTGATGTAGCTGATCGAGACCTCGACGGGCTTCCCGGCGTAGGCGCTCAGGTCGAAGGTGGCCTGCTGCCAGCCGCCGGAGCTGCCGGTGAGGCTGTTCCAGGAGCCGGTCGTGCCGGTCGCGGTGCAGGCGTTGTTCGCGAGCGTCAGATAGTGCTTGAGCCAGGGGTGCTCGGCGATCAGGAAGCCCTGCCCGCAGTCCGCCGGCACGGCCGTCTTCGTGGCGCCCCCGGCCTCCGGCAGCGTGGTCCAGTCGTCGGCGCCCACGGTGTGCGCCTCGATCACCGCGTGGTCGTAGCCCGGCTCGGTGTCCCACAGCAGCCGGGTGGTGAAGGCCGGCTTGTCGGCGGCGCGAACACCGGTGAGGTCGATGGTGCGGGTGAGGCGCTTGTAGGCGTCGTCGGTGTGCACGGCGGCGGCCATGTACGAGCCGGAGTACGGCCCGTAGGGGCTCACCGCCCCGGCGAACCGGCCCGCGCCGGCGCTCTTGAACTGCGGATACGCGGACGCCGCAAGCTCGTCGGAGGTGACGCCGTAGGTGCCGGCCTTGTCCAGCGGATTGCCGGGTGCGTCGCCGAGGGCGCCGGAGTAGCCGTCCAGGGCGCCGGTACCGGTGAAGCCGGTGGCTGCCTTGGTCGACGTACGGCTGTAGGCGCCCAGGTAGTACTGGCTGAAGTCGTCCGAGAGGGTGCCGTCACCGAGGTCGACGCTGCCGCCGGCCAGCTCACCGGCCTCGATCAGCCGGCCGCCCTCGTTGAGGTAGGCGCGCAGCTGGAGCTGGGTGGCGTTGCCGGGGCCGTTCGCGCCCGAGTAGTGCACGACCGTCGGGAAGTGCTTCAGCACGCCGAGCGCGTCCGGGGCGCCCTGCGTGGCGACGTCCCACACGATCGCCCGGTGCCCGGCCGCCTTCAGCGCGTCCACGTACTTCTGCGCCTGTGCGGCGGCTGCGCCCTCCTCGGCGACGACGAGCGTGTCGGCCTTTGGCCGCTCGGCGACGGTGTACGTGAAGTGCGAGCTGGAGACCTTCTTTCCGCTCTTCGTCCGGCCGGTGAACCACACCTCGACCCTGTCGCCCGGCTCACCGCCCTGCACCCTGGCGCGGTACTCGTCGAAGTACAGGTCGTCCTTGCCGCCGTAGGTCTTGCCGCCCTTCCAGCGCCGCAGCGCCCGGTCGTGCGTACGGCCGCCGTCGACGCGGTACTTCAGCTCCTTGTCGTGGATCGCCTTGCGGACGACGACGGAGACCTCCTGGTCCGCGCCCCGGGAGTACGACGTGGGGAACGCGGCCGGGGTGAAGTCGGCGGCGCTCAGCCCGACCGAGGAGACGGGCCGGTCCGGGTGCACGGCGGTCTCGGCGACGGAGAGCGCGAACGGGATGTTCTTGGCGAACTCCTGCTGGATCAGCTTCTCGTCGTCGGGGAAGTTGAAGACCGACTGGCAGTCCTCGGGCTTCCAGGCGTCGTTCGGGTCGATCTGCGACGCGGTCTGGCAGGTCGACATCTCGGGGGTGAACATCGCGATGCCGTTGACGTTCGACGCGTGTCCGTCCGCCTCGCCGTTGGTGGTGTACAGCTCCGAGGAGACCTGCGAACGGTAGCCGGGGATGGCCGGGTTGTCCGGGGTGCCGGCGAGCGCCTTGTAGAGGACGTCGTCCGGGGTGGGGGTGGCGACCTGCCAGCCGACGCCGTAGAGGAGGAGTTCGGCGGCGGAGTGGTAGTTGACGGCGTACCTGAACCCGATGCGCTTCTCGAAGCCGTCCAGCGCCTTGGTCTCGGGCTCGGACTCGGGGCTCGCGCCGCGGTAGGTCTCGCTGGTCGGGTCGGGGGACGAACCCTCGTCGTCGTAGCCCCACTTGTAGGGGAAGTTGCGGTTGAGGTCGACGCCGTCACCCGTGCCGATGGCACCGTCCGCGTTGACGTCCCGCAGGTTCTTGCGCCACAGGCGGGTCGTGGAGTTCTTGAACGTGTAGTCGTAGCCGTCGGGGTTGGCCGAGATGACGAACCACATCTCGGTGGAGTCGACGATCCTCCGGATGCGCTTGTCGGACTTGTAGTGGTCCAGGTAGTAGTGCATCAGACGCCGGGTCATCTCCGGTGTGATCCACTCGCGCGCGTGCTGGTTGGACAGATACAGCACGGACGGCTTCGAGCCGTCCTTCGTCTTCCTGGCGTCCCTGGTCAGTCTGAGGGCGAGGATGTCCTGGCCGTCGACCGTCCTGCCGATGGACTCGACCTTGGTCAGGCCGGGGTTGGCCTGGGCGGTGCGGAGGATCTCCTCCTTGAGCCCGCCCTTACCGGTGTACGGGCGGAACACGCCCTGGGACGCCTTCTCGATGCGCGCCTGCGCCTTGGCCGGGACGGCGTGCTCGGTGAGGTCGACGCCCTGTGCGCGGAGTTTCGCGGCCTGCTGGTCGGTGAGGTAGACCTCGACCTCGGACTTCCCGGCCTTTCCGCCTCCGGTGACCTGTTCGGCGAGTTCGTCACCGTCCTGGCCGGCCTGGAGCAGCAGCGGCATCTGCTGCCTGCTGACCTCGGCGCGGAAGACCTTGACCGCGTCCGGGTCGGGCTTCGCCGGGCTTGCGCTCTGTGCCTGGGCTACGGGTGCGAGGCTCGCTCCGCCGATCAGGAGCGCGCCGACAGCGAGGATCGATCTCGCTCTGTGTCTCATGAACCCCCCTAGCGGTGGTCCGCCACAGCGGCGAACAGATTGCCAGGCTCATGTCAGTCCGAGATGGAGTCAAGAGCGCCTAACGGCCACCTGAACGGAGGTGCGCCGGGTACGCGAAGACCGGTACCGAAACTCCAACTGGGCCTCGGTACCGGTCTTTTGGTCTGGCTGGTTCAGCCGACCAGGTTGTCCGCCAGCTCCTCGCTGAGGTTGGCCTCCGTGCCCGGGATGCCCAGGTCGGCGGCGCGCTTGTCGGCCATGGCCAGCAGGCGGCGGATACGGCCCGCGACCGCGTCCTTCGTCAGCGGCGGGTCGGCGAGCGCGCCCAGCTCCTCCAGCGAGGCCTGCTTGTGCTCCATGCGCAGGCGGCCGGCGGCGGCGAGGTGCTCGGGGACCTCGTCGCCCAGGATCTCCAGCGCCCGCTGCACCCGCGCACCCGCGGCCACGGCGGCCCGGGCCGAGCGGCGCAGGTTGGCGTCGTCGAAGTTGGCGAGCCGGTTGGCCGTGGCGCGCACCTCGCGGCGCATCCGGCGCTCCTCCCAGGCCAGCACGGACTCGTGCGCGCCGAGCCGGGTCAGCAGCGCGCCGATCGCGTCGCCGTCGCGGACGACCACCCGGTCCACGCCCCGCACCTCGCGCGCCTTCGCGGCGATCGACAGCCGGCGGGCGGCGCCGACCAGGGCGAGCGCGGCCTCCGGGCCCGGGCAGGTCACCTCCAGGGAGGAGGAACGGCCGGGCTCGGTCAGCGAGCCGTGCGCCAGGAAGGCCCCGCGCCAGGCGGCCTCCGCGTCACAGGTGGCGCCGGAGACCACCTGCGGCGGCAGCCCGCGGATGGGCCGGCCGCGGCCGTCGACCAGGCCGGTCTGCCGGGCCAGCTGGTCACCGCCCGCGACAACCCGCACGACGTACCGCGAGCCGCGGCGCAGCCCGCCGGGCGCCATCACGATCAGCTCGGAGCTGTGGCCGAAGATCTCCAGGATGTCCCGCTTGAGACGGCGGGCCGCCATCGCGGTGTCCAGCTCCGCCTCGATCACGATGCGCCCGCTCACCAGGTGAAGGCCGCCGGCGAACCGCAGAATGGCGGAGACCTCCGCCTTCCTGCAGCAGGTCCGGGTGACGGGGAGCCGGGAGATCTCGTCCTTCACCGCTGCCGTCATCGCCATGGGCCGATCCTTCCATGCATCCGAAAAATACGGTCGTACGCGGCGGCCAACAGCTCCGGGTCGTGCCGGGGTGTTCCGTCGGTCCGGGCCACCGGCGCCAGCTCGATCGCGGCTCCCAGCCGTTTGGCGGCCTCGGTGAGCGAGTCGCGGTCGGGCACGGCGGCCTCGTCGGCCAGCACCACGTCCAGGGCGAGTTTAGGGGCGTGTCGGCCCAAAACCTCCAAATGACGCTGCGGGGAGAAGCCCTCGGTTTCTCCCGGCTGCGGGGCGAGGTTCAGCGACAGCACCTTGCGTGCCCTGGTCTCGGTGAGGGCGTCCAGCAGCTCGGGGACGAGCAGGTGAGGGATCACCGAGGAGAACCAGGAGCCGGGGCCGAGCACCACCCAGTCCGCGTCCAGCACCGCCGCCACGGCCTCGGGCACGGCCGGCGGGTCGTGCGGCACCAGGTGCACCGACTGGACCTCGCCGGGCGTCAGGGCAACGTTCGCCTGCCCGCGCACGGTGTCCACGTCCTCCGGGCGCTCCGGGTCGTGCCCCTTGACCAGGGCCTGCAGCTCCAGCGGTACGGCGGACATGGGCAGCACCCGGCCGTGCGCGCCGAGCAGCTTGCCGACCAGGTCCAGGGCCTGGACATGGTCGCCGAGCTGCTCCCACAGGGCGACGATCAGCAGATTGCCGACCGCGTGCTCGTGCAGATCGCCCTTGGACTGGAAGCGGTGCTGGATGACCCGGGCCCAGGTCTGGCCCCACTCGTCGTCGCCGCACAGCGCGGCCAGCGCCTTGCGCAGGTCGCCGGGCGGCAGCACGCCCAGTTCGTCACGGAGCCGGCCGCTGGAGCCGCCGTCGTCGGCCACGGTGACGACGGCGGTGAGGTCGCCGGTGATCCGGCGCAGCGCGGCGAGCGAGGCGGACAGGCCCATGCCGCCGCCGAGCGCGACCACCTTGGGCTGAGCGCCCCGGCGGCGGGGCCGGCCGCCGCGGGCCTCGGCGGGGCGGGCCGTCCCCTCGGCCGCGGCACGGCCGGAGCGCCCCTCCGGCACCATCCGGCGCAGCATGCCGAGCCGCCGTGTACGTTCCGTCATTCCCGTCCCATGTCCCGGTGCACGATCACCGTCTCCACGCCCTCGGCCGCGAGGCGCGCGGCGAGCTTCTCCGACATCGCCACCGAGCGGTGCTTGCCGCCCGTACAGCCGATGGCGATGGTCACATACCGCTTGCCCTCGCGCCGGTAGCCGGCGGCGATGAGCCGCAGCAGTTCGGCGTACCGGTCGAGGAACTCCTTCGCGCCGGGCTGGTTGAAGACGTACGCCGACACCTCCTCGTTCAGGCCGGTGAACGGGCGCAGCTCCGGGACCCAGTGCGGGTTGGGCAGGAACCGCATGTCCGCGACCAGGTCGGCGTCGACCGGGAGGCCGTACTTGAAGCCGAAGGACATCACGGTGGCCCGCAGCTCGGGCTCCTCCTCGCCGGCGAACTGGGCGTCCATCTTGGCGCGCAGCTCGTGCACATTCAGGCTGGAGGTGTCGATCACCAGGTCGGCGTCGCCGCGCAGCTCGCGCAGCAGCTCGCGCTCGGCGGCGATGCCGTCCACGATGCGGCCGTCGCCCTGCAGCGGGTGCGGGCGGCGCACCGACTCGAAGCGGCGCACCAGGGCCTCGTCGGAGGACTCGAGGAAGACGATCCGCCGGGTGACGCCCCGGGTGTCGAGGTCGGCGAGGGATTCGCGCAGATTGTCGAAGAAGCGCCGGCCGCGTACGTCCACGACGACCGCGATCCGCGCCACGTTGCCCTGTGAGCGGGCGCCCAGCTCCACCATGGTGGGGATGAGGGCGGGCGGGAGGTTGTCCACGACGAACCAGCCGAGGTCCTCCAGACACTTCGCCGCCGTCGACCGTCCCGCTCCGGACATGCCGGAGATGATCACCAGTTCGGGGATGGCCGCTTCCGGGCCTGCGGCCGGCGTACCGTCCGTGCTCACCTGTGCTCCGTTTTCCTGGGCCGCCGGCTGCTCGCCGGCCGCGGGGTGTGACTGATCCTGCCCCGCTTCCCCGTGGGCCCGATCTCGCTCCGCTGTGGGCTGTGCGTCGTGGTCCGTCATCTCTCCTGCCCCCGTCGTTCGTCCGGGAGGCCCGCGGTTACGGGCTCCCCCGAGGAACCCGCCGTCGTATCGGGTTCCTCGTCATCAATGATCTCTCCAGTCGCCGTGTTCACGGCGGGTGCGGCCGGAGCCGCCTGGGCGAGGGCCGCGGCGATGGTCTCGGCCGTCTTCCGGCCTATCCCGGGCACCTCCTGGATCTGTTCGATTGTGGCGGACCGCAGCCTTTTCACCGAGCCGAAATGCTTGATGAGCGCCTGTTTGCGTGTCTCGCCGAGGCCGGGGACGTCGTCCAGGGGGCCGGCCCGGAAGCGTTTGGCGCGCTTGGTGCGCTGGTAGGTGATCGCGAACCGGTGGGCCTCGTCACGGACGCGCTGGAGCAGATAGAGGCCCTCGCTGGTGCGGGGCAGGACCACCGGGTCGTCGTCGCCGGGCAGCCAGACCTCCTCCAGTCGCTTGGCGAGGCCGCAGACGGCGATGTCGTCGATGCCCAGCTCGTCCAGGGCGCGCCGGGCCGCGGCGACCTGCGGCTGCCCGCCGTCGACCACGACGAGCTGCGGCGGATAGGCGAACTTCTTCGGCCGGCCGTCGTCGTCCTTGAGTGAGTTGGTGATCTCGTCCGGGCCGGTGAGCGTGCCGTCGCCGTCGGTGAGAGCGTCCTCGGTGCCGGAGCCCTCGGCCCACTCCCCCGTCTTCTCCTTCTCCACGAGGTACCGCTTGAAGCGGCGGGTGATCACCTCGTGCATGGAGCGGACGTCGTCCTGGCCCGCGAAGCCCCTGATCTGGAAGCGGCGGTACTCGCTCTTGCGCTGCAGGCCGTCCTCGAAGACGACCATGGAGGCGACCACGTCGTCCCCCTGGAGGTGCGAGATGTCGTAGCACTCGATGCGCAGCGGGGCACTGTCCAGGTCGAGGGCCTCGGCGATCTCCTCCAGGGCGCGCGAGCGCGTGGTCAGGTCGGAGGCGCGCTTGGTCTTGTGCAGCACGAGGGCCTGCTGGGCGTTGCGCTGCACGGTCTCCATGAGCGCCTTCTTGTCGCCGCGCTGCGGGATACGCAGCGAGACGTTGGCCCCGCGGCGGCCCGTCAGCCACTCCTGGACCGGCTCGACGGGCTCGGGCAGCGCCGGGACCAGGACCTCCTTGGGGACGGCGTCCCCGGTCTCCTCGCCGTAGAGCTGCTGCAGGGCATGCTCGACCAGGGCGCCGGTGGTGATCTCCTCGACCTTGTCGGTCACCCAGCCGCGCTGTCCGCGTACCCGGCCGCCGCGCACATGGAAGATCTGCACGGCCGCCTCCAGCTCGTCCTCGGCGACGGCGATGAGGTCGGCGTCCGTCGCGTCGGCGAGCACGACGGCGTTCTTCTCCATGGCCTTCTTCAGGGCCTCGATATCGTCGCGCAGCCGCGCCGCCCGCTCGTACTCCATCTCCTCGGCCGCCTGCATCATCTGCTTCTCCAGACGGCGGAGGTAGGTGCCGGTGCGGCCGGCCATGAAGTCGCAGAACTCCTCGGCCAGCTCCTGGTGGTCCTCGGAGCTGATCCGGCCGACGCAGGGGGCGGAGCACTTGCCGATGTAGCCGAGCAGGCAGGGGCGGCCGGTGCGGGCGGCGTTCTTGAACACGCCGGCCGAGCAGGTGCGCACCGGGAACACGCGCAGCAGCAGGTCGACGGTGTCCCGGATGGCCCATGCGTGCGCGTACGGCCCGAAGTACCGGACACCCTTCTTCTTGTGACCGCGCATCACCTGCACGCGCGGGAACTCCTCGTTCATCGTCACCGCGAGGTACGGGTAGCTCTTGTCGTCGCGGTACTTGACGTTGAACCGGGGGTCGTACTCCTTGATCCAGGAGTACTCCAGCTGGAGGGCCTCGACCTCCGTGGACACCACGGTCCACTCCACGGACGCGGCGGTGGTCACCATCGTCCGGGTGCGGGGGTGCAGGTTCGCCAGGTCCTGGAAGTAGTTCGCCAGGCGCTGGCGCAGGCTTTTCGCCTTTCCGACGTAGATCACCCGGCGGTGCTCGTCACGGAACCTGTACACCCCGGGAGAGTCCGGGATCTCACCCGGCCTGGGGCGGTAGCTGGAGGGATCGGCCATGTCTCACACCCTACTGGCGAGCACCGACACCGCGTCGGGCCTGTGGACAACGCCCGCCCCTGCCGCTCACCTGTCCACAGCCCATCGCGTGTCCGCGGGCGGCAGGGCCGTACCGATCATGTGCCGGACGATCCGGAACGCCTCGTCGAGCGGCACGGTGTCCTCGTCGGGGTACGTGTCGCACTGCCCGTTCGCCAGCCGGAAACCCCCGCTCACCCCTCCCCCGGATCCCGCGGAGACGGCGTGGGCGCCCGGGTCGTCCGCTCCGTCGAGAAACATCACCAGGGCGCGTTCAATATTGTTCACCACGGTCAGCAGGCGGCGGAGCCGGTCAGCCGGGTTTCGAGACGGCCCTCGGCGATCCGCCGCTGCAGCACGGTGACCGCCTCCTCCGCCGTCACGGCCGTGCGATCACCGTCGAAGGTCCGGGTCTCCGTCACGCGTCGATCTTCCCATCGGTCGGCTCGGGCGGGCGTGACGCCCGAGACCGGAGGCTCCGGCGCAGAGCCGCGGCCCGGCCGGGGGCGGCCATGGCGGGTTCGAGGTGTTGTCGGGGTCTGGTCAACACGCTTCAATGCGGGGGAACTCGGGGCCGTGCACGCACGCGTACCCGCGCGGCATGCGCAGCCAGGGGCGTCCACGACGCCCACGGGGGTGGGCCCCGGACACCAGCGCAGGCGGCCTGACCAGCCGTAGCGACACCTCACAGAAAGGCGCCCCCGCATGCGGCATGCCACAGAGCACGCGCACCTCCCCACCGCGGAACTGGACACGGCCCTGCGGGGCGGCCCCTTCCACGTGGCGCTGCGCGCCGCGATCGCCGCACGCGGGCTGCCGCTCCAGCGCGTCCAGCACCATCTGTCCCGGCACGGGGTCAAGGTGGGTGTCACCAGCCTGAGTTACTGGCAGCAGGGCGCTCGCCGCCCCCAGCGCCCGGAGTCGCTGCGGGCCGTACGGGCACTGGAGGAGATCCTCCAGTTGCCGGACGAGTCACTGATCCGGCTGCTCGCCGAGGCCGACGGGCGCGCGACGGCCGGCCGCCCGGCGGGGCGCTCCTACCGCTCCCTGATCGAGGCCTCGGACGTCCTGGACCGGCTCCGGGCCGAGCTCGGCTGGTCCCTGGACGGCGGGCTGCACACCCTGGGCCACCACGAATGCGTCCGCATCGGCGCCCGGCGCGAGCTGGCAGGCCGCGAGGCCCACCACATCGTGCGGGCCCACCGTGACGGCGTCGACCGTTTCGTCGCCGTGCACCACGGCGACCCCGGCTGCCGCCCGCACGACATCAGGGTGCGGGCCGTGGAGAACTGCCGTACGGGACGAGTCCGCTGGGACCAGGACACCGGTGTGCTGGCCGCGGAGCTGCTCTTCGACACCCGGCTGCGCGCCGGCGACACCTTCCTCTTCCGGTACGGCATCGAGGACGGCACGGCCGGGCCCTGCCGCGAGTACCTCCACCGCTTCGGCTTCCCCGGTGGCCAGTACGCCCTCCAGGTGCGGTTCGCCGCTGCCGCCCTGCCGGCCCGCTGCCATCGCTTCACCCAGCACTCGACGGCGGCCCCCCGCACCGGCCGCCACGACCTGCCGGTCACCGGCCCCCACCACTGCGTCCACGTGGTCGAACCACGGATCCGCCCGGGCATCGTCGGCATCGCTTGGGAGTGGGAGTGAAATCGCCTCGGGTGTGCGGCCCTTGAGGTTGAGACGGTAGGGATGCGTCGCGCGGGCGATGGGCCCGGGCTCGCCGGGGGGGGTGCCTCTATGGGGTTCGTCAACCTGCGGGTGCGGGTTGGGGGTCGTAGAAGGTGCCATCGCGGAGTGCCTCCCGGCCCAGTGACACCACCCCCCAGATCATGGTCAACAGGGGGGACCAGTCATGCCGGGCCCGGAGGCCGGGAACCCCGTTGCGGGGCCAAGAAGACGGTAATGGGGGAAGGCGCGGCGGACAGGGCCGGGGGCCGGCAGGAATGCGGCTTCCCGGTGCAGCGCTGTGACAGCACGGTCGCGCCGGAGCATGGCGGCACGCGCGGCTGTGCCGGCGGTGTTGTGCGGCCGTACACCCCGTTCAGGCACCCGGGGTGTCAGCGCGGCTGTTCGTTCAGGCGCCCGGGCCGGCGATGATCCTGCCGTTCTCGGTCTTGACCGGCAGCTCGGCCAGGGGCTCGGTGGCCGGTGACTGGACCACCCTGCCCGTCACGGCGTCGAACTGGCTGCCGTGGCAGGGGCAGATCAGGGTCGTCCCCTGGAGCTTGTTGATGGGGCACCCCGCATGCGTGCAGATCGTGCTGTAGGCCTTCAGCTTGCCGCTCCCGTCGCGGCCGACGACCACGTTGTGGTCCCGGTAGAGCTTGGCGCCGCCCTTCGAGACCTCGCTCTCGGCACCGAGGTCCACCGGCGCGGTCGGGGTCGCCGCGACCGCGCTGCCCTGGCCCGGCGCCGAGCACGCGGCCAGGCCGAGCCCCGCGACCGGGGCCACGGCGGCCCCTCGAAGGACGGTACGACGGCTCGCGGACGGTCGGGCGGGCATCTTGGACTCCACTGTTCAAGGGGTGTGCAGGGCGACGATACCCGGGCACAAGGGCCGCCCCCGCCGGCGGGGGCGGTGACTACGGGGTGCCGGGCGTTGCAGTGAGGAGCGAGGGGATGCGTGGGGAGGGCCGGGGAAGGAAGGGGCGTAAACGTTTGCGCAAGCGTTTACGCGGAGGGGGTCGATGGGATACGGTCCCGGCCGGAAGGACTGCGCCCGGTAGGTTCAGGAGGAAGAGACGATGCCCACGATGGCGGACGTCGCGCGGAGCGCCGGAGTCTCCGTGGCGACCGTCTCCCACGTCCTGAACGACACCCGCCCGGTGCTGCCCCACACCCGCCAGGCCGTGCTCGACGCCATCGACGCGCTCGGCTACACCCCGAACACCCTGGCACGATCCCTGGTGACCTCCCGCACGCGCTCCATCGGACTCGCGGTGTCGGCGATCAGCAACCCGTACTTCACGGAGATCCTCCAGGGCGTCGAGGCCGCCGCCCTGGAGGCGGGCTACAGCCTGCTCATCGCGGACCCGCACGATGACCCCGGGCACGAACGCAAGGTCGTGCAGCTCCTGCATGAGCGTCGGGTGGACGGCCTGATCGTCGCTCCCTCCGCGGATCCCCACGACCTGGTCGGCTATCTCCGCCGCCATGCCGTGCCGACCGTGTTCCTGGACCGGATGATCGACGCGGGCGCGACGGACGGCTCCGCGGCGGGTGCCGGGGCAGGCGCCGCCCCCGACGAGGACGCGCCCTGGTACGACCAGGTCTGCGCCGACAGCGCCAAGCCGACCGCTCGTCTGGTCACCCATCTCGCCGGGCTGGGCCACCACAGGATCGGCCTGGTCGCGGGCCTGCCAGGGCTCAGCACCACCAGTGAGCGCGTCTCCGGCTACCAGGACGGCCTCAGCGCCGCCGGGCTGGACCTCGACGAACGGCTCCTCGTGTCGGGCAACTCCGAGTCCTCGGGTGCCGAGCAGGCCACGGCCACCCTGCTCGCCCTTCCCGAGCCGCCCACGGCACTCGTCACCGCCAACAACGCGATGACCATCGGCGCCCTGCGCGCTCTGCGCCGGCACGGCCTGTCCGTACCGGACGACATCGCCCTGTGCTGCTTCGACGACTTCGCCTGGGCCGATCTGTTCTCACCCCGGCTCACCGTCATCGCCCAGCCCAGCAGGGAGTTGGGCGCGCGGGCGGTCCAGGTACTCCTCGACCGTCTGGGCGAGCCGCGTCGGCCGACCCGCACGGTGCGGCTGCCGTGCGCGTTCGTCCATCGCACGTCCTGCGGGTGCCCCGCGGAGCCGGGCGGGTCCGAGCAGCCCGGGCGCACCGCATCATCCACGCCGTCGGAGAAGGGAACCGCCTCGTGATCGTCGTCGCCGGTGAGGCACTGATCGACCTGGTACCGCAGGGCTCCGGCGCCCTCGCGGGCCTGAAGCCGGCGCTCGGCGGCGGCCCGTACAACACCGCCGTGGCCCTTGGTCGGCTCGGTTCCCGCACCGCGTTCTGCTCCCGGACGTCGCACGACGCCTTCGGCGAGGCCCTGCTGGACGGGCTGCGGCGGGCGGGGGTGGACGTGTCGGGCGTGCAGCGCGGGGCGGAGCCGACGACGCTGGCGGTGGCCACGATCGACGACAGCGGCTCCGCCGCCTATTCCTTCTATGTGGACGGCACCGCCGACCGCCTGTTCACCGCCCCCGCCACGCTGCCCGCCGGTACCCGCGCGGTGTCCTTCGGCACCTGCTCGCTCGTCCTGGAACCGGGGGCGAGCGCCTATGCGGAGCTGATGCGCACGGCGGCCGGGCAGGGGCTGTTCACGGCGCTCGACCCCAATGTCCGGGCGGGGCTGATCCCGGACGCGGACGCCTACCGGGCGCGTTTCAAGAGCTGGCTGCCCTCGGTGACGCTACTGAAGCTCTCCGCGGAGGACGCCGAGTGGCTGGGCGGCACCCCGCGCGAGTGGCTGGCCGCGGGACCGGCGGCGGTGGTGGTGACCCGGGGCGGGGACGGGCTGACCGCGTTCACCCGGGACGGCGCGGAGTGTTCCGTGCAGGGTGAGAAGGTCGCCGTGGTGGACACCATCGGCGCCGGTGACACGGTCAACGCGGCCTTGCTGCACGGGCTTTCCGCCATGGACGCGCTGTCGGAGGAAGCACTCGCCGCCCTCGGGACGGAGGGCTGGACGCGGCTGCTGCGCTTCGCGGCACGCGCGGCTGCGATCACCTGCTCGCGGGCGGGGGCCGAGCCGCCGTTCGCTGCCGAGCTCGGTGATCTGTGAGCGGCCCTCTTCTCTCTGCTGTTTTCCTCTCTGCTGTTGTCAAGGTGCGGCCCGGACCGTGACGCGGGGGCCTGGCGTACCTCGCAGCCGGGGTGGCTGATGGTGGAACGAGCGGCGCCCCGCGGGGAGTTCCCGCGG
>NZ_JBSHAY010000039.1:0-67376 GCF_053611725.1 Streptomyces sp. NPDC054783 | reverse complement strand
GGCCCGGACATTGTCCGGGCCCTTCTGGCTGCGCCGTGCGTGCGGTGAGAGAAGCTCAACGCCGACCCGGAGAACCGACGGTGGGCCCCGGACGCCGGCTCCGTCCCCCGACTGGCCGCCGACCTCGCCGGGTTCGGCGGCTCGTCTGCTCCGGGCGCGGGCCAGGAGGGACGACCTGCTCGTCCGCTGCCGCGCCGCTCGGAGGCGCATCTGCCTGCCCCTGTTCGAATTGACACCGGGCTGCGGGGGCCTCGTACTGAATCAGGAGACGCTTTTGGTCAAAAGCGTCCCTTTGGTGCACTCCACCACGCCCCCCATCTCATCCCCCCATGGAGCCGCCATGACGGTGCAGCCACAGCAAGCGACAATGCCGACGGTCCTGGTGTTCGAGGACGACCCCGGCGGAGACCCTCTGCACATCAACATGCCCGTACCGCATCCCGTCCCCCACCTTGACATTCAGCCCTTCCCGACGGCCATCGCGGAAACCGCGCCGCAGCCGGACAGCGCCGGGCCCGGCACCGAGGCATTCCGCTACTGGGTGGCGGCCGACTCGCTCAGCCGGGCCAGCCAGACCTGGGGTCCGCTGGTTCCGACCGGAACGAAGTGGCATCCGCAGGTCGGACGCGCCCTCACGGCGCACCTCAACGCAGGAGACGACCTGAACGCCTTCTACGACCGCAAAGGCCTGTGGTTCTTCCGCAGCACGGTGGCGGGCGTCAATATCGCAGCGTGCGAGAGCAACGAGGTCGTCCTGCACGAGACGGGGCACGGGGTCCTCGACGCCCTGCGCCCCCAGCTGTTCAACATGGCGAGCGCGGAGACGGCCGCCCTGCACGAAGCGTTCGGTGACATCAGCGCCCTGCTGGGCTCACTCCAGCTGGAGTCGCTGCGGACCGCGGTACTGGCCGAGACGCAGGGCGACCTCGAACTGTCCTCGCGGGTGTCCAGGATGGCCGAGCAGCTGGGCTGGGCGATCCGCCAGGGCCACCCGAGCGCGGTGGACCCGGACTGCCTGCGCAACATGGCGAACAGCTTCTTCTACCGCGACCCGGTGCTGTTGTCGCCGAACGAGCCCGCGAACAGGCTCTCCAGCGAGCCGCACTCGTTCTCCCGCGTGTTCAGCGGCGCGTTCCTCAAGATCGTCGCCGGGATCTTCCGGCAGCAGGACCTGCAGGACCAGGCCGGGTTGGGCAGGGCGGCCGAGATCGCGGGACAGCTGCTGGTGGACGCGGTCGTGGCCGCCCCCGTGGTGTCCGCCTACTACGCGCAGGTCGCGGGTCACATGATCGCCGCGGACCATCGCCGGAACGGCGGCATGTACGGCCAGTCCCTGCGCTCGGCGTTCATCCGCCACGGCATTCTCTCCCTGGAGTCCGCCGCGTCCATCACCGAGCCGGAGGTGGCACGCCGAGGCGCCGGAATCGCCGAGGCGACGCCGGGCGGTGGTGACGACGAAGGTCTGACGCCCCTCACGGTCCACGGGGCGACGTACGGCGTCACCCAGCCGCTCACCCTCTCCGCCCCGGCGCAGGAGCGACGCTTCGGAATCGCGGGCTCCGACCCCGCCGGCGGCTCGGTGCGGCCCTCCGACCCCGAGCGCGTCGCGACGTCGTACCTCGAGGACCTCTTCCGCCGCGGCCGGGTCCACGTGCCCGAAGAGCACCGCTCCGCCACGTCGTTCGCCGACGACAGCCCCTCCCGGCTCAAGACGCACGAGATCACACGGAGCACGACCGGCGAGGGCCTGGCCCTGGTCCGGCGGTGCTTCGACTGAGAACTGGGCCCGAGGTCTCGGTCTGAGGCACCGGTCCGAGAGCCCAGTCTCCAGCTCACTGGAAAAAGCGCAGACGACGGACGGTGAGCCGTCCGTCGTCCTCGCGCTTGATCACGTGCGTCGTTCCGGGTGTCGGCTCCTCGCCCTCGAAGACCGCCTCGCCGCGGGCCAGCAGGTCGCTGACGAATTTCTCGGCGTCCGCCATTTCCTCCACCCCTCCTTGCACCTCCACCGTGAAACCGGCGCGCTCCAGCACTCCGGTGCCCCGCGTGGTCGCCATGGCGACCACGAGCCGCTGGGAGACGACCTGCACGGGAACGGCCTCGGTCTCGTTCATGGCCGCGGTCAACGCGGACTGGCCCTGGCCGTCCGGCAACTCGATCCGCGCCCGGAACACGGGACGGTTCTCCATCGCGGCCCGGGTGAACACCGGGTGGGGCGCGGTACGCATGCCCGCCTCTCGTGCGAACGCGCGCTCCCGGGCGTTCTCGCCCACGAAGACACAGTCGCCGGCTGTCGCTCCGCCCGTGCTCGCGACTGCCCGGTCGAAGATCCCGCGACTGTCCTTCGCACCCCAGTGCACGAGGGCCTCGTCCATGAAACGACCGGGGAACGCCTCCGCCAGCGCGTTTGCTGCCCGTGCTGCGGCACCGTCGCCCGACCCGGGGTCGGAGATGATGCCCTTGCGTACCTCGCGCAGGGCGTCGAGCACGGCGATGACACGCGGCAGGGGCTCCAGTCTCAGCGAGCCGTCGGGGTCCACATGGGGATCCGCAAGGGTCTCGCCGATGTCGAAGAAGATCACAGACATGGTGAGTGCCTCCCCCTGGTGAACGCTTTCGAGTCGGGACCGCGAGAGTGAAAGCGCCGTGGGCGGGACATGCGACGACGGCTACCGGCGCGGGCTGAACCGCGCAGGGCTGGGTAGATTGGTGCGAGATCCTCTCCTGATGTGAGATCCGCTACGCCGATCGTGCAGGGAGCCCCCATGCCGTTCAGCCGCCTGGCCACCGTGACCACGCCCACCGCACACATCGGACTCGGCCTCGCCGCCGTCGGCCGCCCCGGCTACATCAACCTCGGCCGCGAAGAAGACCTCGGAGAGAACCGCAGCGCGGATGCACTGCGCACCCGCACCCACGAACTCCTCGACGCCGCCTACGCCCAGGGCGTGCGCTACTTCGACGTGGCCCGCTCCTACGGCCGTTCGGAGGAGTTCCTCGCCGACTGGCTGAACGCCCGCCCCGACATCGACGACGTGGTCGTCGGCAGCAAGTGGGGCTACACCTACACCGCCGGCTGGTCCACCGACGCCGAACAGCACGAGGTCAAGGACCACAGCCTCGCCGCGTACGAGCGGCAGCGCGCCGAGACCGACGCCGTGCTCGGCGACCGGCTCGACCTCTACCAGATCCACTCGGTCACCCCGGACAGCCCGGCCCTCACCGACAAGGAGCTCCACGCCCGGCTCACCGAGGCTGCCGCCCGGGGTCTCAGCATCGGCTTCTCCACCAGCGGCCCCGCCCAGGCCGACACGATCCGCGCGGCCCTCCAGCTGACCGCCGACGGCGAGCCCCTCTTCCGTACCGTCCAGTCGACGTACAACGTGCTCGAGACCTCGGCGGCGGCCGCGCTCGCCGAGGCGCACGACGCCGGGCTCACCGTGATCGTCAAGGAGGGCATGGCCAACGGCCGGCTGGCCGCGCCGCACGCCCCGGAGATGCTCAGGACGGTCGCCGAGGACACCGGCCTCGGCTGTGACGCGGTGGCCCTCGCCTGGATCCTGCGCCAGCCGTGGGCCGGCGTCGTGCTCTCCGGCGCCGCGACGGTCACCCAGCTCGTCTCCAACCTCCACGCTCCCGCCGTCGACCTGGAAGCGGACCAGCTGACCCGCCTCGCCACGCTCGCCGAGGACCCGCGGGCCTACTGGGAGCGGCGCGGACAGCTGCCCTGGCACTGACATCACGTACTCCGACCAGGGGTTATGAGTCACACAGGCCCAGGATGAGACAAGAATGTCTCATGTGCGCTACCTTTGTCTCATGGCTCTCGACCGTGACCAGGTGCTGCGCAGCGCGGCCGCCCTGCTGACCCGTAAATCCACCGCGACCATGGACGAGGTCGCCAAGGCCGCCGGGATCAGCCGGGCGACACTGCACCGCCACTTCGCGGGGCGCGACGCTCTCGTACGGGCGTTGGAGGCGCTCGGCATCGAGGAGTGCGAGGCGGCGCTGGATGCGGCCCGCATGGACGAGGGCCCGGCGAGCGAGGCCGTTCACCGACTGGTCCGCGCCATCGAACCCTCGGCCGGACTGCTCGCCTTCCTCTACACCGAGAACCAGCTGTTCGAGGGCGAGGGGCAGAACCAGGGCTGGGCCCGCATCGACGAGCGCCTGACGGCCCTGTTCCGACGCGGTCAGGAGAGCGGCGAGTTCCGCATCGACCTCACCCCCGCCTGGCTCACCGAGGCGCTGTACGGCCTGCTGGCCTCCGGTGCCTGGGCGGTGGCGGAGGGCCGGGTGGCCACGAAGGACTTCACCTACATGATCGTCGAGCTGCTGCTCGGCGGCGTACGACGTACGAACGCGTAAGAAGAGAGGAATCATGACCAGCACCCTGCGGCCGGCCGCTACGACGGAGGCGGTGACGCGCCCGGGCCGCTGGCTCGCGCTCTCCGTCCTCGTCCTGGCCGTGCTGCTGGTGGCCGTCGACGCCACCGTCCTCGGCCTGGCGACCCCCTACATCAGCGAAGACCTCAATCCCTCGGGCACCCAGCTCCTGTGGATCGGCGACGTCTACTCCTTCGTCATCGCCGGTCTGCTGGTCTCCATGGGCAGCCTCGGCGACCGCATCGGCCGCAAGCGGATCCTGCTCGGTGGTGCCACGGCGTTCGGCGCGATATCGGTCCTCAACGCCTACGCCACCACACCGGAGTTGATGATCCTGGCGCGGGCGCTGCTCGGTGTCGCGGGCGCGACCCTGATGCCCGCCACCCTCGCCCTGATCCGCAACCTCTTCCACGATCCGCGCGAGCGCAGCCTGGCCGTGGGCATCTGGGGCGCGACCGCCTCCGCCGGCACGGCCGTCGGCCCGATCACCGGCGGTTTCCTCCTCGAACACTTCTGGTGGGGCTCGGTCTTCCTGATCAACCTGCCGGTGATGGCGGTCCTGGTCCTGGTCGGCATCCGCACCCTGCCCGAGTCGCGCAACCCGAACCCCGGCCCCTGGGACCTGATCAGCGTCGTCCTGTCACTGGTCGGCATGATCGCCGTGGTGTACGCGGTCAAGGAGGCCGCCACGCACGGGTTCACCTGGCCGGTGCTCGCCACGGCACTGCTCGGCGTGACGGCCCTCTGCGGCTTCGTCCACCGTCAGCTCACCATGCCGGCCCCGCTGCTCGACATGCGGCTGTTCCGGCGCCGCGGCTTCAGCGGGGCGGTCCTCGCCGACCTGCTGACCGTGCTCGGCATGTCCGGCCTGGTGTTCTTCCTCTCCCAGTACCTGCAACTCGTCCAGGGCAGGCGCCCGTTCGAGGCGGGCCTGGCCGAACTGCCCGCCGCGGTCGGCGCGGTGGCGGCCGGCCTGGCCGCGGGCCGCGCGGCCCGCCGCCTCTCCGTCCGCGCCGTGGTCTCGGGCGGCCTCGCGGCGGTCGGCCTGGCCCTGGCCCTGCTGACGGCACTCGGCCGGTCCACCGGCTACCCCGTCCTCGGCGTCGCGCTGCTGGTCGTGGGGATCGGCGCGGGCTTCTCCTTCACGGTCACCGCCGACGTGATCCTCTCCAGCGTGCCCAAGGAACAGGCGGGCGCCGCCTCGGCCGTCTCCGAGACGGCGTACGAACTGGGCGCGGCCCTGGGCATCGCCCTGCTCGGCTCCATCGTCACGGGCACCTACCGCGACTTCACCGGCCCGGCCGGCACCCCGGCCCAAGCACACGAATCACTGGGCGCGGCTGTGGAGGCGGCAACAAGAATGCCCCCGCACAAGGCGGAGGCACTCCTGAACGCGTCCCGCGACGCCTTCATCCACGGCCTGCACCTGGCGTCGGGCGCGGGAGCGGCAGTCCTGCTCGGAACGGCAGCGGTGGCGTGGTTCCTGCTGAAGGGGCAGCGACTGGAAAGCGCCGGTTGAGGTGAGTGGGTAAGGAGCGTGGGGGCGGTGTCACCATGCGGCTCCGCCGCGGGCGCGACCAGCCCCCACGCACCCACTTCGAAAACCGGCCGGACTGCCGGCGGCGCTAGGCGGCCTTCGCCTTGGTCGCATACATGTCGACGTACTCCTGCCCGGACAGCCGCATGACCTCGGCCATCACGGAGTCGGTCACGGCCCGCAGCACGTACCGGTCCCGGTCCATCCCCTCGTACCGGGAGAACTCCATCGCCTCACCGAACCGGACGGTGACCTTGCCGGGCCGCGGGATACCGCGACCCCCCGGCTGCAGCTTGTCCGTACCGATCATGGCGAACGGGACCACGGGCGCGCCGGTCATCAGCGTCAGCCGCGCGATACCGGTGCGCCCGCGGTACAGCCGGCCGTCGGGCGACCGCGTGCCCTCGGGGTAGATGCCGAAGACCTTCCCCTCCTCGAGGATCCGCCGCCCGGTCATCAGCGCGGCCACGCCGCCGCTCGCGCCGTCCCGGTCCACCGGGATCATGCCGACGCCGGTGAAGAACCACGCCATCAGCCGGCCCTTGACGCCCTTGCCCGTGACGTACTCGTCCTTGCCGATGAAGAACACCTGCCGCTTGGTGACGACCGGCAGCACGATCGAGTCGATGAAGGTGAGGTGATTGCCTGCCAGGATGACCGGCCCGTCGCCGGGGATGTGCTCCACGCCCTCCACCTGTGGGCGGAACATCAGGCGCATGATCGGTCCGAGCACTGCCTTGATGAGCGCGAAGCGGGACAACGGGTCCTCCGATGTCGAGGGGTCGATATGAGTCTGTGCAGGTGAGGACATTACTCGCGGCCCCGGGCCGGGCGCACATCGGGTACGGCCGGTTCACCGAGGTCTTACTAAGTGTTGACACGGGTTTACCTGCGGTGACGTCCCGGGGGCCCGCCGTAACATCGCTGCGACGATGTGACGGAGATCGCGCGACACCCTCACCCACTCGGCTGCCCGGGCCGGCCGCCGGTGCGACGGGCCGTCAGCACCCGCTGCAGAGCGGACATGCGGCGTCACCCGGGTGTTCCGGAGAGGGACTCCCTTCGGTCATGTGTACGCCCCTACGATCGGCCCGGACTCAAGAACGGACGGCAGGAGGGCGCTGATGGGCAGCGACCAGGCGAACGAGAAGACCCAGGGCACCGGGCGGCGGGCGATCCTCGGCGCGGCGGTGTTCGGCGTGAGCGGAGCGGCCCTCGGGCTGCCGGGCACGGCCGAGGCCGCCGAGGCCCGGCCGGCCGGACCGGGCGGCCGGGGCCTGAAGAGCCTGCCGGTGCCGACGATCGTCGGCCACCGGGGTGCCAGCGGCTACCGCCCCGAGCACACCTTCGGCTCGTACAACCTGGCCCTGGACCTGGGCGCCGACGTCGTCGAGGCCGGTGACCTGGTGCCCACCAAGGACGGGCATCTGGTCTGCCGGCACGAGCCGGAGATCGGCGGCACCACGGACGTCGCCTCACACCCGGAGTTCGCCGACCGCAAGACCACCAAGATGCTGGACGGGATCGCCACCACCGGCTGGTTCACCGAGGACTTCACGCTCGCCGAGCTGAAGACCCTGCGCGCGGTCGAGCGCATACCGGCCAACCGGCCGCACAACACCCTCTACAACGGGCGCTGGGAGATCCCCACGTTCGAAGAGGTCCTGAAGTGGCAGGACGAGCAGACCCGCAAGCGCGGCAAGCAGGTCTGGATCTACCCCGAGACCAAGCACCCCACCTACTTCCGCAAGCTGGGCCTGGGCCTGGAGGAGCGGGTGGCGAAGCTGCTGCGCAAGTACGGCAAGGACGACCGGAACTCGCCCGTCATCCTGCAGTCCTTCGAGCCCAGCAGCATCCAGAAGCTGAACCGGCTGGTCGACAACCCGCTCGTCGTGCTGCTCTCCTCGGCGGACAGCCGCCCCTACGACTTCGTCGAGGCGGGCGACCCGCGCACGGTCGCCGACCTGATCACGCCCAAGGGCCTCAGGGAGATCGCCGGCTACGCCCAGGGCATCGGCCCGACCCTGGACCTGATCATCCCCAAGAACGCGGACGGCACCCTGGGCAAGCCGACGACCCTGGTCTCCGACGCGCACAAGGTGGGCCTGATCCTGCACCCCTACACCATGCGCAACGAGAACCCCTTCCTCCCGGCCGAGTACCGCAAGGGCGGCGCGGCCGACGGCTACGGCGACCCCTTCGGCGCCTTCAAGACGTACTTCGCGACCGGTATCGACGGCGTCTTCACCGACAACGCCGACACCGGCCTGCTCGCCCGCGCGGACTTCCTGGCCGGCTGAGCACGTCAACCGATAGTCCTGTTGTCACCTCGTTCGGGGTGACTGTGCGCCGCCCCGGAAACCTGCTCCCGGGGCGGTGCGTCGTTCCGCATATGACGCACGACCTGGTAGCCGCCCTGGGCCCGCTGCTCACCGCCGAGGCCTCGGCCGAGGCATATGCGGCCGGGAGCGAGCCGGGCGACCTGGAACAGGCCGTCTGGCTCCGTCTGCTGGAACGGCTGGAGACCGAGGGACCGCCGCCGGACCCGCAGGGCTGGCTGCGCAGGGCCGTCCGCGCCGAGGCCCGCCGCAGCCGTCGTACCACGCGCCGGGAACGCCCGTACGGCGCCGAGCCGGCCGACGACGCACGCACCGACCCCGAGCAGCACGCCCTCACGGCCGCCCGGTACCGCGCCCTGCGCGACGCGGTGCGCAGGCTGCCCGGCCGCTGCCCCCGGCTCATCGAGGCCCTGCTGTCCCCGGAGGACCTGACATACCGGGAGATCGCGGGGGAGTTGGGTATCTCACAGGGCAGTCTCGGCCCGGAACGCTCCAGATGTCTGGGATGTCTGCGCCGATTGCTCACGCCGGAGGTTGCGTCCCTCGAAGCGCGGGGATAGGAGTGAGGGACGACAGGTGATCAGGTGAGCGGGAGGCGTGCGCACATGGGCATGAGCGTGACCATCTCGGTGGCGACCGAGCAGGACGCGGAGCAGATCTTCCGGCTCCAGTACCTGTGCTTCCAAAGCGAGGCGGCGCTGTACGGCAACTACCGCATCGACCCGCTCGTCCAAACACTGGACTCCGTCCGCCAGGAGGTCGCCTCCGACTGTGTCTTCGTCGCCCGGCTCGGCGAGGAGGTGGTCGGCTCGGTGCGCGGCAAGGTCGGCGAGGACGGCGCGGCCGCCATCGGCAAGCTCTGCGTCCACCCCCGCCTGCAGGGCCACGGCATCGGCGCCAGGCTGCTGCGCGCGGCCGAAGCGGCGCTGGTGGAGGAGCGGGGCGCCACCAAGTTCCGCCTCTTCACCGGCCACCGCAGCGAGGGCAACCTCCGCCTGTACCGCCGCTCCGGCTACGAGACGGTGGGCCGGTCCAGGGGCACGGACGGAGTCGAGATGATCATCCTGGAAAAGCAGGCGGGCGCTTACGCGGCTACTGCTTGACGGTGCTGCGCTGCGCCCTGCGCAGCCAGTACATCGCGGAGAGCGGCAACAGCACCGGGATGAAGATGTACCCCGCCCCGTAGTACGACCACACGGTCGCGTCCGGAAACGCCGAGCGGTCGACCAGGGTCCACGTACCGACGATCAGCACGCCCGCGAGCTCGGCGGCGCAGCACACCAACGCCGCCCGCCGAGCGGTCTCCCCGCCCCGGATCAGCGTGTACGTGATGAACCCGTACACCACGCCCGCCACCGCCGACAGCGCATAGGCGAGCGGCGCCCGGCCGAACTCCGTGCCGATCTGGTACGCCGAACGCGACACCGCGCCGACCACCATCACGCCGTAGAACCAGACGAGCAGCATGCCCGGCCCGCTGATCAACCGGGTCGGCTTCTCCTCCACCGCCGTCACCTCAGCCTCCCCAGATGTCGAAGAGCCGCACTTCCAGTACGGCCAGCACCACTCCGCCGGCGGCGACGGTCACCGAGCCCCACTTGGTCCGCTCGGCCAGGGACATGAAGCCCGCGGCCGGAACGCACGCGAACGCGCCCAGCAGATACGCCACGAAGATCGTCGTGCCCTGCTCCGGCTTCTCGCCCCGTGCCAGCTGCACGATCCCGACCACCAGCTGGACCACGGCCAGCAGCGACACCACGGCCATGCCGATGAAGTGCCAGTCCTTGGTCGGCTGGTCACGGTAGGCGGCCCAGCCGCACCAGGCGGCGAGCAACAGCGCGGCGACGCCGGTCACCAGCGTCAGGGCATTGAGCATGCGGTGACCTTATTACGGCCGAAACGGGCGCCGGCCGCCGACCCCGCCCGTAGGCCATGTGGTCTGGACCGCACCGTAGGGTCAAGGCATGACGATCCACGCGCACGCCCTCCTGTTCGACAACGACGGCACCCTCGTCTCCTCCCTCGACTCCGTCGAGCGCTGCTGGACCCTCTGGAGGCAGGAGTACGGGATCACCGCCGAGGAGTTCGGGCGCGTGGCGCTGCACGGGCGGCCCGCCGCCGAGATAGTCGCCGACCTGCTGCCCGTCCGCCTGGTCCCGGAGGCGGTCGCCCGCGTCGAGCAGCTGGAGGTGGACGACGTACCCGACGGCGGCGTACGGCTGTTGCCCGGCACGCGGGACCTCCTCGACTCTCTGCCTGCCGACAGCTGGGCCGTCGTCACCTCCGCCACCCGGCGGCTCGCCGAGGCCCGCCTGGACGCCGTCGGCATCCTGCCCAAGACGCTGATCGCCGCCGACGACGTCACGCGCGGCAAGCCCGACCCCGAGCCCTACCTGCTCGCCGCCCGGCAGCTCGGCGTCGACCCGGCGCACTGCGTCGTCTTCGAGGACGCCCCGGCCGGACTCCAGGCGGGCCGCGCCGCCGGAATGACCACCGTGGCCTTGGCCACAACCCACCGCGCGGAGGAGCTGGATGCCGATCTCGTGGTGAAGGACCTGTCGGCCTTGTCCGCACTGGTCACCGACCGGGGTGTGGAGATCTCCGTCCGCAACTGAGGCCCCGGTCCGGGCTGTCCGCCACTGTCCACTATCCGGACAGCGGCGACCGGTCAGCAGCGTACGTCTGCTTTACTGATCGCATGACCACGACGAGCTGCCGCACCTTTGCGACCGAGGCGACCATGACGCCCGGTGCTCGTTGTATGTGTCGCCTGATGTGTCGAATGTGCGCCTTCTAGAGGGCCCCCGCATCAGCTGAGCCTCGCGACCCGAAGCGAGAGCCGTGGCATGGCCGTGCGCCGCAGTCCGTACGAGACCGCACATCCACTTCCCATGCCTGAACCGCATGCACCCGTGCCCGGGCACACCCACGCCCGCGCACTCGACAGTGACGGAAATCCTGTGATCACCACCTCGGGCCTGACCAAGGTCTACCGCTCCCGCGGCCGTGACGTCACCGCCCTCGACGGCGTCGATCTCCACGTCCGCGAAGGCGAGGTCTACGGCGTCATCGGCCAGTCCGGCGCCGGCAAGTCCTCCCTCATCCGCTGCGTCAACCTGCTGGAGCGCCCCACCTCCGGCACCGTGACCGTCGCCGGACAGGAGCTCACCGCCCTCGCCGGCCGCGGCCCGCGCGCCGGCAAGGAGCTGCGCCGGGCACGCAGCCGCATCGGCATGGTCTTCCAGCACTTCAACCTGCTTTCCTCGCGGACCGTGCAGGACAACGTCGAGCTGCCGCTGGAGATCCTCGGCACGTCCGGCCAGGAGCGCTCGCGCAAGGCCCTGGAGCTGCTCGACCTGGTCGGCCTCGCCGACAAGGCCAGGGCCTACCCGGCCCAGCTCTCCGGCGGCCAGAAGCAGCGCGTCGGCATCGCCCGCGCCCTCGCCGGCGACCCCGAGGTGCTGCTCTCCGACGAGGCCACCAGCGCCCTCGACCCCGAGACCACCCGCTCCATCCTGCAGCTGCTGCGTGACCTGAACCGGCAGCTGGGCCTGACCGTCCTGCTCATCACCCACGAGATGGACGTCGTGAAGTCGGTCTGCGACTCCGCCGCCCTGATGGAGAAGGGCCGGATCGTGGAGTCCGGCACGGTCAGCGAGCTGCTGGCCACCCCCGGCTCGGAGCTGGCCGCCGCACTGTTCCCGGTGAGCGGCGAGCGCACGGGCGCCGACCGGACCGTCGTCGACGTCACCTTCCACGGTGAGGCCGCCACCCAGCCCGTCATCTCCCAGCTCGCGCGCACCTACAACATCGACATCTCGATCCTCGGCGCCGCCATCGACACCGTCGGCGGCCTGCAGATCGGCCGGATGCGCATCGAGCTCCCCGGCCGCTACGAGGACAACGTGGTGCCGATCGGGTTCCTGCGCGAACAGGGCCTGCAGATCGATGTGGTGGGCCAGGAGGCCCTGCTGGTGAAGGAAGGTGCCAAGTGACCTGGTCCGAGATGCAGCCGCTGCTGTCGCAGGCGTGTTCCGAGACGCTGTCGATGGTGCTGTGGTCCACCCTGATCGCCGTCGCCGTCGGCCTTCCGCTCGGCATCCTCCTCGTTCTCACCGACCGGGGCGGGCTGCTGCAGAACGTCCTCGCCAACAAGGTGATCGGCCAGATCGTGAACGTCGGCCGGTCCATGCCGTTCATCATCCTGATGGTCGCGCTGATGAGCTTCACGCGCTGGGTCACCGGAACGACGATCGGTACGACCGCCGCGATCGTGCCGCTCGCCATCGGCGGCATCCCGTTCTTCGCCCGCCTCGTCGAGACGGCTGTCCGCGAAGTGGACAACGGTCTCGTCGAGGCCGTGCAGTCCATGGGCGGCAACACCTGGACCATCGTCCGCAAGGTCCTCGTCCCCGAGGCCCTGCCCTCGCTGATCGCCAGCACCACCACCACGGTCATCGCGCTCATCGGCTACTCCGCCATGGCCGGCACGGTCGGCGGCGGTGGCCTCGGCGACCTCGCCGTCCGCTACGGCTACCAGCGTTTCGAGACCGAGCTGATGTGGATCACCGTCGCGATCCTCGCCGTCGTGATCTCCCTCATCCAGTTCGCCGGCGACTTCGCGGCCCGCTCCCTGCACAGCCGCGGCGGCCGCTCCGGCCCGGCGCCGAAGCTCCGCCTGCTGAAGGCCGAGGAGCCTGCCGCGGCCGACGTCGGCAAGGCCGCGTAGGCCGCAGCGCTTTCGAGACTCCCCGTTCACCCGTACACGGGGTCGCACCACCCTTAAGGAAAGGCACTTTTCGTGCGTAACACCGCCAAGCTCACCACCGCCGTCCTCGCCGCCGGAGCCCTCGCCTCCGGGCTGACCGCCTGCGGCTCCGGCAGCTCCTCCACCTCCCACGACTACAGCGGCCCGCTGGTCGTCGCCGCGAGCCCGACCCCGCACGCCGAGATCCTGAACTTCGTCGAGAAGAACCTGGCGAAGAAGGCGGGCCTCGACCTGGAGGTCAAGGAGTTCACGGACTACATCACGCCGAACACGGCGACCGAGGACGGCTCGGTGGACGCCAACTACTTCCAGAACCAGCCGTACCTGGACGACTTCAACAACAAGCGCGGCACCCACATCGTGCCCGTCGTCACGGTGCACCTGGAGCCGCTCGGCCTGTACTCCCACAAGGTCAAGAAGGCCGACGCGCTGAAGAGCGGTGCGACCATCGCCGTCCCGAACGACGCCGTCAACGAGGCCCGCGCCCTGAAGCTGCTCGCCGCCAACGGGCTCATCACCCTGAAGGCCGGCGTCGGCAACGAGGCCACCCCGCAGGACATCACCAAGAACCCCAAGCACCTCCAGTTCAAGGAGGTCGAGGCGGCCCAGACCCCGCGCTCCCTGGACGACGTGGACGCGGCCGTGGTGAACGGCAACTACGCCATCTCGGCCGGTCTGAAGCCCGCCACCCAGGCCGTCCTGCTGGAGTCCGCCAAGAACAACCCGTACGCCAACTTCCTGGCCGTGAAGAAGGGCAACGAGAAGGACCCGCGGGTCGAGAAGCTCGCCAAGCTCCTCACCTCGCCCGAGGTCAAGAAGTTCATCGAGGACAAGTACCAGGGCTCGGTCATCCCGTCCTTCTGAGCCGACCCGCGCACTGACGGGGTCCACTCCCTCACCGGGGGTGGACCCCGTCGTGCGGTTCAGTGGTTTCATGCTGCATGCTGGGCAGTTCAGCAGGCCCTGAAGGTTTTTCAGAAGTTACGGAGCGGCGCATGACTGGCACCTTTCCCAACATCTCCATCAGCACGGAGCGGTTGGTCCTGCGCCCCTTCGAGGAGTCGGACATCGAGGCCTTCGCCGAGATGATGAACGACGAGCTGGTCACCACCTGGACCTCCGTCCCCCAGCCCTACACCGAGGCCGACGCCCGGGCCTGGATCACGCAGATCGCCCCGGCCGAACGCGCCGGCGGCCGCGGCATCGTCTTCGCGGTCGACGAGTTCCTCACCCAGCGCCTCGTCGGCATCGTCCATCTCCGGAACACCGACTGGCGGGTGCGCTCGACGGAGATCGCCTACGTCGTCGCGCCATGGGCCCGCGGCGAGGGCTACGCCTCGGAGGCAGCCCTGGCCACCGCGCAGTGGCTGTTCCACGACCAGAAGTTCGAACGCCTGGAGCTGCGCACCGCCGCCGACAACACCGCCTCCCAGCAGGTCGCCCAGAAGATCGGCTGCATCAGCGAGGGCGTCCTGCGGGGCGCCTGGATAGCGCGCAGCAGAACGGCCGACGGCACATGGAACGACGTCCGCACCGACGTCATCGTCTGGAGCCTGCTGCCGGAAGACCTGGCCGGGGCCGGCGAGCAGCTGGCCGACACGGGCGGTTTCACCTCGTACTCCGACTGGAACTGAGCCCCCCGGCCCCACCAGGTACGCTCAGGGAGCCCGCTATGGGCCCGTACCCCTGACGACCTGCGAAGACCTGGAGAGACGACGATGGCCGACCGGGTCACGGTGATCGGCTGGGACGGCTCGCCGCTGACCGACGCCGCACGCGCCGCCCTCGGCGCCGCCACGCTCGTGGCGGGCGCGGCCCACCACCTGGCGCGGCCCGAGGTCCCGCCCACCGCCGAACGCGTCCGCCTGGGCAGCGTCGCGCTCGCCGCCCGCCGGATCGCCGCGCACCGCGGCACCGCCGTCGTGTTCGCCGACGGCGACCCCGGCTTCTTCGGCGTCGTACGCACCCTGCGCGCCCCGGAGTTCGGCCTGGAGGTCGAGGTCGTCCCCGCCGTCTCCTCCGTGGCCGCCGCCTTCGCCCGCGCCGGCATGCCCTGGGACGACGCCCAGGTGGTCGTCGCCCACCCGCGCACCCTGCGCCGGGCCGTGAACGTCTGCCGAGCCCACACCAAGGTCGCCGTCCTCACCGCACCCGGCGTCGGACCCGCCGAACTCGGACTCCTGCTGGAGGGCGTCCACCGCACCTTCGTCATCTGCGAGGAACTGGGCACCGAACGCGAGCAGGTCACCGTCGTCACCTCCGACAAGGCCGCCGACCACACCTGGCGCGACCCCAACGTGGTCATCGTCATCGGCGGGCCCGTGGCAGCCGGTGACAGCGGCGGCTGGATCGCCGGGCGCGACCCGGGCGCCGGCCCGCGCGGCTGGGTGCAGCCCGACGCGTCGTACGGCGACGGACCCGGCGGCGGTCTCGGCGAGGGCGAGACGGAGCTGCTGCGCGCCGCCCAACTGGCCCGCCTCGGACCCCGGGTCGGCGACCTGGTCTGGGACATCGGCTGCGGCTCGGGCGCGTTCGCCGCCGAGGCCGCGCGCGGCGGAGCGGCCGTCATCGCCGTCGACCGGGACCCGGGGTCCTGCGCCCGGACCGAGGCGGCCGCCCGCCGGTACGGCGTCCAGCTCCAAGTGGTCCGGGGCACGGCCCCGCACGTCCTGGAGAACCTGCCCGAACCGGACGTCGTCCGGGTCGGCGGCGGGGGCGTGGCCGTGGTCTCCGCGGTCGCCGACCGGCGCCCGCAGCGCATCGTCACCCACGCCGCCACCCGCGACGCGGCCGAACTCGTCGGGCGCGACCTGACCGAGCACGGATACCGGGTCGAGTGCGCGCTGGTGCAGTGCGTCGAACTCGACACCCGCGCCTGGACCGAGACCGAGCGGAGCGTCGCGTTCCTGCTCACCGGGATTCTCCCGGATCGCGGCCCGTGATCCTGTTGTCGTACTGCGCGCGGTAGGCTGGCCGATCGTTGTGCCACACCGGGCGACCCGGAACTTCGTTCGCCAATGTCCGGAAAGCACGCCCGTTTTGGGGTGGGTGTGGTACTGCGGAACCGGAGGACGCGCAACGTGGCGCAGTCCACAGAGGGCTGTCGCGGATCATGCTGTCGCGACGGCGTGACGGCCGGGACAATGCCACTGAATGGCTTTGTCGCCTTTTCCGGCGGGTCTTTCGTGCCGCTGGGCACGGACGCTCGTTCTTCACTACGGGCGGTCGGTGCGCCGTTCCGGGTGAGCTGGTCGTAGGAGCACTAAACCGATGGGCGAGGGGTACGCATGACCGACACCGGCCAGGTCCCGGGCGAGGGGCAGCCGGAGAGTGCAGGCATGGTGGAGCAGCCGGGCGTCGCCGCGCACGGTGCGTACACCTACCTCTCCGAGGCACCCGCCGAGGACGAAGACCTGCTGCTGCCGGGTGCCCAGGGCGCGTGGGGCAACGAGGTTGCGCCACCAGCTCCGGAACCGGTCGTCGAGGCCGTCCACGAGCCGGGCCCGCACGAGACGGCCGGCCGCGACAGCGGCTCCGTCGACCTCAGCGGCGTCCGCCTGCCGGACCCGGCCCCGGCGTCCGCGCCGCCGTCGCCGGTCTTCGCGGCCCCGCAGGAGCAGCCGGCCGCCCCGCAGCCGCCGCGCCGTCCGCTGCACCTCGGCCCGCCGATCCCCGACGCCTCCGCCAGCCCGGTCCGCTCCCTCGCCGACCGCGGCCCGGCCGGAGCGCCGGTACGGCAGCCCGGTCCGCCCACGACCGGCCCCGAGTACTTCGACGCCCAGCCGCTGCGCGAGATGGCACCGCAGAGCGCGGCTCCCTGGGGTGCGCCGCCCGCCGCCGCGGTGGCCGAGGCCGGCGCACCGGCACCGGCCGCGGTGGCCCCGGTCGGTACACAGGCGCCGGCTGCCGAAACGGTTGACCCGGTCGCCGCGGACGCCGCCGACCGGACCGACCCCTCCGGCGCCGCCCAGGCCGCCGTCGCCCGCCTCGCCACCCAGGCGACCGCACCGGCACCGGGCGCAGCGCAGGTGGTCCACGGCCACGACGGCGTACAGCCGGTGCATGCCCACGACGGTGTGTACGCGGCTCCTGCGGGGGCGGTGCCCGAGGGCATTCAGCCACTGGTCGCCGGTCACGGGCCCGAGGGCGCTTTCGACCCTGCCGTGGCCGCAGGCCCCGAGGGCGTGCCCTCGCCTGTTCCGGGCCAGGGTGCCGCGGGTGTCCAGCAGCTCTCCGGCGAGGCGGGCGAGGCCGGTCCGGGCTCGGCCGGTGCGCAGCACGAGGACGCTGCGGGCGCCGTGGACAGTACCGCCGGTACCGGTGCGCCTGTGGCACCGGCGGAGGCCGGCCCGGCTGCCGAGGGTGCCGTGGTGGCGCCCGAGGCCGAGCAGGCCGCCGCCGTGGAGCCCGACGCACCGGCCGATCCGGCCGCGGCTGCCCCGGTGGCCGACGCCGCCCCCGCGCCGGAGACGGCGCCGGCGAACCCGGCCGATCCGGCTGCGGCTCATGCGGCCCAGCCCCAGGCCCGGTTCCAGGCGGTGCCGGGCGAGCCCGTGCCCGTTCAGGTGGCCGACGACGCTCGGGCGGTCACCGGCGCCGAGCCGTTCACGCCGGCTCAGCCGTCGGCTCCCGCTCGGCCCGGCGAGGCCCCGGAGCAGGGCGAGGGCGCGCCCCTCACCGACGCCGGACAGACCGCCACGCCTGCTGCAGGGACGCTCATGGCGCACGGCGCCGCCGAGACGGCGGACTCCGTTCCCGCACAGCAGGTGCCGGGCGCGGTTCAGTTCGCCCAGGAGGTGGTCCCCGCCCAGGGCGAGGCCGTCGCCGCCCCGGCACAGCCGGACCCGAACAGCCCCGTTGCCGTGGAGCCGCAGCCAGCCATGGTCGAGGGCCGGCCCGACCTGGTGGAAAGCCGGCCCGGAATGACGGAGCGTCAGCCCTCCGCCGCCCAGGAGGCGTCCCCCGCCGCAGCCGTACCGGCGCCCGAGCCCGCAGCCGTGTCCGAGCCCGGGGCTGCGGCCCACGCTCCGGAGCCCGCGCAGGCAGCGGCCCCCGCACCCTCCCCGACGCAGGACGCCGCACCGGCAGCCGTCGCAGCTGACGGCACCGGCGCGCCGGAGCCGCAGCCCCACCCGGCGCAGGGCCCCCAGTTGGCGGAACCCGTCGCGGCCACGGCCACGGCCGAGCCCGCGCCGGGCCCGGCCCAGCCCGCCGTCGTACCACAGCCGCAGGCTCAGGAAGAGCCGATCGCCGAGGACGCGGTCCAGCAGGCCGCTCAGGTCGCTGCCGCCGCCGGGACGACGCCCGCGCACGGCCTGGACGCGCCCGCCGGACCGCAGACGCAGCCCACCGTACCGGCCGCCGAGGGCGCACCGGTGCCGACCGGGGCCACGCCGGTCGGCCCCGCCGACGGTTCCCCCGCGCACCCGGACACCGCCGAGCAGGCCGAGCCGCTGCCGTCCAACGTTCCGCTTCAGGCGCACCCGGCGCAGCCGCTCGGGCAGTTCGTGCCGGTCGAGGGCCAGGTGCCCACGACCCCGCACCTGGCGCCGACCCCGCCGCAGCCCCTGGTCCTCCCCACCGAGGACGCGCAGGAGCCGGTGGCCATGGTGCCCGCGCCGCGCGAGGGCGAACCCGCACCCGCGTCGGCCCCCGACGTCGTACAGCACGCGGAGGACCTGCAGACCAGGGCCGCCGACCAGGAAGAAGAGAGCACGGCCGCCGTGGCGGAAGCACCACAGTCCACCGGCCCGGCCGCGCCGGGCTACGACGACGCCGAGCGCGAGGCCGTCCTGAAGGTCATGCGCGAGCGCCGCGACATCCGCAACGGCTTCCGCAACGACCCGATCCCGCACGAGGTGCTGCTCCGCGTCCTGGAGGCCGCCCACACGGCGCCCTCCGTGGGTCACTCGCAGCCCTGGGACTTCGTCGTCATCCGCTCCGCCGACACCCGGCGGAGCATGCACGAACTGGCGATGCGTCAGCGTGAGGCCTACGCCAAGTCGCTGCCGAAGGGCCGGGCCAAGCAGTTCAAGGAACTGAAGATCGAGGCCATCCTCGACACCCCGGTCAACATCGTCGTCACCGCCGACCCCACCCGCGGCGGCCGGCACACCCTCGGCCGGCACACCCAGCCGCAGATGGCGCCGTACTCCGCCGCTCTCGCCGTCGAGAACCTGTGGCTCGCCGCCCGCGCCGAGGGCCTCGGCGTCGGCTGGGTCAGCTTCTTCGACGAGCGCGAGATGGTCCGCGCGCTCGGCCTGCCCGAGCACCTGGAGGTCATCGCCTACCTGTGCGTCGGGTATGTCGACGAGTTCCCGGACGAGCCCGAGCTGATGCAGGCCGGCTGGTCCAAGCGACGCCCCCTGTCCTGGGTGGTGCACGAGGAGACGTACGGCCGCCGCGCCCTGCCCGGAGAGGAACCCCACGACCTGCTTGCCGAGACCGTCGCACAGATCCGCCCGCTCGACGCCAAAGCCCTCGGCGAGGCCTGGGAGCGCCAGAAGCGCATGACCAAGCCGGCCGGCGCGCTCGGCATGCTGGAGATCATCTCCGCGCAGCTGTCCGGGCTGTCCCGGCAGTGCCCGCCGCCGATCCCGGAGCCCGCGGCCGTCGCCATCTTCGCGGGCGACCACGGCGTGCACGCCCAGGGCGTCACCCCCTGGCCGCAGGAGGTCACCGCCCAGATGGTGGCCAACTTCCTGGGCGGGGGAGCGGTCTGCAACGCCTTCGCGAGCCAGGTCGGCGCCGAGGTGTGCGTCGTGGACGTCGGTGTCGCCGCCGACCTCCCGGCCACGCCCGGCCTGCTGCCCCGCAAGATCCGCGGCGGCACGTCCGACATGACCACCGGCGCGGCGATGACCCGCGAGGAGGCCAAGGCGGCCATCGAGGTCGGCATCGAGACCGCCCGCGACCTGGTGGCCGCCGGCAACAAGGCGCTGCTCACCGGTGAGATGGGCATCGCCAACACCACGGCCTCGGCCGCCCTCATCTCGGTCTTCACGGGCGCCGACCCGGCCGAGGTGACCGGCCGCGGCACGGGCATCAACGACGAGACCCTGGCCCGCAAGACCGAGGTGGTCCGCCGCGCCCTGGAACTGCACCAGCCGGACCCGGCCGATCCGATCGGCGTCCTCGCGGCCATCGGTGGCTTCGAGCACGCGGCCATCGTCGGCCTGCTCCTCGGCGGCGCCTCGCTGCGTACGCCGGTGATCCTGGACGGCGTCAGCGCCGGCGCCGCGGCCCTGGTCGCCCGCGCGATCGCCCCCGAGGTGCTGGCGGCCTGCATCGCGGGCCACCGCAGCGCCGAGCCCGGCCACGTGGCCGCCCTGAACAAGCTGGGCCTGCGCCCGCTGGTCGACCTCGACCTGCGCCTGGGCGAGGGCACGGGCGCGCTGCTCGCGCTTCCGCTGGTGCAGAGCACGGCACGGGCGATGCACGAGGTGGCGACCTTCGATTCGGCGGGCGTCACCGAGAAGTAGGCGTCACGGCACGGGTGGTCCGGTGTTCAGCTGCCGGACCACCCGGTGCCCTCTGCCCTGCGCATAGCTAAAATCGCACGTCAGGGCCGCTCCGAAGGTGCAGCGCGCCCCCACCGCACAGCTGCACGAGGAGCCGCCCCTCATGGCCGAACACCCCGCCTACCCCGTAGGCCTCCGCCTCTCCGGCCGCCGCGTGGTCGTCCTCGGCGCCGGCACGGTGGTCCAGCGCCGCCTCCCGGCACTCATCGCGGCCGGCGCGGACATCGTCGTCGTGTCCCCCGAGGCGACCCCCTCCGTCGAGGCGATGGCGGACGCGGGAGAGATCACCTGGGAACGGCGCCCCTACACGGACGGCGACCTCGCGAACGCCTGGTACGCCCTCATCGCCACCAGCGACCCCCAGGCCAACGCACAGGCCTCCGCCGAAGCGGAGCGCCACCGCGTCTGGTGCGTGCGCTCGGACGACGCCGACCGGGCGACCGCCTGGACCCCGGCCACCGGTCACAGCGAGGGCGTCACCGTCGCCGTGCTCACCACGGACGTGCGCGGCCGCGACCCCCGCCACACCGCCGCCATCCGGGACGCGGTGGTGGAGGGCCTGCGCGACGGCACGCTGGTGGCGCCCCACCACCGCACCCGCACCCCCGGCGTCGCCCTGGTCGGCGGCGGCCCCGGTGACCCCGACCTGATCACGGTCCGCGGGCGCCGGCTGCTCGCCGCGGCGGACGTCGTCATTGCCGACCGGCTCGGCCCGCGCGACCTGCTCGCCGAACTCCCGCCGCACGTCGAGGTGATCGACGCGGCGAAGATCCCGTACGGCCGGTTCATGGCCCAGGAGGCCATCAACAACGCGCTCATCGAGCACGCCAAGCAGGGCAAGTCGGTCGTACGGCTCAAGGGCGGCGACCCGTTCGTGTTCGGCCGGGGCATGGAGGAGGTCCAGGCGCTCGCCGAGGCCGGTATCCCGTGCACGGTCGTCCCGGGCATCTCCAGCTCGATCTCGGTGCCGGGCGCGGCCGGCATTCCCGTCACCCACCGGGGTGTCGCCCACGAGTTCACGGTCGTCAGCGGCCATGTCGCCCCGGACGACGAGCGCTCGCTGGTCGACTGGCCGTCGCTGGCGAAGCTCACCGGCACGCTCGTGATCCTGATGGGCGTCGACAAGATCGGGAAGATCGCCGAGACGCTCGTCGCGCACGGCAAGTCCCCGGACACCCCGGTCGCGCTGGTGCAGGAGGGCACGACGGCCGCGCAGCGCCGCGTCGACGCCACTCTCGCCACGGTCGCCGAGACGGTACGGACCGAGGAGGTCAAGCCCCCGGCGGTCATCGTCATCGGCGAGGTCGTGACGGTCGGCCCGCAGCCCGCCGCCTGATCATCCACCGCTTGATCACGCGTAACCCGGGGTAACCTACCCGTTCCCAGCCGTTGGCAGCACACCCAGGACAAGGCAGTATCACCCTGTGGCCGATCTCATCACCGTCGAGGATCCCGACGACCCGCGCCTGCGCGACTACACAGGCCTGACCGACGTCGAGCTGCGCCGCAAGCGCGAGCCCGCCGAGGGCCTGTTCATCGCCGAGGGCGAGAAGGTCATCCGCAGGGCCAAGGAAGCGGGCTACGAGATGCGCTCCATGCTGCTCTCGGCCAAGTGGATCGACGTCATGCGCGACGTCATCGACGAACTCCCCGCCCCGGTCTACGCCGTGAGCCCCGAACTGGCCGAGCAGGTCACCGGCTACCACGTGCACCGCGGCGCGCTCGCCTCCATGCAGCGCAAGCCGCTGCCCACGGCCGGCGAACTGCTGCGCTCCGCACGCCGGGTCGTGGTCATGGAGTCCGTCAACGACCACACCAACATCGGTGCCATCTTCCGCTCGGCCGCCGCCCTCGGCATGGACGCGGTCCTGCTGTCGCCCGACTGCGCCGACCCGCTGTACCGCCGGAGCGTCAAGGTCTCCATGGGCGCGGTGTTCTCGGTGCCGTACGCCCGGCTGGAGACCTGGCCGAAGGGGCTGGAGTCGGTCCGCGAGGCCGGCTTCACCCTGCTCGCGCTCACCCCGGACGACAAGGCCCGCACCCTGGACGAGGCGGCCCCGCACCGGATGGACCGGGTGGCCCTGATGCTCGGTGCCGAGGGCGACGGGCTGTCCACGCAGGCTCTGGTCGCCGCCGACGAATGGGTTCGCATCCCGATGTCCCACGGCGTCGACTCGCTCAACGTGGGCGCGGCCGCGGCGGTCGCCTTCTACGCGGTGACCAGCGGCCGCCCGGAGGCCTGACCTTCGGACCGATCCTCGGCCTGACCCTCCCCGGCCCGCTTCACGGACCGCCGGTCAGCTCCCGAAGTCCCCGCCAGGCGTCGACCCGTACAGGTCGGACTTCGCCCGGTCGGCGTCCGCCCGGTCGGCGTCCGCCGACGGACGGCTCGGCTGCGCGTGCTGCTGACGTCGGCTGCCCTCGTCACCGAGGCCGCGGGCCGGGCCCTGGCAGCCCTGGGCCACGGCGATGCCGAGCGCCACGAGCAGCGTCACCACGACGAACACGAACAGCCGCTGGCGCAGCAGCCGGGGATTGGCGGGCCGCAGCCCGGTGCCCGTCGTACGCTGCGCCGACCGCCCGGAACCGCCCCGGGCAGCGGGACGGCTCCCACCGCCCGAGCGCGGGCCGGCGCCGCGCGGCTCCGGGGTCGGGCGCGCCGAGCCGGGCCGCGCGGGGGCGCCCGTACCGTTGCCGCGCTGGCCGCTGCCGGTCCGCGAGGGCGCCCCGCCGCGCGCCGGCGCACCACCTCGGGCGGGCGCACCGGCGCGCGGCACCGGAGTGCCGGGGGCGGTGCGCCGCTGGGTGCGCTGCTGCTCGGGGTAGGTGTCGGCGAGCCGCCCGGTGGGCCGGTCCGCCTCCGCGGCGCGCGGCGACGGCGGCCGTACGCCGTCCAGGCCCTGCGCCTCACGGGCCGCGATCTCCTTGAGCCGCAGCGACAGCTGCAGCGTGCTGGGCCGGTCCTCGGGGTCCTTCGCCAGGCAGGCCCGCACCAGCGGGGCGAGCGCGTCCGGTACGCCGTGCAGCTGCGGCTCCTCGTGCACCACCCGGTACAGCATCACCTCGGAACTGCCGTGCCCGAAGGGCGAGTCGCCGGTGGAGGTGTAGGCGAGGGTCGCGCCCAGGGAGAACACGTCCGTCGCCGGGGTGACGGCCGCGCCCCGCACCTGCTCGGGTGCGAGGAAGCCGGGGGAGCCGACCGCCGTGCCGACATGGGTGAGCGTGGAGGCGCCGGTGGCCCAGGCGATGCCGAAGTCGATGATCCGCGGCCCCTTCGGGGACAGCAGGATGTTGGACGGCTTGAGGTCCCGGTGGACGACACCGGCCTCGTGCACCGCGACCAGGCCCTCGGACAGCGCCGCACCGACCGCCGCGGTGTCGGCCGCGCTCAGCGGGCCCTCGTCGGCGACCTTGTCGTGCAGGGAGGGCCCGGGTACGTACTGCGTGGCGAACCAGGGCCGCTCGGCCTCCAGGTCCGCGGCGACCAGCCGGGCCGTGCAGCCGCCCCGGATCCGCCGGGCCGCCGAGACCTCACGGGCGAACCGGGAACGGAACTCGTGGTCCTCCGCCAGATCGGGCCGGATGACCTTCAGCGCGACCCGCTGCCCCTTCTTGTCGGAGCCGAGGTAGACCACACCCATCCCGCCCGCGCCGAGCCGTCGGTGAAGCCTGAACGAGCCGACGACGCGCGGGTCCTCGCGCCTCAGGCGCATCATCGCCATGTTCATCCCCGCTGCCCGGTCCCTGTGACGTGGCACAGCTTACGTTTCCACGGCCGCCTGCGCGCAGAGGCCGCGCCCTCCGGGCCGGACGGATTGCGCCGACCGCCGGCACGACATGAAAGGCGGTCAGGAAGCAGGCGTGAAAGGGGTCCTTGAGCCGCCCGCACCCTCAACCGATCCTCGGCGTCCGGGTGTTGAGGTCAGCAGGCGGCAGGTGGTGCCGGTTCGGGCGGCCGTCCGACACCCGGCGCGGACCGGTCGCGAACCCGGGCGCGGGACGGGCCGGGCACCGGACGCGGCGCATGTCCCACACCCGTCCGGAGTGATCGAAGTCACTCCTTGTGGCCGTCGGACGCTTCGGAAATGACCGGACACGGCGGGCCACCCTTCCGGGAAGACCCCGAGACCCCGACCCGCGTCTCCACCCAGGGGAGTACGTCCCGAGTTGTGGCTCATCCTCGGGGAGGCCCGGCAATCGATACGAAGGCATGACGCCCGGCAGCCGCCCCGCGCCTAGATTTGAGGTCAAGCGGCGGGTGCAGCACTCGTCCCCCGAGGTCAGACACCCGCCGCTGCCGACGACAACCGACACGGTCAGGAGAGGGACCATGGCCCACACGGCACCGCGACGCCCGGCGTTCGCACCGCGCCGGACGGGCCGCCGCCACCCCCTGGTGGCGACGCTCATGGCCCTTCCCCTGGCGGCCCTGCTCCTGCTCGTCTGCGACGGCTGGGAGACGGTGGCCACACAGGCGTCGTCCGTGGGTGCGATGCTGGGGCGCTGAGCGGCGACCCCAGGCCCGGAAGAGCGGTCCGGGCGGGGACATCCATCCAGGAAACCCCGTGGGGACGGGGGTACGGCGGACGGCACAAATGCCGGCGCAGCTGGGGAGCTGCGCCGGCATGCGCCGTTTCCGGGCGCGGCTGCGGGGTCCCGCCGTTGGCGTGCGGTGCATGGCCGGACGCGGGTTCGTCGTGGCCGGTGGCGCCCACGCGGCGCACCCCCATGTCGATCAGCCCCGCGGCCCTGGGGAGCTGCAGTGCCGACGCCAGTACGCTCAGGTGCCAGTCCACCTTTCCGAGGCACCGTTGACCGCAGACAGCCCCGCCCTCATACCCGCGCTCACCGCAGAAGCCAGAGCCGTCGCCCACCCGGACCGCACCGACGACCCCTGCGCCTGCGACAGCTCCCCCCTCGCCGACCGCCCCGACGCCACCGTCGTACGACACGCCGACACCGTCGCGAAGGCCCACACCCCCGGTACCGACCGCGCCGAGCTGGCCCGGCGCCTCGCCGTGGCCACCCGCCTCCCGGACGTGCTGCTGCCCCCGCTCTCCCCGGCCCCCGCCCCCGTACTGGGCCGCCTGGTGACCTTCTGGCCGTACGGCGCTCCCGTGGACCCCGACGACCGGGACGCGGCGCCCTGGGAGGCCACCGCCGCCCTCCTCGCACACCTGCACCGCACGCCCCCGCCCGCCGGCCTGCCCCCGATGCGCGGCCCCGCCAAGGCCGCCCGCGCCGTCGCCCGGCTGCGCTCGGCCCTGCGCGCCGAGTCCCATCCGGCGTCCGGCCCCGTCCTCGCCGCCTGGGCCGCGCTCCCCGCCTGGGCCCGCGCCGAGGCCCCCATGCCCGGCCCGCCCGCCCTCTGCCACGGCGACCTGCACCTCGGCCAGCTCGTCCGCCACCCGGCACCGCACGGCCCCTGGCGCCTGATCGACGTCGACGACCTGGGAACCGGCGTTCCGGCCTGGGACCTCGCCCGCCCCGCCGCCTGGTACGCCTGCGGGCTCCTCCCGCCGGACGAGTGGACCCGTTTCCTCGGCACGTACCAGCGGGCGGGCGGCCCGGCCGTACCCGTGAACGGTGACCCCTGGCCCGCCCTGGACGTCCCGGCCCGCACGCTGACCGTGCAGACAGCCGCCCTGGCCGTCGCCAAGGCCCTCGCCGCCGGCCGTCCGCTGGACGAGGTGGAACAGGCGGTCGTCGACGCATGTGCCCGAATGGCCCCGATTCCGCACCGGTTGGCGCCCGAAGCCAGGGACTAGGCTGCAACCGACCGGGGCTGGACGGAGTCTGTCCTGGGGAAACATGAAGCGGGACCGACCGGCGAGGAGTTGAGCCGACCATGCATTGTCCGAAGTGCCACGCGCCGATGCACACCTACAACCGCAATGGCGTCCAGATCGAGCAGTGCAGCGGCTGCCGCGGCATCTTCCTCGACTACGGCGAGCTGGAGGCGCTGACCCAGCTGGAGGCCCAGTGGTCCAAGCCCGCCCCGCCCGCCCCGCAGGCGTACCCGGCGGCGCCCGCGCCCGCCTGGGGTGCCCCGCACGGCGGTCACCACGGCGGCCACGGACACTACGACCATCACGGACACCACGGCCACCACAAGAGCTGGGCGCACATGCTCTTCTCCAGCTGAGCGCACGAAGAAGCCCCCGGCCGTACGAGACGGCCGGGGGCTTCCTGCTGTGTGGACGATACTGGGATTGAACCAGTGACCTCTTCCGTGTCAGGGAAGCGCTCTCCCGCTGAGCTAATCGTCCGCAGACCGTGACCCTGAAGTCACAGGCAGTGCGCGATACTGGGATTGAACCAGTGACCTCTTCCGTGTCAGGGAAGCGCTCTCCCGCTGAGCTAATCGCGCGGGCGGGGATCTCCGAGGAGACCCGTGGATCTTGCGAGAAGATCCAGTGGACGATACTGGGATTGAACCAGTGACCTCTTCCGTGTCAGGGAAGCGCTCTCCCGCTGAGCTAATCGTCCTTGGAGGTGGAGACGGGATTTGAACCCGTGTAGACGGCTTTGCAGGCCGTTGCCTCGCCTCTCGGCCACTCCACCAGGAGTGTAGGGGATCGGGATGACCCCTCTTCCTTCGAGCGGACGACGAGGCTCGAACTCGCGACCTCAACCTTGGCAAGGTTGCGCTCTACCAACTGAGCTACGTCCGCCTGTCGTTTCGGTCCGCTTCCGCGTCCCGGCGACGTGTTGAACTCTAGCGGATTCCCGGGCCAGCACAAAAACGCGTTTGCGCAGCGTGCTGCGCTGCCCCCGGCGGACCCCGTGGCCGCAGCCCCCTCCAGGACATCCCCGGGCCACCCGTCGGACACCCGACCTAGACTCGACCACGTGCTGCACCACCCTTCCCGCCTCCCTGCCCTGGCCCGTTTCGGCGACCGCGTCGCCACCGGCCTCCTCGATGTGACCAGCGATCCTGCCGCCCTGGAGTCCGCGGGCTTCTGGGCCGTCTGTGCGGACTTCGAGGGGCGGCTGACCTGCGCACGCTTCGCGGACGTACGCCAGGAGCCGGTGCCCGCGCCGGTGCCGGGCGGCTGGCGGGGTCCGGGGGCGGGGGAGTGGACCTCTTCCCTGGACCGGGCCGCGTACACGGCGGGCGTCCGCCGGATACGTGAGTACATCGCGGCCGGCGAGGTCTACCAGGCCAATCTCTGCCGGGTGCTGTCCGCGCCGGTCGCCCCGGACGCGGACGTGGACGCCCTGACCGGCCTGCTGTCCCGCGGCAACCCGGCGCCGTACGCGGGGACGATCCGGCTGCCGGAGCACGGCGTGGAGATCGCCACCGCCTCGCCGGAACTGTTCCTGCGCCGGGTCGGGCGTGTCGTGGAGTCGGGGCCGATCAAGGGCACCGGACGCACGGAGGCGGACCTGCTGGAGAAGGACTACGCCGAGAACGTGATGATCGTGGACCTGGTCCGCAACGACATCGGGCGTGTCTGCGCCACCGGCAGCGTGAGCGTCCCCGATCTGTGCGCCGTGGAGAAGCACCCCGGCCTGGTCCACCTGGTCTCCACCGTGCGCGGCGAGTTGCGGGACGGGGCCGGCTGGCCGGACCTGCTGGCCGCCGCCTTCCCGCCCGGCTCCGTGACCGGCGCGCCGAAGTCGAGTGCCCTGCGGATCATCGAGGAGCTGGAGACGGCCCCGCGCGGGCCGTACTGCGGCGGCGTCGGCTGGGTCGACGCCGACCGGGGCACCGGCGAGCTGGCCGTGGGCATCCGCACCTTCTGGATCGACCGGGAGGCCGGGATGCTGCGCTTCGGCACCGGCGCCGGCATCACCTGGGGCTCGGACCCGGAGGGGGAGTGGCGGGAGACCGAGCTGAAGGCGTCCCGGCTGCTCGCGGTAGCGTCGGGGTCGTACGACGTGAGTGGAGGGGTGTTCGCATGAAGATCTGGCTGGACGGCGGGCTGCGGGACCTGGACTCCGCCCGTGTCTCCGTCTTCGACCACGGGCTGACGGTCGGCGACGGCATCTTCGAGACGGTGAAGGCGGTCCACGGCAGGCCGTTCGCCCTCACCCGGCACCTGGACCGGCTGACCCGCTCGGCCCGGGGCCTCGGCCTGCCCGACCCCGACCACGACGAGGTCCGCGAAGCCTGCGCGGCGGTCCTGGAGGCGAACCCGATGCCGCTCGGGCGGCTGCGGATCACCTATACCGGCGGCCACGGCCCGCTCGGCTCCGACCGTGGAGAGCACGGCCCGACCCTCGTGGTCGCCCTCGGCGGGACCACTCGCCGCCCGGACTCCACCGCCGTGATCACCGTCCCGTGGACCCGCAACGAGCGCGGCGCCCTCACCGGCCTGAAGACCACCTCGTACGCCGAGAACGTCGTCGCCCTCGCCCGCGCCCATGAACACGGCGCGTCGGAAGCGCTGTTCGGCAACACGGTCGGACAGCTCTGCGAGGGCACCGGGTCGAACGTCTTCGTCGTCCTCGACGGCGAGATCCACACCCCGCCCGTCGCCTCCGGCTGCCTGCCCGGCATCACCCGCGCACTGACCGTCGAGTGGACCGGCGCCAAGGAGACCGACCTGCCGCTGGACGTCCTGCGGCGTGCCGACGAGGTCTTCCTCACCTCGACCCTGCGCGACGTCCAGGCCGTCCACCGGGTCGACGACCGCGAGCTGCCCGGCACGCCGGGCCCGGTGACCGCCAAGGCCATGCGGATCTTCGACGAGCGGTCCGGGCAGGACCTGGACCCCTGAGCCGGGCCTGCGGGGCCGCTCACCCGGTACCGGAAAACGGGCTGACTTGACGGTCGGCCGCGGGTAGAACACCGGTGATGACCACGACCCTGCGGCCGACCGAGCCGCTCCAGCACAACGCCGACGGCACCCGTTCGCGCCGCTACCAGGTGTGCGTGAACAGCCGCCCCGTCGGCGAGATCCACCTCGGCACCTCGCCGTCCCTCGGCGACTCGGTGGCCCGCGTCATCGACCTGCGGATCGCCGAGCCCGCCCGGCGGCGCGGCCGGGGCACGGTGGCCGCGCTCGCCGCCGAGGAGGTCGCGCGCGGCTGGGGCTGCACGCAGATCGAGACCCTCGTCCCCGCCTCGGCCGGCATAGCCCTGCGGATGTTCGGCGCCCTCGGCTACACCCCGCGCAACCGCGGCATGGAGAAACGCCTCGGCACCACCCCGCCCGAACTGCCGCCCGGCAGCAGCGCGCGGCCCATGACGGGAGCCGAATTCGCCGCGTGGCACGCGTACGAGAGCGAGCACTACGCGCGCATGTGGACAGAGCGCGGCGTCCCCGAGGCCACGGCCCACGCCAAGGCCCGCCGCGACCACGAGACACTGCTGCCGCACGGTCTCGCGACCGACGGGATGGTCTTCAGCGTCCTGGAGCACGAGGGGGCCCGGGTGGGCACGCTGTGGCTGGCCCTGCGGGACGACAGGGCGTTCGTGTTCGACGTCGAGACCGACGCGGCCCACCGCGGACGGGGACACGGCCGTACGCTCATGCTGCTGGCCGAGCGCCAGGCGATCGAGGCCGGCCGGCCGGTCCTCGGCCTCAATGTGTTCGCGGGCAACACCCCTGCCGAGCGGCTGTACGAGTCACTCGGCTACGAGACGACGAGCCACGCCCTCTCCAAGCCCCTGCTGTAGACACCGGACCGTGCGGGAGCGGCTCAGGCCTCCTGGCCGCCCAGCAGCCGGTCGGCGATCTCCTCGATGCGCTCGCGCAGCCCCTCCTGGCTCTTTCCGCCGTCGAGGCGTTCGCCGCCGATGACGTACGTCGGGGTGCCGGTCACACCGATCGCCTTGCCCTCGGCCTGGTCGGCGTCCACGATCAGGATGTGCCGGCCGTCGATCAGTGCGGTGTCGAACTCCCCGTCGTCCAGGCCGAGTTCACGGGCCACCTCGACCAGGAAGGCCTCGCCCCTGCGGTCCAGTTCCTCGACGCGCTCCAGCACGGCCTCCACGTACTGCCAGCCCTTGCCCTGCGCCAGCGCCTCCTCGGCGGCCTGCGCGGCGGCGAAGGCGTGCTTGTGCTTCTCCAGCGGGAAGTGCCGCAGCTGCAGCTCCAGCCGGTCGCCGTAGCGGGCGCGCAGGGCGCGGACGTCGTCCAGGGCGGTGCGGCAGTCGGGGCACTGCAGTTCGCACCACACGTCGAGGACCGGGGTGTCGGTGCGTGCGGGGGAGGAGTCGCTCATGCCGACCAGTCTCCCAGGCCGGACGCGGGCGACCCAATCGGGACGGCACGGCTCGGGACGGTACGGCTCGGGGCGGTACGGCCGCGGGGCACCGCACCGGCACTCCAGTAGGAGACGACCCGGAGATGTCCCTGATGTCCCGTGGGGGCATGGCATCGACAGGACCGGCCGGTGCAGGATGGAGGGGACGGAGGCGGCGCGCCGTGCCGGTGTGCCGGGTCCGCCGAGCGTCGCCTGCCACCCGACCGAGCCCGCCAGGAGGACCGGATGATTGCCGAGACCGTCTGCTCCGCCGTGTCCGCGGCGGGCCTGGGTATCGCGGTGGTCACGGCCTACCGCAAGCGTTTCCTCGCGGCGACCCGCATCGCGGCCTACTCGCTGGTGCCGGTGGGCCTGGTGATGACCGGGGTCGTCGGCTGGCTCGCCGACACCGCGTTCAGCCCCACCGCCTGGGCGGGCTTCGGGGTGCTGGGCGCGGCCTGGCTCCTGTTCGCGGGCACCCGGGCGGTCGAGCGCCGGCGCGGTGGCACCCGCGCCGAGCGCAAGGCGGCCCGCGCTGAGGACCGGGCCGGGGCTGTGGCCCCGGGGGCCTCCGCGCCTTCCCTGGGCCCGGGCACCCGGCCCGCGACCGGCTCAGCCACCGCCCCGCGCGCCACCGGCTCCTCCGACGACTTCAGCGACATCGAGGCCATCCTCAAGAAGCACGGCATATGACGGCCGCAGGCCGCGGGGTGCCCACATGCCCCTGTCGGCGCTCGCTCCCGGACCGACCCCTTCGGACTGAAACGACACAGAGCATCGCGCGGACATCCCGAATCGTTCACAACCCGAAGCAAGTCGGACGAGACGGCGCGATATACGGCAACTCCCGCATCCTGCGGGTGGGTTGATCGCGCACGGGGCCCGTTGTGCGCCATGATCTGCGGCGAGATGCTGGACACGAGACAGAGCGAGGCCGCGCCGCCGAAGGACGAGCCGCGCGGGTGCCTTTTCGCCCTATCCCAGCCACCGCTGATGATCTTCCTTGCGGTGATCGGGTGTCTGCTCCTCATGGCTGCGCTGCACGACCTGCTGTTGCTGTGAGCCGTACACGTCCGTCCCGGCGCCACCCGCCGGGACCGACGTCGCCCCCACCTGCCGATCTCCGCTGTCGGCCGGTCTGCGGGGAAGGTCAGCCCGTCGCTTCCTTGCGGCGGGCCCGGTACGCGGCGACGTGCAGTCGGTTGCCGCAGGTGCGGCTGTCGCAGTAGCGGCGCGAGCGGTTGCGGGAGAGGTCGACGAAGGCGCGCCGGCAGTCCGGTGCCTCGCAGCGCCGCAGCCGCTCCTGCTCCCCGGCCACCACGAAGAAGGCGAGCGCCATTCCGCAGTCGGCGGCGAGATGGTCGGCCACGGAGGCGCCGGGTGCGAAGTAGTGCACATGCCAGTCGTAGCCGTCGTGGTCCGTCAGACGCGGGGTGGTGCCCGCCGCGGCGACCAGCTCGTTGATCAGCCCGGCGGCGGAGCGGGCGTCGGTCGCGGCGAAGATCGCCGCGAAGCGCCCCCGGACCCTGCGCACCGCCGAGAGATCGAACTCCGACAGCACACCGACATCGCTGATCTCGTGGTTTCGTACGAAATCCGCGAGAGCCGGGACATCGGGCAGTCCGTCGGCCGCCGCGTCGTCCTCCGGCGCGGTGTTCACCAGATCCACCACGGTGTCGAGGGCGCACCGGGTGTCGTGGGTGATCAGCACGTTTCGCTCCCTGGCCTGAGGGTCGGGCGGACGCCCGCCGATGCTGGCCGATGGTAGCGACAACCCCGCCCACCGCACCGGCCTCCGTCCGACCTCGGTTGCCGGTAGAACGCCTGCGCGCCCGAGGTGGTTCCCGCCCGGGGCGGCGTGCGCAGGTCATGCGCATGGCGGAATCGGGCGCACAGGTTGGCGCCGTCCACGTGAATCGCTCACGGTGACGGCGCCGGGTTGTGCCGTATGCGGTTGTCTTGGCCCGAGCCGTCTCCCCGAGTGGACGGCGCCGGGCTGCTTTCGGCCGCGACCTAGCTCTCCGCCAGGATGTGCGAGAGCTCCTGATCCAGATCGAAGTGCCGGTGTTCCGTGCCGGGCGGCACGGCGGCGTCTGTTCGCTTCAGGAAGGACTCAAGGGCCCGCGCCGGGGCCTCGAGCAGGGCCTCCCCCTCCGGGGAGCTGAGGGCGATGCACACGACGCCCTGACCGTGGCTGCGCGACGGCCAGACACGGACGTCGCCGGTCCCGGTGGGCCGGTGGAGCCCCTCGGCGAGGAGGTCGCGGGCGAACACCCACTCGACGGTCTCCTCGGCTCCGGTGTGGAAGGTGGCGTGCACGGCGTAGGGGTCGGCCGTGTCGTACCGCAGGCCTGCGGGGACAGGCAGGGAGGACTCGCTCGACACAACGAGGCGCAGGTGCAGCTCGCAGCTGACCGTGGTGTTCATAAGCGCCAGGGCCTTTCGCTCAGTGTGCGCTCGGGGATTCGCACGTCGGCGAAATCGACATGCCACCTACGATGCCGTTGTAAACCCCTCTGAGTGTTTTGCGTGTCTTTACGTAACTCTTCCGGCCGAGAACTCGTACGGGATCTACGACCATTCCGGTGACTGGATTCACTCCGGTAGGGTTTGTCTGTATGAATACGGGGAGTGACGAGCCGGGCGAGGTCGTCGTGGCGGCTGGCAAGGAGAGAACGGATCGGCAGAAAGCCGGGCAGACCGGACATAGCGCGAGTGACGGGCTGGGCTCCCGGGCGCCGGAATTCATCAAGGCTCGCCGACTGCTGCACCTGAGCTGGCAGGTCGGTGTCTTCGTGGTCGGCCTCGCGGTCGTCGTCGCCGGGATCGTCATGCTGCCGCTGCCGGGACCCGGCTGGGTGGTGATCTTCGGCGGCATGGCGATCTGGGCGACCGAGTTCGTCTGGGCGCAGCTCGTGCTCCGCTGGACCAAGCGCAAGGTCACCGAGGCCGCGCAGCGGGCCCTCGATCCCAAGGTGCGCCGCCGCAACATCGCGCTCACCGTGATCGGGCTCGTGATCGTGGCCGGGCTCGCCGGGATCTACGTGTCGAAGTTCGGCCTCGTCATGCCATGGAAGATCAAAGATCAGTGACCCGGCTCCGCCGCCCGGTCGCCCCGCGCCCCGGCCCGTGGTCGGAAGCACGGCCTGACATGGGGTAATGTTCTTCCTGCGCCCGGGCGATTAGCTCAGTGGGAGAGCGCTTCGTTCACACCGAAGAGGTCACTGGTTCGAACCCAGTATCGCCCACCCGGACCGACGGCCCACCTGCGAAAGAGCAGGTGGGCCGTCGGCGTATGCGCCTGCGAACCGGGTCGGCTCCGACTCCGGGTGCGAGTGCCGACCGCGGGCCCCGTGCTCCGACTCCGGGTGCGAGTGCCGGCCGCGGGCCCCGTGCTCCGACTCCGGGTGCGAGTGCCGGCCGCGGGCCCCGTGCTCCGACTCCGGGTGCGAGTGCCGGCTCCCGGGCCTCCGCCGAGGCCGGCGATCGACGCAGGTCCAGGTCGTGCAGGCGCCCTTGCGCCGAGGCCGCGCGAGCAGCTCGCCTTTTTGCCGAACCGGCAACATCACTCGTGCCCGCCGGTTCGCCCACCGCACGATCGTCGACACCGACCGCGATCGCACCGGTGCGGCCGCCCGGTCGTCGTCGCGCCGCGTCCACAAGCCGCCCGCCGCCACCTACCTCGCACCGCTCGGCCCCGATCAGTTCGCCGCCTGGGCCGACCGCCCGCCGCCCGCAGGACACCCACCCCCCGACCCGTACCCGGCCCCACACCGCCTCACCACCGACTCTCCGCCAACATCCCACCCCCACCAGCACGCTTGCCCACGCCACCCAGTCCCGAAGACCCAGGAGCCCCCATGCCGCCCGAGACCACCCCAGAAGGCCCCACACCCGCGCCCAAGACCCACGCCCCCGCCCACCACCTGGTGCCGTCCCCGGCCGGTCGCCTGCATCTTGTGGAGCAGGGCCACGGCCCCCTCGTGCTGCTGGTGCACGGCTTCCCGGAGTCCTGGTACTCGTGGCGGCACCAGTTGCCGGCCCTGGCCGCCGCCGGTTACCGCGCCGTGGCCGTCGACGTCCGGGGCTACGGCCGTTCGTCCAAGCCGGCGGACGTGGACGCGTACCGGATGCTGGAGCTGGTGGCGGACAACGTCGCCGTGGTGGAGGCCCTCGGGGAGGAGGCCGCGGTGGTCGTCGGGCACGACTGGGGCGCCACGATCGCTGCCACCTCCGCCCTGACCAGGCCCGATGTCTTCCGGGCCGTGGCCCTGCTCGGCGTGCCGTACACCCCGCCCGGCGGCCCGCGGCCCAGCGAGGTCTTCGCGCGGATGGGCGGGGAGGAGGAGTTCTACGTCTCGTACTTCCAGCAGCCGGGCCGGGCCGAGGCGGAGATCGAGCCGGACGTGCGCGGCTGGGTCGCGGGCTTCTACGCCGCCCTGTCCGCAGGCACCATGGCGGCGCCGGGCGCCCCCGACCCGCACTTCGTCGGCCGCGGCGGCACCCTGCGCGAACGCTTCCCCACCGGCCCGCTGCCGACCTGGCTGGACGAGGGCGACCTCGACTTCCTGGCCGGGGAGTTCGAGCGCACCGGGACGACCGGGGCGTTGAACCGTTACCGGAACATGGACCGGGACTGGGCGGACCTGGCCGGTCACGAGGGTGCCCCGATCACCCAGCCCTCGCTGTTCATCGGCGGCGCGCTGGACGCCTCGCTCGCGTGGCTGGGCGACGCGGTCGAGGCGTACCCCGAGACCCTGCCCGGTCTGCTCGGCTCGCACGTCCTCGACGGCTGCGGCCACTTCGTCCAGCAGGAGCGCCCGGAGGAGACGAACCGGATCCTGATCGACTGGCTCGCCTCCCTACCCGCCTGAGCTCCGGTCACCCCGCACCGTTCCGCCTGAGCTCCGCCCGTCCTGCACCCGTGGCGCCTGGGTTCCGCCCGTCCTGCACCCGTGGCGCCTGGGTTCCGCCCGCCCCGCACCCGTTCTGCCCGGTCTCCGGCCGTCCCCGCGCCGATCGGCCGGGCACCCGGCCACCCCCGCACCGTTCTGTCCGACATCCGGCCGCCCCAGACAGATCGGCGGGGTACCCGGCCACCCGCACCCTTCCGCCCGACATCCGGCCGCCCCGCGTCGATCGTCCGGACAACCGGCCACCCTGCACCGTTCCGCCCGACACCCGGCCGCCCCACCCCTCGTGGCCGACCCCCACCCCCTCGCGGCCGGACCCCAGCCGCCCCGCACCCCTCCGCCGGCCCCCACCCGCCCCCGCACCCTCCATCGGCCCCACCCGCCCCGCACCCTCCGCCCCGTCCGTTCGGCCCGTCGGCCACACCGTCCCCACCTGCGAGAACAGCCGCCACGCCACCCCGGCGCCGCCCCGGCCCACAAGAAAATCCTGTCCGAATCATTGACGCACCCCGGACCCCTCCGTAACTTGTGCCAGCAAGCGCTTACTTGAAACGATTCATGACGATGTTCATGACGATGTTCATGGCGACGTCCATGACCACGTTCATGACGGCGGAGACGACGTCGCGGGGAGGGCCCGACCATGGGAACCAGCAGGAATCTTGAGAGGCGTACGATCCTGAGGGCGGCCGGGGCCTCGGCGGCCGCGCTCGGGCTCGCCGCGACGACCGGGTGCGGAGGCGGAAGCGGTTCCGGGGACGGGACGGTGACGATCCGTTACTCCTGGTGGGGCGCCGAGGAGCGGGCCAAGAAGATCAACCGGACCATCGCCCTCTTCGAGAAGAAGTACCCGAAGATCAAGGTCAAGACCGACTTCCAGACGTATGCGTCCTTCTGGGAGAAGTTCCAGACCCAGGCCGCCGGCGGAAATCCCCCGGACGTTTTCCAAAATGCCGTCACCTTTCTTCGGAAGTACGACAAGCGGGGAATTCTCCTCGACCTCAAGTCCCAGGCCCAGGCAGGTAATCTGATCCTGGATCACTTCCGGGAGGGCGTGACCAAGGTCGGCCAGGTCGACGGAAAGCAGCTCGGAATTCCCGTCGGGTCCAACACCATGGCGCTCGTCGTCGACAAGAAGGTGTTCCAGAAGGCCGGCGTCGAGCCGCACCCGGGATGGACCTGGGACGACTACTTCAAGGCCCTGAAGACCATCCACGACAGGACGAAGGTCCCCGGGGACACCGGCTACTTCGCCATCATGTACCTGTACGACCTCTACCTCCGCCAGAACGGCAAGGCGTTCTTCACCAAGGACGGACTCGGTTTCGACAAGGCCGACCTGACGGAGTGGTGGACCGACGGCTACAACCGCGTCAGGGCGGGCATCGTCACCGACCCGAAGGTCGTCCAGCAGGACACGCCCAAGTCCTCGCTCTCGGCCGGCCACGGCGCCTCGGAGTTCACCTGGGACAACTTCACCGTCCGCTACTCCGCGGAGGGCAACAGCACCTACGGCCTCGCGCCCATCCCCACCACGGACGGCAAGCACACCGGTCAGTACCTCGCCTCGCTGATGCTCAGCGCCTCCGCCCACACCTCCCACCCCAAGGAGGTCGCGCAGTTCATCGACTTCATGGTCCACGACCCCGAGGTGGGCAGGATCATGGGCTACGACCGGGGCATCCTCGCCAGCACCGCGCAGTACGCGGCGTACAAGCCGACCGACGAGGTGAACAAGGAGATCGCGCAGTACGAGGTCGACACCGCCAAGGCGGGCGTCCTCGGCGAGATCACCCCGCACCCCTCCGGTGCCGACACCATCGAGGCCTCCTTCCTGCGCATAGGCGGCGACCTCGGGCAGGGCAGGACGAAGGTCGCGGACGCGGTGAAGCAGTTCTTCACCGAGTCCGAGGCCGCCTTCCAGGCCTGATGGGACGCGCCGTGACGCTCGTCAAGGACTCCCTGCCCGCCGCCCGCGGGGCGCGCTCGGCCGCCCCCGCCACCACGGGGCGGCCCGGCCGCCGCCGCGAGAACCTCGCCGGTTACCTCTTCATGTCCCCGTGGATCGCGGGCTTCCTGCTGCTGACCGCCGGCCCCATGGTCGCCTCGCTGTACTTCGCGTTCACCGACTACAACCTCTTCAACACCCCCAAGTGGGTCGGGCTCGACAACTTCACCAAGATGTTCGACGACCCCCGCTGGCAGAAGTCGGTGGAGGTGACGGCGAAGTACGTGATCATCGGCACCCCGCTGAAGCTGCTGCTCGCCCTCGGCGTCGCCCTGCTGCTCGCGCAGAGCCGCCGCGGGCAGGCCTTCTACCGGGCCGCCTTCTACGCCCCCTCGCTGATCGGCGCGAGCGTCTCGGTCGGCTTCGTCTGGCGGTCGCTGTTCTCCGACGGCGCGATCGTGGACCGTACCCAGACGTTCTTCGGCTGGCATGTCGGCGGCTGGGTCGGCAACGCGGACTGGGTGCTGTACTGCCTGGTCGCACTGACGGTGTGGCAGTTCGGCGCGCCGATGGTCATCTTCCTGGCCGGGCTGAAGCAGGTGCCGAAGGAACTGTACGAGGCCGCCGAGATGGACGGCGCGGGCCCGTTCCGGAGGTTCTGGAACATCACCCTGCCGATGATCTCCCCGGTGCTGTTCTTCAACGTGCTCCTGGAGACCGTCCACTCCTTCCAGATCTTCGGCTCGGCCTACGTCGTCTCGAACACCTCCTGCGGTCCGGCCGACGCCACGCTCGTCTACACCTGCTACCTGTACCAGCAGGGCTTCAAGAACGCCCAGATGGGCTTCGCCTCCGCCATGGCCTGGATGCTGCTGCTCGCCGTGGGCCTGGTGACGGCCGTCCTCTTCTGGTCCCAGAGGAAGTGGGTGCACTACGAGGAGGACGTCCGATGAGCTCCCCCGATCTCCTCCCGGCTTCGCTCGAGCCGGGGGCGCCCCCGTCCACCGCCACACCCCCCGGCGGGGGACTCACCCGCAAGCGCACCGGCTCGCTCGCCTGGCACGTGGGCGCCCTGCTGATCCTGGCCGTCATCCTCTACCCGGTCGTCTGGGTGATCGGCGCCTCGTTCAAGCCCAGCAAGGACGTCATCAACAGCCTCACGCTGGTCCCGTCCCACCCGATCCTGTCCAACTTCAAGGGCCTCGCCGACGGCATGGCGGACATCAGCATCCGGACCTTCTTCCAGAACTCGCTCGTCTACGCCGTCGGTGCCGTCGTCGGCGTCCTGATCTCCTGCTCGCTGACCGCGTACGCCTTCGCGCGCATCAGGTTCGCCGGGCGCAACCTGCTGTTCTCCCTGATGATCGGCACGCTCCTGCTGCCGTACCACGTGCTGCTGATCCCGCAGTACGTGATGTTCCAGAAGCTGGGCTGGATCAACACCTACGCCCCGCTGCTGATCGGCAAGTACCTGGCCACCGAGGCGTTCTTCGTCTTCCTCATGGTGCAGTTCATGCGCAACCTGCCCCGTGAGCTGGACGAGGCCGCCCGGCTCGACGGCTGCGGGCATCCGCGCATCTACTGGTCGATCGTGCTGCCGCTGTGCCGGCCCGCGCTCATCACCAGCGCGATCTTCACCTTCATCAACGCCTGGAACGACTTCATGGGCCCGCTGATCTACCTCAACGAGCCCGGCAAGTACACGGTCTCCCTGGGCCTGATGATGTTCCGCGACTCCGACGGCGTGGCGGCCAACTACGGCGGCATGATCGCCATGTCCCTGGTCGCGCTGGTGCCCGTGCTGCTGTTCTTCCTCGCCTTCCAGCGGTATCTGATCGACGGAATGGCGACCTCCGGACTGAAGGGCTGAGGCGACCGGCATGGCCGAAGCACGTGTGAAGGCACGCAGGGAGTCCGTGTTCGCCGAGAGGTTCGCCGTCTTCGCCGAGTGTCTGCTCACCGGCGTGTGGATCGCGGTGGCCTCCCTCGGGGTCGTCACCTACCCGGCCGCCTTCGCCGCCGGCGCCCGGCACCTGCGCCGCCGTACCGGCCACCGGGGCGGCGGCTGGCGGGAGTTCGCCGCCGACTTCCGGGCCGCCCTGCGTGGAGGCTGGGCGGGCGGGCTCGCCGGCTGGACCTTCGCGGCCCTGGCCTGGGTGGACGTACAGGCCGTACGCGCCGGGCTGCCCGGCGGGCCGGCGGCGGGGGCCGTGGGGCTGTTCGCGCTGACCGGGCTCGCCGTGGCCGGACTGCGCGCGGCGGCCGTGTGGACACCGGGGGAGCGGTGGCGGGTGCTGCTCGCCGCAGCCGGGCGCCGTACCGTACGCGACCCCGCCGGATCCTTCCTGCTGGTCGGCGGAGCGGTTCTCGTCGTCTGTTCCGCCCTGCTCATCGCCCCGCTGGCGGTCCCGGTGCTCGGGGCCGTCGCGGCGGCGGCCGTCGCCGTGGAGGAGCGGTACCGGCGCCGCTGAGCCGGCGGTGCCCGCATGCAAGATCGGCGCCCCGAGTGCCGTAAGTCCCGTCTCTGTCATGCCCCTGACCATCCACCCTGGATCACCCTGGAAGGAAGGCCATGTCTCCCATCCCCCGCAGATCCCTCCTCAAGGCGGCCGCCGCGGCCGGCGCCGCCGCCCAGTTCAGCTGGGCGCTCGGGGCACGGAACGCGCAGGCCGCGCCCGCCGCCGCGGCCGGCGATGCCGACCCCGTCACCCTCGACTGGCTGGAGGGCGGCGGCCTCGGCGCCGCCCCCGGCTCCACGGTCGGTGTGCCCTGGCCCATGGGCACCCACCAGGAGGACCAGGCCTTCGCGCTCACCGACGCCGACGGCAAGGACGTCCCCGTCCAGAGCTGGCCCCTCGCCCACTGGCCCGACGGCTCCCTCAAGTGGACGGCGCACGCGGTGAGTTCGGGCAGCGGAAAGCTGACGCTGGGTCCCGGGACGCCCGCCGCACCGGACAGGACGGTCACCGTCGACCGGAGCGGCGGCACCGTCGACGTCTCCACCGGCGTCATCACCGCGAAGATCGGCAAGGACGGTGCCACGCTGATCAAGACCGTCACCCGTGGTTCCACCGAGATCGCCAAGAACGGACGGCTCGTCCTCATCCGGCAGCCCGAGATCGAGGACGAGGACCAGGGCACGGTGAAGACCGAGCGGTTCGACGGCGCCGTCGACGAGGTGACCGTCGAACAGGACGGCCCGGTCCGCGCGGTCGTCCGCATCGACGGCAAGCACCGCAAGGGCGACCGCGGCTGGCTGCCGTTCTCCCTCCGTCTCTACTTCTACGCCGGCGCCGACTCCTTCCGCATGGTGCACACCATCACCTACGACGGGAAACAGGAACCCGGCGAAAGCAGCGGCGATTTCGTCCGCGGGCTCGGCGTCCGCTTCACGGTGCCGATGCGCGACGCGGCGTACGACCGGCACATCCGCATCGGCGGCGAGGGCACCGGCCTGCTGCGCGAGGCGGTGCAGGGCATCACCGGGCTGCGCCGCGACCCCGGCGCGGCCGTCCAGACGGCCCAGTACGAGGGCAGGAAGCTGCCCGCCCCGTCCACCTGGGACCAGCGGGTCACCAGCCGCCTGCAGTACATCCCGCACTGGGGCGACTACACCCTCTCCCAGCTCTCCGCCGACGGCTTCACCCTGCGCAAGCGCACCAAGAAGGGCTACGGCTGGATCGCCGCCGGCGGCGGCAAGCGGGCCTCCGGTTTCGGGTACGTCGGCGGCGCGAGCGGCGGACTCTCCTTCGGACTGCGCGACTTCTGGGAGAAGTTCCCGGCCCAGCTCGACATCCGCGACGCCCACACCGACGAGGCCACCGTCACCCTCTGGCTCTGGTCGCCCGAGGCCCAGCCCATGGACCTGCGCTTCTACCACGACGGCATGGGCCAGGACACCTACGCCGAGCAGCTCGAAGGCCTCAACATCACCTACGAGGACTACGAGCCCGGGTTCGGCACCCCCTACGGCATCGCCCGCACCTCCGAACTCCTCTTCTGGGCCAACGCCTCCACCCCCGACGCCGACACCCTCGCCCGGCAGGTCCAGGCCGTCCGGGTGCTGCCGCAGCTCGCGGCCCCGCCCAGGCAACCGATCAGGGCCGGGGTCTTCGGCCCCGGCCTGTACTCCGAGCCCGACCGTTCCACCCCGGCCAAGGCGAGGATCGAGGACCACCTCGACTTCCTCTTCACCTACTACAAGGACCAGGTGGAGCAACGCCGTTGGTACGGCTTCTGGGACTACGGCGACTTCATGCACACGTACGACACCGTGCGCCACCAGTGGCGGTACGACGTCGGCGGCTACGCCTGGGACAACTCCGAGCTCTCGCCGGACCTGTGGCTCTGGTACGCGTACCTCCGGAGCGGCCGCTCCGACCTCTTCCGCTTCGCCGAGGCGCTCACCCGGCACACCGGCGAGGTCGACGTCTACCACCTCGGCAAGTGGGCCGGCCTCGGCACCCGGCACGGCGTGCAGCACTTCGGCGACAGCGCCAAACAGCAGCGCATCGCCAACACCACCTACCGGCGCTTCTACTACTTCCTCACCGCCGACGAACGCGTGGGCGACCTCATGCACGCCAACGTCGACTCCGACGAGACCTTCCTCGTCCTCGACCCCCAGCGCAAGGTCCGCACCGACCCCTACACCCCCGACCGGCACGCCCTGTCGATCGGCTTCGGCACGGACTGGAGCGGCCTGGTGTCGGCGTGGCTCACGGAGTGGGAGCGCAAGGGACCCAAGCGGGACAAGGCCAAGGCGCGCGTGCTGTCCACGATGGAGGGCATCGCCGCCCAGCCGAACGGCTTCGTCCAGGGCAGCGGGCTGTACGACCTCGACACCGGCGAGTTCGCCGTCGCCGGCCGGCCGGTCGTCTCCGTCTCCCACCTCTCGGCCGTCTTCGGCCTCAACGAACTGTGCGCCGAGCTGATCCACCTCGTCGACATGCCGAAGTTCAAGGAGGTCTACCTGGACTACTGCCGCTACTTCAACGCCACCAAGGCCGAACAGAAGGCCCGTTACGGCTCCGACTTCGGCACCCTGCTGCTCTTCCAGGGCCACTCGCGCCTCGACGCCTATGCCGCCGTACAGACCGGCGACGCGACGCTGGCCCAGCGCGCCTGGACCAAGTTCTGCGGCTCCGACGGCTACACCGAGTCCTCGCCGTGGAGGACCGAGAGGCTGACCGGCCCCGTCGCCCTGGTCGAGGACGGCGAGGCGAGCTGGGTGTCCAGCAACGACACCGCGCTCTACGGCCTCGCGGCCATCGAGAACCTGGCGCTGCTCGGCGACTGGATGCCGTCGTAGCCGGTGGACGGGGGAGCGCCGACGCACGGGCGACGGCGCTCCCGAAGAGTGTGGCCCGCGCCACGGTGTGGTGCATGAGTACCCGTACTCAGATTGATGCGTCCGGCCGGGCAGACTTCCGCCATGGACTGGACCCACTACCGCTTCCGCAGCCTGTGGTCCCTGCCCGCCCCGCCGGCCGTCGTGTACGCGGTGCTGGAGCGGCCCGAGGACTACCCGTGCTGGTGGCCGCAGGTCCGCTCGGTGACCAGGCTGGACGCGGACACCGGCGTGATCACCGTCCGGTCCGTCCTGCCGTACGACATGACCTTCACCGCCCGGCAGAGCCGCCGCGACCCCGGCGCCGGTGTGCTGGAGGTCACCCTGTCCGGTGACATCGAGGGCTGGGTGCGCTGGACGGTAACGGCCGAGGGCCCGGGGACCTTGGCCCGTTACGACCAGGAAGTGGACGTGCACAAGCCGCTGCTGCGCCGGCTCGCCGTACCCGGCCGCCCGGTCTTCCGCGCCAACCACCGCTTCATGATGCGGTCCGGACGTCGCGGACTGCTGCGCCGCCTCCAAGCGGTTTGAAGGATCGGCGCCGGGGCCTGTATTGTTCAGTGCGTTCCCGGGCGATTAGCTCAGTGGGAGAGCGCTTCGTTCACACCGAAGAGGTCACTGGTTCGAACCCAGTATCGCCCACGTTCGCGAGAGCGACGTGTGTCCGCAGAAGGCGCGGACCACGTCGCTCTCTTCGTTTTTTGCGCCGCTTCGCCGTGCGAAGTGGGGGCTCCGCCACCCACACCGCCGTCCCCGGTGCCGCAGCCGGCCGGAGCCGCAAGGTCACGCCGCCGCCGGCAGCTCCGGCCTGAGCGGCCAGTCCGTGCTGACGATCTCCTCCGAGCCGCTGCGCGCGAACCACGCCTGCAGCCCGCGGGCCTGTGCCGCGTGCCAGCCCGTCTGGAGGGTGTGCAGCTCGGCGGGGGTCAGGCGCTCCAGACGGGTCGCGAAACGGCGGCCCAGGGCCCGTACGACGTCCAGCGCGGCCAGCGCGTCCGCCCCGGCGTCATGCGCGCCCTGCAGTGTCACGCCGTAGTGGTCGCACAGGTCGGTCAGTGTGCGGCGGCCCTTGCGGTAGCGGTCCAGATGCTTGTCCAGCACCCTCGGGTCCAGCACCCTGAGCGGGGCCGCCTCGAACCAGCGGTCCAGCGACGACGCCCGGTGCCGACGCAACTCCCGGTCCAGCAACGTGAGATCGAAGGGCGCGTTCATCACCACCAGCGGGCGGCCCATCGCCGCGTGCTCCGCCAGCTGCTCGGCTATCTCGTACATCACCGGCGCCGGCCAGCGGCCGTTGCGCTGCAGGTGCTCCTCCGTCAGACCGTGCACCGCCGTGGCCTCCTCGGGCACCGGGACACCCGGGTTCACCAGCCAGCGGTTGACCCGGGGCCGGGTCCCCGGCGCGTCCTGGACGACGACGGCGGCCGACACGATCCGGTCGGTCTCGACGTCCACGCCCGTCGTCTCCGTGTCGAAGGCGGCCAGCGGCCCCTCGTACCAGTACGTCATCCCAACCCAACTCCTCGTTCACCCAGGGCAGGTGACGTTCCGTCTTCTGCCCGTTTGGTGATACCCGGGCCGTTTGCGCCGTACGCCGGTGGGAGACAACAGGAGTACGGGTCTTTGCAGTTCAGCGGCCCGCAGCGGGGAAACTCTTGGCTTGGAAGGCTGTTGGTCATGGCCATAGCGCAGCCCGAGCGGGGCGGGCTGCTGCCCGATCGCACGGGCCCCCTTCGCGGCACGCTCGCCACCACCGCCTGCATGGAGACACTGCAGGTCGGCTACTTGCACGCGGTCGCCGCCGCGGCCGGCTGCTCGCTGTCCCAGCCCTTCCCGGACAACGGCATCGACTGGCACGTCAGCCACAGCGCGGCCGGACACACCGTCGACGACGAGGTCACCATCAAGGTGCAGCTGAAGGCCACGTACCAGGTCGCGCCGAACCCGCCGGGGCGCACGTTCTCCTTCACCCTCGACAACGACCATCTGCGCAAGCTCGCCCGCACACCCGTCTCGGTGCACAAGATCCTGGTCGTCATGCTCGTCCCGCGCTCGCAGGACGACTGGCTGCGCGCCAGCCACGACCGGCTCGACCTCAGGCACTGCTGCTACTGGGTCAACCTCGCCGGCCACCCCATCACCGGCCGGCACCGGACCACCGTGCGGATACCGACCACACGCATCTTCGACGACCGGGCGCTCTGCGAGATCATGACGCGGGTCGGGACGGGAGGCAGGCCATGAGGAGCCGTCCGTACGAGGAACTGCCGCGCCAGGTCCGGCCGCATCCCGACGACCTCTCCTGGAACCGGCCCCCGGAACCTGCCGAGGTCGACCCCGCCGTGCTCGGCGCCCTGCTGCACCGGCACGGCTGGCAGCGGCGCGGCGGAGCCCCCGGGCGCTACGGCCGCTGGACCCCGCCGGGACCGGGCGCCGGCGGGACCAGCCTGCTGGTGCCCGAGAGCCGTGCCTTCCCCGACAGCGACGACCTGCTCGGCGAGGCCCTCGACGCCCTCGCCCGCAGCGCCACGCCCGCGGCCCGCGAGGTGCTGATCTCCCTCGCCGTGCCCAGCGACGAGATCCGCTGGTGGCGCGACACCCCGGGCGGACCCGTCGGCGCCGCGCCCTGGACCGCCGACGAGCAACTGCGCGCAGCCGCCCGGCAGATGCTGCTCGCCGCCGCGCTCGCCACACGCGCGCGTGCCGGCTACTACGGCGCCCGCCACCGCCGCTCCGCCGCCGCACTCCTTCAGGACGTCCTCGTCGGCCCCGCCGCAGAGGGCCGGCACCTCACCGCCTTCGTGCCCGTGCCCACCGGCCGCCCGCTCGCCGTACGCCTGCACCAGGCCCTCAACGCCGCCCGCGAGGCCGTCGACTACCAGCGGGCCACCGGCGGCATGGACGCCTTCGACGGCGCGGTCGAGGCCGGCGTCAGCCGCGAACTGACCGAGGCGCTCGCCGCGCTCGTCCGGGGCACCGAGGGCGCCCGGATCGCCGTCGCCTGGGCACCCGGCGCCGGCGTCCCCGAGGGCTGCGCCCCCTCGGCCGAGCCCGTCGAGTTCTCACCCGGCGACCTGCCCGTGCTGCGTGAGGCCGCCGCCCGCTATCTGCGCGAGGAACCCTCCGTGCCGGTCCGCGTCACCGGCGCCGTCGTCCGCATGCGCCGCTCCGGACCCGGCGGCGAGGGCATCGTGCGGCTGCGCGTCCTCGCCGGCGCCGACGTCACGCACGTCCGCGTCACCCTGGACGAGGAGGACTACCGCATCGCCGGCCACGCCCACCTCGTCGGACTCCCCGTGCGCGTGCATGGCCGGCTGGAGCGCCGGGGCGGCTTCCGCCGGCTCACCGGCGCCTCCGGGGTCGTACCCGTCCAGGTGGACGAGGGCGAGCGGGACCGGCTGCTGAAGTCCCTGCAGGAGAACCTCGACTTCTTCGAGGAGGCCTGCGGGGAGGCGTACGGGGACGAGGACTGAGGAGTATCGGACAGGGGACTGTGGGTGACCGTTTCGCGGTCGGTGCCGTGGGGTCGGTACGATCGCCTGTGCGCGCGCTCCTGGTATGGCGCCGCACCCCACCTTCAGTCAGGAGAGACCGGTGTCAGACGTCCGTGTGATCATCCAACGCGATTCCGAGCGGGAAGAACGCGTGGTGACGACGGGCACTACGGCCGCCGACCTCTTCGCGGGCGAGCGCTCGATCATCGCCGCGCGTGTCGGGGGCGAGCTGAAGGACCTCGCCCACGAGGTCGAGGACGGCGAGACCGTCGAGGCCGTCGAGATCTCGTCCGAGGACGGCCTGAACATCCTGCGCCACTCCACCGCGCACGTCATGGCGCAGGCCGTGCAGGAGCTGTTCCCCGAGGCCAAGCTGGGCATCGGCCCGCCCGTCAAGGACGGCTTCTACTACGACTTCGACGTCGAGAAGCCGTTCACGCCCGAGGATCTCAAGGCCATCGAGAAGAAGATGCAGGAGATCCAGAAGCGCGGGCAGCGCTTTGCCCGCCGTGTGGTCACCGACGAGGCCGCCCGCGAGGAGCTGGCCGCCGAGCCGTACAAGCTGGAGCTGATCGGCCTCAAGGGCTCGGCCTCCTCCGACGACGGCGCGGACGTCGAGGTCGGCGCCGGCGAGCTGACGATCTACGACAACCTGGACGCCAAGACCGGCGAGCTGTGCTGGAAGGACCTCTGCCGCGGTCCGCACCTGCCCTCGACCCGACTGATCCCGGCGTTCAAGCTGATGCGCAACGCGGCCGCCTACTGGCGAGGCAGCGAGAAGAACCCGATGCTCCAGCGCATCTACGGCACCGCCTGGCCGTCCAAGGACGAGCTGAAGGCGTACCTGGACTTCCTCGCCGAGGCCGAGAAGCGCGACCACCGCAAGCTCGGCAACGAGCTGGACCTGTTCTCCATCCCGGAGCAGATCGGCTCCGGCCTCGCCGTCTTCCACCCCAAGGGCGGCATCGTCCGCCGGGTCATGGAGGACTACTCGCGGCGCCGCCACGAGGAGGAGGGCTACGAGTTCGTCTACACCCCGCACGCCACGAAGGGGAAGCTCTTCGAGACGTCCGGACACCTGGACTGGTACGCCGAGGGCATGTACCCGCCCATGCAGCTCGACGAGGGCGTGGACTACTACCTCAAGCCCATGAACTGCCCGATGCACAACCTGATCTTCGACGCGCGCGGCCGCTCCTACCGCGAACTGCCGCTGCGCCTCTTCGAGTTCGGGACCGTGTACCGGTACGAGAAGTCGGGCGTCGTGCACGGCCTCACCCGTGCCCGCGGCTTCACGCAGGACGACGCGCACATCTACTGCACCCGTGAGCAGATGCCCGAGGAACTGGACAAGACGCTCACCTTCGTCCTCGGCCTGCTGCGCGACTACGGCCTGACCGACTTCTACCTGGAGCTGTCCACCAAGGACCCGGAGAAGTTCGTCGGCTCCGACGAGGTCTGGGAGGAGGCGACCGAGACCCTGCGCCAGGTCGCCGAGAAGCAGGGGTTGCCGCTGGTCCCGGACCCGGGCGGCGCCGCCTTCTACGGTCCGAAGATCTCCGTCCAGGCCAAGGACGCGATCGGCCGCACCTGGCAGATGTCGACCATCCAGCTCGACTTCAACCTGCCCGAGCGGTTCAACCTGGAGTACACGGGCCCGGACGGTGCGAAGCAGCGCCCGGTCATGATCCACCGCGCCCTGTTCGGCTCCATCGAGCGGTTCTTCGCCGTGCTGCTGGAGCACTACGCGGGCGCCTTCCCGGCCTGGCTGGCCCCGGTCCAGGCGCTCGGCATCCCGATCGGCGACGCGCACGTGGAGTACCTGGAGAAGTTCGCCGCCGCGGCCCGGAAGCAGGGCCTGCGCGTCGAGGTGGACTCCTCCTCGGACCGCATGCAGAAGAAGATCCGCAACGCCCAGAAGCAGAAGGTGCCCTTCATGGTCATCGCGGGCGACGAGGACATGTCGAACGGCTCGGTGTCGTTCCGCTACCGCGACGGCTCCCAGGAGAACGGCATCCCGTTCGACGAGGCCATCGCGAAGATCGCGCAGGTCGTTCAGGAGCGGGTCCAGGTCTGATCCGGCGCCCGCTCCGTACGAAGGCCCCCGGGAGGTTCAGCCTCCCGGGGGCCTTTCGTCTCCCTCGCGGGTGAAGGTCTGCATCAGCCAGGACGAGAACGAGCCCGTCACCGCGCCGAGCAGGGCGAGGCCGCCGATCATCATCCCGATGGCGATCGTCCGGCCCATCGGGGTGACCGGGGTGACGTCGCCGTACCCGACCGTGGTGAGGGTCGACGCCGCCCACCACACGGCGTCCCCGAACGTGCGCATGGTGGCGCCGGGGGCGCCGCGCTCCGCCTGGTAGACCGCGAGAGCACCGGAGAAACCGAGCAGCAGGGTGGACAGGCCGGCGTAGGAGATCACGCGCGCGTGCAGCGAGATCCGGGGCTGTCCGGCCTTGCGCTGTACCGCGTCGTACAGCGGAACGATCCGCAGCGGGCGCAGCAGCGGCAGAATGACCACCACCGTGTGCAGCACGTGCGTGGGGACGAAGCGCAGCCCCTGCCCGCTGAGCCGCCAGCGCACCCCGTAGTCCGCGACGAAGAGCACCCAGAGGGCGAGCATCACCAACTTGCACACGCCGTGCCAGAAGTCGGGCAGGTCCGGCACCAGGACGTGGGTGGCATACGCGGCCAGGAAGACCAGCGACGCCAGGAAGAGGGGGATCTCGGTGCGCTGCTCCCAGCGCTTCACACGGCTGTCGTCGACCACCGGCCAAGCTTGGCCGGTGACCCTTCTCGCGCCGCCCCGGCGACACGCCGCGAACGGGCGAAGCCATATGCTGCCTAGCATGACGAGTGAGCCGGAGCAGCAGATCGGAGTGGGGACGCAGGACGCGTTCCAGCGCCTGTGGACGCCCCACCGGATGGCCTACATCCAGGGCGAGAACAAGCCGACCGGTCCGGGGGCCGACGACGGCTGCCCCTTCTGCACCATCCCGGCCAAGTCCGACGAGGACGGACTGATCGTCCGGCGCGGTGAGCACGTCTACGCCGTCCTCAACCTCTATCCGTACAACGGCGGCCATCTGATGACGGTCCCCTACCGCCATGTCGCCGACTACACGGACCTGACCGGTGCGGAGACCGCGGAGCTCGCCGAGCTGACCAAGCAGGCGATGACCGCCCTGCGCACCGCGTCCGGCGCGCACGGCTTCAACATCGGCATGAACCAGGGCACGGTCGCGGGCGCCGGCATCGCCGCCCACCTGCACCAGCACATCGTCCCGCGCTGGGGCGGCGACACGAACTTCATGCCGGTGGTCGGCCACACGAAGGTGCTGCCGCAGCTCCTGGCCGACACCAGGAAGATGCTGGCGGAGGCCTGGCCGGCATAGGCCCAGGGTGCCCTCCGCAGAGGGCACCGCTCACGCGTCGTAGAGGTCCGCCTTCTTAGGTGTCGGGTCCTGGACCTGTCCGCTGAGGAAGGCCGAGCGCGTGCCGAACTTCTCCGTGTCCACGCCGTTCTCCTCCAGCACCCTGATCGCCGCCGAGTGCACCACCCGCAGCACCGGCGTGGCGGCGCGCAGCGCGTCGTCGGCCATGAAGCGGTGCCGCCAGGGCTGGTCGGCCCAGGCGTGCCGCAGCCCGAACGGCTCCGGCAGGACGAGCGAGCCGCCGAGCCAGTTCAGCAGCGGCGGGTACCAGGTCAGCGGGGCGCGCGTGGCGAGCCGTACCACCTCGTCGGTGGTGACCAGCGGCAGCATGACCTTCCTGGTCTCCCAGGGTTTGAGGGACTTGGAGACCTCCTTGCTCGGCGGCTCCGGCTTGGAGGTGAACAGCGGGTTCACCGGCCCCAGCGCGTGCCCGGTCACCTCGATGCGCAGCGTCTCGTGCAGCACCGTCACCGTGATCAGCGTGGTGAGGACCAGCTGCCCGTCCCACAGCGTCCACTGCACGCCCAGATAGTGCCGGTCGCCGCTGCCGAACTGCTGCTTGTTGCAGATCTCCTGTATCGCGTGCGGCTTGACCTGGAAGGCCTCGACATCGGTGCCCTCGGGCCGGGACACCGCTGCGGCCTTCTCGCCGATCGGCGTGACGATCCAGTGCTTGATGGACGGCTTGGGGAAGCCGCCGGTGTTCAGCGGGCCGCGCTCCAGCCGGGCGAGCTGGTCGTGGATCGCGCGTATGACGTCCCAGCTGCGGAAGGGGTGGATCTCCCGGGTCGGGTCGGCGGACACCAGGTCCTCGGCGAGCTGCCAGGCGCCCCAGCGGGTGCCCATGCCGAGTATTCCCTTGGGGCCGGCGTAGAAGACCGCGTTGGACTGCTGCTCGGCGCTCAGCCGGGCCAGCGACTGGCGCAGCTCCTCGGCCGCGGTCTGGTTGGGGCCGCGCGGCACGGCCTCGGGGACCTTGGCGCCGACACTGGTCCCCGAGAGCAGGCCGTCCCAGCGGGCCCGCAGATCCTTGGCCGTGCGCTCACAGATCCGCTTGGCCCAGAACCAGCCGAGCACGGGGAGCACGACGCACGCCCGGGCGTACCACGCCCAGAAGCCGGTGAACGGCATCTTGATCAGGAACAGCGCGGCGAGCACGCCGACACCCAGGAGCAGAGCGGTGGCGAGCGCACCCGCCCGTTTGTCCTCGCGCGTGGCGACGAACGTGCGCAGCTGGAAGACGATCAGCCAGGCGACCAGCCCGGGCAGGAAGAGCACGCCGCACAGGACCGTCACGGCGGTCAGGCGGTTGTCGCGCTCCCGGCGGATGTTGTTGGCGGCGAGGCAGTGCTCGACGACGAACTGGGGCTCCGTGCCGAAGGACTGGATGAGCGGCTTGCGGTCGGGAGGGAGCATCCGGCCGATCACGGCCCGCGAGAACGCCTCACCGAGGTTGGGCCTCAGCAGCGCGATCCTGCCCGGCTTGAGGGTCGACTCGTGCCACTCGTTGTCGGCCTTCTTGATCTCCTCCATCGGGCTGTCCCGGTACGCCGCCGAGGCCAGCGCGGAGGTCGCCGCCTGCCCCTCGTCTCCCGAGACGGGCACCTGGGGTCCGTCCCACTCCGTTCCCAACGACATTCCCGCCCCCATCGCCGCCGGTGTCGCTTCTGCGGCCTTCCCGACTTCCTCGCTCCGCACACCTGTTGAACAGGCCGTCGCGTCGATTACCCGTCACAACCGGACGACTGCGGCACGACGCGATCAGGTGATCAGCGTATCCGCCCCCACCGACAACCGGCGGGCGGACGGCCGAAGCCGCCCGCCCGCGCACCCGGCTCGCGGGCGCTGAACTACCCGTTGTCACCCGCCTGTTCGCGGATCCGTTCGGCGATCTGCGGCGGCATCGGCTCGTGCCGGGCGTAGGAGCGGTCGAACCGTGCGGTGCCGTGCGACAGCGAGCGCAGGTCGACGGCGTACCGGCCGATCTCGAACTCGGGCACCTCGGCCTTGATCACGGTCCGCCCGGAACCCACCTGTTCGGTGCCGAGCACCCGGCCGCGCCGGCTGGACAGGTCGCTCATGACGGCACCCACGTAGTCGTCGCCGACCAGCACGGACACCTCGGCCACCGGCTCCAGCAGATGGATGCGGGTGTCGGCCGCGGCCTCGCGCAGCGCGAGTGCGCCCGCGGTCTGGAAGGCGGCGTCGGAGGAGTCCACCGAGTGCGCCTTGCCGTCCAGGAGCGTGACCCGCACGTCCACCAGCGGATATCCGGCGGCGACACCCTTGGCGGCCTGGGCCCGTACGCCCTTCTCCACGGACGGGATGAACTGCCGCGGTACGGCGCCGCCGACCACCTTGTCCACGAACTCGATGCCCGAGCCGCCCGGCAGCGGCTCCACCTCGATCTCGCAGATGGCGTACTGCCCGTGCCCGCCGGACTGCTTCACATGCCGCCCGCGCCCGGTCGCCTTGTTCGCGAACGTCTCCCGCAGGGAGACCTTGTGCGGGACGACGTCGACCTGGACGCCGTAGCGGCTGCGCAGCCGTTCCAGGGCGACGTCCGCGTGGGCTTCGCCCAGGCACCACAGAACCACCTGGTGGGTGTCCTGGTTCTGCTCCAGCCGCATGGTCGGGTCCTCGGCCACCAGCCGGGACAGGCCCTGCGAGAGCTTGTCCTCGTCGGCCTTGCTGTGCGCCTGGATGGCGAGCGGCAGCAGCGGGTCGGGCATCCGCCAGGGCTCCATCAGCAGCGGGTCGTCCTTCCCGGAGAGCGTGTCCCCGGTCTCGGCCCGGCCGAGCTTGGCCACGCACACCAGGTCGCCGGCGACGGCGTGCGTCACCGGGCGCTGCTGCTTGCCGAAGGGCATGGACAGCGCGCCGACCTTCTCGTCGACGTCGTGGTCCTCGTGGCCGCGGTCGGCCAGCCCGTGCCCGGACACGTGCACCGTCTGGTCGGGGCGCAGGGCGCCGGAGAAGACGCGCACCAGCGAGACGCGGCCGACGTAGGGGTCGGAGGAGGTCTTGACGACCTCGGCGACCAGCGGGCCGCCGGTGTCGCAGGGTTTCAGCTCGCGCGACTTGCCGTCGAGGGTCGTCACCTCGGGCAGCGGGTGCTCGAAGGGGGTCGGGAACCCACCCGTGACCAGCTCCAGCAGCTCGACCGTGCCGAGCCCCTGTTTGGCGCCGTCGGCGGCGGGGGCGGCCGCCAGGACGGGGAAGAACGAGCCGCGGGCGACGGCCCGCTCCAGGTCCTGGATCAGCGTCTTGACTTCGACCTGCTCGCCGCCGAGATAGCGGTCCATGAGGGTCTCGTCCTCGCTCTCGGCGATGATCCCCTCGATGAGCCGGTTGCGGGCCTCCTCGATGCCCGGCAGCTGGTCCTCGCCGGGCTCGGAGTCCTTGCGCTCCCCGGTCGAGTAGTCGAACAGCTTCTGCGACAGCAGCCCGACCAGCCCGGTCACGGGCGCGTGCCCGTCGGGAGCCTCGGGCCCGCGCAGCGGCAGGTACAGCGGCAGTACGGCATCGGGGTCGTCCCCGCCGAAGGCCTCCGCGCAGATCCGGGTCATCTCCTCGAAGTCGGCGCGCGCCGCCTCCAGGTGCGTGATCACGATCGCGCGCGGCATGCCGACGGCCGCGCACTCCTCCCAGACCATCCGGGTGGAGCCGTCCACGCCGTCCGAGGCCGAGACGACGAAGAGGGCCGCGTCCGCGGCGCGCAGACCGGCCCTGAGCTCCCCGACGAAGTCGGCGTACCCGGGGGTGTCGAGCAGGTTGATCTTGATGCCGTCCCATTCGACCGGCACCAGGGAGAGCTGTACGGAGCGCTGCTGCCGGTGCTCGATCTCGTCGTAGTCCGAGACGGTGCCGCCGTCCTCCACGCGGCCCGCCCGGTTGACCGCCCCCGCACTCAGGGCGAGGGCCTCCACCAGAGTCGTCTTGCCCGAACCGGAGTGGCCGACCAGCACCACGTTCCGTACGGATGCGGGCTGGTCGGCCTCAAGAGCCCTGCCGGCGGCCCCGGGGTGGTGTGTCTGAGTCTTGTCGCCCATGATCCTGCCTCCCGTGCACGGTGAGGTCACTGTGGGCGCGGACACGCGGGACCCGCGTGCACTGGCGGCTCCGGCGACGCCCGCGGTTATTCGAGCTTTCCACTCCCGTCACGTTGCGTCCATACGAACGACAGCGGCGGCCGCCGATCGCGCCGCGCGCGCCCCGCGCACGGCGGCACACACCGGTTCGCGCCACGGGCCGCGGGTGCCCGCCCGCCGCGCACGCGCGCGCGTGACTACGATGGGCCAGCCGGAGGCCACCAGGGGCCGCGGCGACACCGACCGTCGGGAAGGCCATGCTGAACAAGTACGCGCGTGCATTCTTCACGCGTGTCCTCACACCGTTCGCCGCGTTTCTCATCCGCCGGGGCGTGAGCCCCGACACGGTCACGCTCATCGGCACGGCCGGTGTGGTCGCGGGCGCGCTGGTCTTCTACCCCAGGGGCGAGTTCTTCTGGGGCACGGTCGTGATCACCCTGTTCGTCTTCTCCGACCTGGTCGACGGCAACATGGCCCGCCAGCTGGGCCGCTCCAGCCGCTGGGGGGCCTTCCTGGACTCCACCCTCGACCGGGTCGCCGACGGCGCGATCTTCGGCGGCTTCGCGCTCTGGTACGCGGGCAACGGGAACGACAACGTCCTGTGCGCCGTCTCGATCTTCTGCCTGGCCAGCGGGCAGGTGGTGTCGTACACCAAGGCGCGAGGCGAGTCGATCGGGCTGCCGGTCGCCGTCAACGGCCTCGTCGAACGCGCCGAACGGCTGGTGATCTCGCTGGTCGCGGCCGGTTTCGCGGGCATGCACAAGTTCGGTGTGCCGGGCATCCAGTGGCTGCTGCCGATCGCCCTGTGGATCGTCGCCGTCGGCAGCCTCGTCACGCTGATCCAGCGGGTCGTCACCGTGCGCCGCGAGTCCGCCGAGGCGGAGGCCGCCGCGGCCCGGCAGAGCCCCAGTGAGGCCGCCAAGTGAGCGCCGCCGAACGGCTCACCGACGGGCTGTACGGGCTCGGCTGGAGCACCGTCAAGAAGCTCCCCGAACCCGTCGCGGTCCGTCTCGGGCACGCCATCGCCGACCTCGCCTGGAAGCAGCGCGGCAAGGGCGTACAGCGCCTGGAGTCGAACTACGCGCGCGTGCTGCCCGACGCCGGACCCGAGCGCCTGCGCGAGCTGTCCCGCGCGGGCATGCGTTCGTACCTGCGCTACTGGATGGAGTCCTTCCGGCTGCCCGCCTGGAGCCGGGAGCGCGTGAAGTCGGGCTTCGACCCGAAGGACATACATTTCCTGACCGACGGGCTCGCCTCCGGCCAGGGCCTGATCCTCGCGCTGCCGCACATGGCCAACTACGACCTCGCGGGCGCCTGGGTCACCACCAAGCTGGAGACGCCGTTCACGACGGTCGCCGAGCGGCTCAAGCCCGAGACGCTGTACGACCGTTTCGTCGCCTATCGCGAGGGCCTCGGCATGGAGGTCCTGCCGCACAGCGGCGGCTCCGCCTTCGGTACCCTGGCCCGCAGGCTGCGTGACGGCGGCCTGGTCTGCCTGGTCGCCGACCGGGACCTGTCCGCCTCCGGCGTCGAGGTCGGCTTCTTCGGCGAGAAGACCCGGATGCCCGCGGGCCCGGCCCTTCTCGCCCAGCAGACCGGCGCGCTGCTGCTGCCGGTCACGCTCTGGTACGACGACTCACCCGTCATGCAGGGCCGTGTGCACCCCCCGATCGACGTACCCGAGTCAGGTACCAGGGCCGAGAAGACGTCTGTCATGACACAGGCGCTGGCCGACGCCTTCGCCACCGGGATCGCCGACCATCCGGAGGACTGGCACATGCTCCAGCGGCTGTGGCTCGCCGACCTCGACCCCGCGAAGGGACCCTCGTGAGAATCGGGATCGTCTGCCCGTACTCCTGGGACGTGCCCGGCGGCGTCCAGTTCCACATCCGCGACCTCGCCGAGTACTTCCTCCGCCTCGGCCACGACGTCTCCGTGCTCGCCCCGGCCGACGACGACACCCCGCTGCCGCCGTACGTCGTCTCGGCCGGCCGCGCCGTCCCGGTGCCCTACAACGGTTCCGTGGCCCGCCTGAACTTCGGCTTCCTGTCGGCCGCGCGGGTACGGCGCTGGCTGCACGAGGGCGCCTTCGACGTGGTCCACATCCACGAGCCGACCTCTCCCTCGCTGGGCCTGCTGACCTGCTGGGCGGCCTCCGGCCCGATCGTGGCCACGTTCCACACCTCCAACCCCCGCTCGCGCGCGATGATCGCCGCCTACGCCATCCTCCAGGCGGCCCTGGAGAAGATCAGCGCCCGGATCGCGGTCAGCGAGTACGCCCGGCGGACGCTGGTCGAGCACCTCGGCGGGGACGCGGTCGTCATCCCCAACGGCGTCGACGTGGACTTCTTCGCCAAGGCAGAGCCCAAGCCGGAGTGGCAGGGCGACACCATCGGCTTCATCGGCCGTATCGACGAGCCCCGCAAGGGCCTGCCGGTCCTCATGAAGGCCCTTCCGGAGATCCTTGCCGCCCGTCCGCAGACCCGCCTGCTGGTCGCGGGCCGCGGCGACGAGGAGGCGGCCGTCGAGGACCTGCCGAAGGAACTACGCGCGCGTGTGGAGTTCCTCGGCATGATCAGCGACGAGGACAAGGCGTGCCTCCTGCGCAGCGTCGACCTGTACGTCGCCCCCAACACCGGCGGCGAGAGCTTCGGCATCATCCTGGTCGAGGCGATGTCGGCGGGCGCCCCCGTGCTCGCCTCCGACCTGGACGCCTTCGTGCAGGTCCTCGACCAGGGCGCGGCGGGCGAGGTCTTCGCCAACGAGGACGCCGACGCGCTGGCCGACGCCGCCGTACGGCTCCTGGCGGACCCTACCCGCCGCACCGAACTGCGCGAGCGCGGCAGCGCCCACGTGCGGCGCTTCGACTGGTCCACGGTCGGCGCGGACATCCTGTCCGTCTACGAGACGGTCACGGCCGGCGCGGCGGCGGTCGCGGCGGACGAGCGCACGACCGGACTCAGAGCACGCTTCGGACTGGCCCGCGACTGAGGCCGCGGCCATGGGCCGGGCCGAACGGCAGCGGCCCTCGGGCGTGTGGGCCGAGCCGCCCGCCGGGCGGCGGAGCCGGGGTGGGATCGCCGTGAGGGGCCGGTTCCCGCAGCCGATAGCCTTCCGGCGTGACCGCAACCCTCATCTGGATCCTCGTCGCAGTCGTCGCGATCGGCGTGTACCTGAGCTGGACGGCCGGGCGGCTGGACCGGCTGCACGTGCGGATGGACGCCGCGCGGGCCGCGCTCGACGCGCAGCTGCTGCGCCGCGCCTCCGTGGCCCAGGAACTGGCCACCTCGGGCGTGCTGGACCCGGCCGCCTCGATCGTGCTCTACGAGGCCGCGCACGCCGCCCGGCAGGCCGAGGAGGAGCAGCGGGAGGTCGCCGAGAGCGAGCTGAGCCAGGCGTTGCGCGCGGTCTTCGAGGATCCGGCCCAGGTGGAGGCCGTACGGGAGGCCCCAGGAGGGGAGGAGGCGGCCCATGAGCTGGCCGAGGCCGTCCGCCGGGTCCCCATGGCCCGCCGCTTCCACAACGACGCCGTAGGAGCCGCCCGCAGGCTCCGCGAGCACCGCAAGGTCCGCTGGTTCCGGCTGGCCGGCCACGCCCCGTTCCCCCTGGCCTTCGAGATGGACGACGAGCCCCCCGCGGCCCTGGTGGAGCGGGCCGTCTGAACCCCGGGAGAACCCTCCCTGCACGAAAAGGATCCACCGGCTTGCCATTGGCCCTTGCTGTGGCCTGGTCCACTCACGTTTCCTCGATGCTGCAGAGAAACCCTCTTTCACTTCAGTGAGGTCACCCGTGTCCACCACCGAGAACCAGGCTCCCGAGACCGGCACCGCGCGCGTGAAGCGTGGCATGGCCGAGCAGCTCAAGGGCGGCGTGATCATGGACGTCGTCACGCCGGAGCAGGCGAAGATCGCCGAGGACGCGGGCGCCGTCGCGGTCATGGCCCTGGAGCGGGTCCCGGCCGACATCCGCAAGGACGGCGGCGTGGCCCGCATGTCCGACCCGGACATGATCGAGGGCATCATCAACGCCGTCTCGATCCCGGTCATGGCCAAGTCCCGCATCGGCCACTTCGTCGAGGCCCAGGTGCTGCAGGCCCTCGGCGTCGACTACATCGACGAGTCCGAGGTCCTCACTCCGGCCGACGAGGTCAACCACTCCGACAAGTGGGCCTTCACCACCCCGTTCGTGTGCGGTGCCACCAACCTGGGCGAGGCCCTGCGCCGCATCGCCGAGGGCGCCGCGATGATCCGCTCCAAGGGCGAGGCCGGCACCGGCAACGTCGTGGAGGCCGTCCGCCACCTGCGCCAGATCAAGAACGAGATCGCCAAGCTGCGCGGCTTCGACAACCACGAGCTGTACGCCGCCGCCAAGGAGCTGCGCGCCCCGTACGAGCTGGTCAAGGAGGTCGCCGAACTGGGCAAGCTCCCGGTGGTCCTCTTCTCCGCCGGCGGCGTGGCCACCCCGGCCGACGCGGCCCTGATGCGTCAGCTCGGCGCCGAGGGCGTGTTCGTCGGCTCCGGCATCTTCAAGTCCGGCGACCCGGCCAAGCGCGCCGCCGCCATCGTGAAGGCCACCACCTTCTACGACGACCCGAAGATCATCGCGGACGCGTCCCGCAACCTGGGCGAGGCCATGGTCGGCATCAACTGCGACATCCTCCCCGAGTCCGAGCGCTACGCGAACCGCGGCTGGTAATTCCCACCCCCAGAGGACTGCACGAAACACATGACTGACGCACCCGTCATAGGCGTCCTGGCCCTCCAGGGCGACGTACGGGAGCACCTCATCGCCCTGGCCGCGGCCGACGCCGTGGCCAGGCCGGTGCGGCGCCCCGAGGAACTCGCCGAGGTCGACGGCCTCGTCCTGCCCGGCGGCGAGTCCACCACCATCTCCAAGCTGGCCATCCTCTTCGGCGTGATGGAGCCCCTTCGCGCGCGCGTGGCCGACGGCATGCCCGTCTACGGCACCTGCGCGGGCATGATCATGCTCGCCGACAAGATCCTCGACCCGCGCTCGGGCCAGGAGACCATCGGCGGCATCGACATGATCGTGCGCCGCAACGCCTTCGGGCGGCAGAACGAGTCGTTCGAGGCCGCGGTCGACGTGAAGGGCGTCGCGGGCGATCCTGTGGAGGGCGTCTTCATCCGCGCCCCCTGGGTGGAGTCCGTGGGCGCCGGGGCCGAGGTGCTCGCCGAGCACGACGGTCACATCGTCGCCGTCCGCCAGGGCAACGTGCTCGCCACGTCGTTCCACCCGGAACTGACCGGCGACCACCGCGTGCACTCCCTGTTCGTCGACATGGTGCGCGCCAACCGAGCGCCGGAGTCCTTGTAGGATCTCTGACGTTCGTACAGAGATTGGTTACGCGAAGGAGACAGGCAGATGTCCGGCCACTCTAAATGGGCCACGACGAAGCACAAGAAGGCCGTGATCGATGCCAAGCGCGGCAAGCTCTTCGCGAAGCTGATCAAGAACATCGAGGTCGCGGCCCGCATGGGCGGCGTCGACGTCGACGGCAACCCGACGCTCTACGACGCCGTCCAGAAGGCCAAGAAGCAGTCGGTGCCGAACAAGAACATCGACTCCGCGATCAAGCGTGGTGGCGGTCTCGAGGCCGGCGGCGCCGACTACGAGACGATCATGTACGAGGGCTACGGCCCGAACGGCGTCGCCGTGCTCATCGAGTGCCTCACCGACAACCGCAACCGCGCCGCCTCCGACGTCCGCGTGGCCATGACCCGCAACGGCGGCTCCATGGCCGACCCGGGCTCGGTGTCGTACCTGTTCAACCGCAAGGGCGTGGTCATCGTCCCCAAGGGCGAGCTGACCGAGGACGACGTGCTCGGCGCCGTCCTGGACGCCGGTGCCGAGGAGGTCAACGACCTCGGCGAGAACTTCGAGGTCATCAGCGAGGCCACCGACCTGGTCGCGGTCCGCACCGCCCTCCAGGAGGCGGGCATCGACTACGAGTCGGCCGAGGCCAACTTCGTCCCGACCATGCAGGTCGAGCTGGACGAGGAGGGCGCCAAGAAGATCTTCAAGCTGATCGACGCACTCGAGGACAGCGACGACGTGCAGAACGTCTTCGCCAACTTCGACGTGAGCGACGAGATCATGGAGAAGGTCGACGCGTAACGCCGCGCGGGTTCAGCGGATTTCCGGCGGGCCGGTGGGACACGTCCCACCGGCCCGCCGTCATTGTCAGTGGCACCCGATAGCCTGCACGAACTGGGGGTAGTGCCCAGCGGTGGCCGGGGGCGAACGAGTCGGCGAAGGAGGGGCCCGGTGCGGGTGATGGGGGTGGACCCGGGACTGACCCGGTGTGGTGTCGGCGTCGTCGAAGGCGTCGCGGGCCGCCCGCTCACCATGCTCGGCGTCGGTGTCGTACGCACGCCCGTGGACGCCGATCTCAGCCGCCGCCTCCTCGCCGTCGAGCAGGGCCTGGAGCAGTGGCTGGACGAGCACCGGCCCGAGTGCGTCGCCGTCGAGCGTGTCTTCAGCCAGCACAACGTGCGCACGGTGATGGGCACCGCCCAGGCCAGCGCCGTGGCCATGCTGTGCGCCGCCCGCCGCGGCATCCCGGTCGCCCTGCACACCCCCAGCGAGGTCAAGGCCGCCGTGACCGGCAGCGGCCGTGCCGAGAAGGCGCAGGTCGGGGCCATGGTGACCCGGCTGCTCCGGCTGTCGGCACCGCCCAGGCCGGCCGACGCCGCCGACGCCCTCGCGCTCGCCATCTGCCACATCTGGCGCGCCCCCGCCCAGAACCGGCTCCAGCAGGCGGTCGCCCGCCACACAGTCAACGCAACGAAAGGCCGTACGGCATGATCGCCTTCGTCAGCGGCACGGTCGCCGCGCTCGCCCCGGACACTGCGGTCGTCGAGGTCGGCGGCGTCGGCATGGCCGTCCAGTGCACCCCGAACACGCTGTCCACGCTCCGTGTCGGCCGGTCCGCCAAGCTGCACACCTCGCTCGTCGTCCGCGAGGACTCGCTGACCCTGTACGGCTTCGCCGACGACGACGAGCGCCAGGTCTTCGAGCTGCTGCAGACCGCGAGCGGAGTCGGCCCGCGCCTGGCCCAGGCCATGCTCGCGGTGCACACCCCGGACGCCCTGCGCCGCGCCGTCGCCACCGGTGACGAGAAGGCCCTCACCGCCGTCCCCGGCATCGGCAAGAAGGGCGCCCAGAAGCTGCTGCTGGAGCTGAAGGACCGGCTCGGCGAGCCCGTCGGCGCGCCCGTGGTCGGCGCCCCGGTCACCCAGGGCTGGCGCGACCAGCTGCACGCGGCCCTCATCGGCCTCGGCTACGCCACCCGCGAGGCGGACGAGGCCGTCACCGCGGTGGCGCCCCAGGCCGAGGCCGCCGGCGGTACCCCGCAGGTCGGACAGCTGCTGAGGGCCGCCCTGCAGACCCTGAACCGCGCCCGCTGATCCCCCGCGAACCCGGCCCGCCGAACCGCGCCCGCTGACCCACGACGATCGAGGCACACCACATGAACTGGGACGACACGACCGACACCCCCGCCCCCGAGCGGCTCGTCGGCGCGTCCGCCGACGGGGAGGACCAGGCCGTCGAGGCCGCCCTGCGCCCCAAGGACCTCGGCGAGTTCATCGGCCAGGAGAAGGTCCGCGAACAGCTCGACCTCGTCCTGCGGGCGGCACGCGCGCGGGGCGCCACCGCCGACCATGTACTGCTCTCCGGCGCGCCCGGCCTCGGCAAGACCACCCTGTCCATGATCATCGCCGCAGAGATGGGCGCCCCCATCCGCATCACCTCCGGTCCCGCCATCCAGCACGCCGGCGACCTCGCAGCGATCCTGTCCTCACTCCAGGAGGGCGAGGTCCTCTTCCTCGACGAGATCCACCGCATGTCCCGACCCGCCGAGGAGATGCTGTACATGGCGATGGAGGACTTCCGCGTCGACGTCATCGTCGGCAAGGGCCCCGGCGCCACCGCGATCCCGCTGGAGCTGCCGCCGTTCACCCTGGTCGGCGCCACCACGCGCGCGGGCCTGCTGCCGCCCCCGCTGCGCGACCGCTTCGGCTTCACCGCGCACATGGAGTTCTACGAGCCGCACGAGCTGGAGCGGGTCGTGCACCGCTCGGCGAGCCTGCTGGACGTCGAGATCGAGCCGGACGGCGCCGCCGAGATCGCCGGCCGCTCCCGGGGCACGCCCCGCATCGCCAACCGCCTGCTGCGCCGAGTCCGCGACTATGCGCAGGTCAAGGCGGACGGTCTGATCACCCGCGACATCGCCGAGGCGGCCCTCGCCGTCTACGAGGTCGACGCGCGTGGCCTCGACCGTCTCGACCGCGCCGTCCTGCAAGCCCTGCTGAAGCTGTTCGGCGGCGGTCCGGTCGGCCTGTCCACGCTGGCCGTCGCGGTGGGGGAGGAGCGGGAGACCGTCGAGGAGGTCGCCGAACCGTTCCTCGTCCGGGAGGGACTGCTGGCCCGCACCCCGCGCGGCCGGGTCGCCACACCGGCCGCCTGGGCGCACCTCGGCCTGACCCCGCCCCCCTCGGCGAGCGGCGGGACGACCGGGGGAAACGGACAACAGGACCTGTTCGGGACCTGACTGCGCGATGATGTATGAGTGACGGCGAGGGCATTGGCCCGGGCAGGAACTCAGGTGCCATGCTGAGCGTTGTTCCATGCGCGCGGACTCGCTTAGACTCCGCCGATGCCGCCCTTGCGGGCGGCGCCGACCCACACCCCCATCCCATAGGCCGCTTCCCGTCGCGGTCGCGCGAAGGAAACCCCGTCCCGTGAATGCCTTTACCCTTCTCCCCTTCATCGTGCTCATCGCGGCCATGTTCCTGATGACACGCTCGGCCAAGAAGAAGCAGCAGCAGGCCGCCACCATGCGGAACGAGATGCAGCCCGGCTCCGGTGTCCGCACCATCGGGGGGATGTACGCGACGGTCAAGGAGGTCAACGAGGACACGGTCCTTCTCGACGCCGGCCCGGGCGTCGAGCTCCTCTTCGCCAAGAACGCGATCGGCGCCGTCCTCACCGACGACGAGTACAACCGCATCGTCCACGGCGTCGAGCACGACCTGAAGTCCGACGCCGACATCGTCCCGGACGACGCCTCCTCCCTCACCGAGACCGACGAGTCCGACTCGCCCGCTGCCGCCGCCTCCGACGACAAGGCCGTCGACCTCGGTAAGAAGGACGCCGACGAGGACGGCACCGACACGGCCGAGGCCGCCGAGGCCAAGGCGGAGGACGAGCCGAAGAAGACCGACGGCGACTCCGACGCGAAGTAGTCACGTCCCGGTGGTGCGCCGCGCGGCATAATCCCGCCCCGCGCACCACCGGGCGCGTCTGTTTCCCGAACGGAACAGCCCGACACCATGTCATGGCCGACCGCGCCGACCGCGCGGGCCGGCCCGAGAGGGAGTACGAGAAGGTGGCAGCACCTAAGAGGGGCCGGAGCGCGAGTGCCCAGAGCAAGCCAGGGCGCTCGCTGGCCCTCATCCTGATCGCCATCGTGGCGCTGACCGGAGGCATGTTCCTCTCGGGGAACAAGACTCCGCGTCTCGGTATCGACCTCGCCGGTGGTACGAGCATCACGCTCAAGGCGAAGGCCGACCAGGGGTCCGCGATCAACGCGGCCAACATGGCCACCGCGGTCGACATCATGAACAACCGTGTCAACGGCCTGGGCGTCTCCGAGGCGGAGGTGCAGACCCAGGGGACCGACAACATCATCGTCAACATCCCCAAGGGCACCAATTCCAAGGAAGCACAGCAGCAGGTCGGCACCACCGCCAAGCTGTACTTCCGCCCGGTCCTGGCCAGCGAGCCCAGCGGCGGCGCCCCCAAGAGCCCGTCGCCGAGCGCGACCCCCAGCGGCAGCTCCTCGCCGAAGCCGAGCGCGAGCCCCTCCACCAGCGCGTCCTCGAAGCAGAAGGCGTCCTCGTCCTCCACCGCGTCCCCCACGGCCTCGGCGACCTCGCAGGGCCGCGCCGTCACCGACGCGCTGAAGGCCGGCTCCACGCCCTCGCCGAGCACCTCCGCCTCCGGCAGCTCCAAGCCGTCGGCCACCCCCTCGGCCACCCCCTCGGCCTCCTCCAGCGCCGCCAAGCTCCAGGCCCAGTACGCCGCCCTGGACTGCTCCAAGCCCGCCGAGCGGGCCAAGGTCGGTGGCGCCGCGAAGCCCAGCGAGCCCACGGTTGCCTGCGGCCAGATCCGGAAGGTCTGGTACAAGTACGTGCTCGGCCCGGCCGCCGTCGACGGCACCGAGGTGAAGAAGGCGCAGGCCGTCTTCGACACCCAGGGCGCCTCCGGCTGGCAGGTCCAGATGACCTTCAGCAACAGCGGCGCCAAGAAGTTCGCCGACATCACCGGCCAGCTGGCGAAGAACCAGTCCCCGCAGAACGAGTTCGGCATCGTCCTGGACGGCGAGGTCGTCTCCAGCCCGTTCGTGCAGCAGGCCATCACCGGCGGCCAGGCGGAGATCTCCGGCAGCTTCACCCAGCAGGACGCCCAGAGCCTCGCCAACATGCTGTCGTACGGCGCCCTGCCGCTCTCCTTCCAGGAGCAGTCGGTCACCACCGTCACCGCCGCCCTCGGCGGTGAGCAGCTGCACGCAGGTCTGCTCGCCGGCGCGATCGGCCTCGCGCTCGTCGTGCTCTATCTGGTGGTCTACTACCGCGGTCTGTCGCTTGTCGCCATGGCCTCGCTGCTGGTCTCCGCGATCCTGACCTACGTGATCATGTCGCTGCTCGGCCCGGCCATCGGCTTCGCGCTGAACCTGCCGGCCGTCTGCGGTGCCATCGTCGCCATCGGTATCACCGCGGACTCGTTCATCGTGTACTTCGAACGCATCCGGGACGAGATCCGCGAGGGCCGCTCGCTGCGACCCGCCGTCGAGCGGGCCTGGCCGCGAGCCCGGCGCACCATCCTGGTCTCCGACTTCGTGTCCTTCCTCGCCGCCGCCGTCCTGTTCATCGTGACCGTCGGCAAGGTCCAGGGCTTCGCGTTCACCCTCGGCCTGACCACCGTGCTCGACGTCGTCGTCGTCTTCCTGTTCACCAAGCCGCTGATGACGCTCCTCGCCCGCCGCAAGTTCTTCGCGAGCGGCCACAAGTGGTCCGGCCTCGACCCGAAGAGCCTGGGTGCCAAGCCGCCGCTGCGCCGCACCCGCCGTCCCGCCGGCCCCGCCGCCGGCTCTGTCGACCCGAAGGAGGCCTGAGATGTCGAAACTCGGCAACCTCGGCGCTCGACTCCACCGCGGCGAGATCTCGTACGACTTCGTCGGCAAGCGCAAGATCTGGTACGGCGTCTCCATCCTGATCACCATCACGGCCATCCTCGGCCTGGCGGTGCGCGGGCTGAACATGGGCATCGAGTTCAAGGGCGGCGCGGTCTTCACCACGCCGACCCACATGAGCACCTCGGTGACCCAGGCGGAGACCTACGCCAAGGACGCCTCCGGCCATGAGGCGATCGTGCAGAAGCTCGGCAACGGCAGCCTGCGCATCCAGATCGCCGGCATCGACACCGGCCAGTCCGACAAGATCAAGCAGGAACTGGCCAAGGACCTGAACCTCAACCCCGAGAAGCTCGCCGCCGACCTGGTCGGCCCGAGCTGGGGCCAGCAGATCGCCAACAAGGCCTGGGAGGGTCTCGGCATCTTCATGGTGCTCGTGGTGATCTACCTGGCCATCGCCTTCGAGTGGCGCATGGCCGTCGCGGCCCTGGTCGCGCTGATCCACGACATCACCATCACCACCGGTATCTACGCCCTCGTCGGCTTCGAGGTCACGCCCGGTACGGTCATCGGTCTGCTGACGATCCTCGGTTACTCGCTCTACGACACGGTCGTCGTCTTCGACAGCCTCAAGGAGCAGACCAGGGACATCACCAAGCAGACCCGCTTCACCTACAGCGACATCGCCAACATGTCGATCAACGGCACCCTGGTCCGTTCGATCAACACCACCGTGGTGGCGCTGCTGCCGGTGGCGGGCCTGCTGTTCATCGGCGGCGGCTTCCTCGGCGCCGGCACGCTGAACGACATCTCGCTGTCGCTGTTCGTCGGCCTCGCGGCCGGTGCGTACTCCTCGATCTTCATCGCCACGCCGCTCGTCGCCGACCTCAAGGAGCGCGAGCCGGCGATGAAGGCCCTCACCAAGCGGGTCCTGGCCAAGCGCGCCCAGGCCGCCGCCGAGGAGGACCTCGCCGCGGAGCGCTCGGGCGCCGACGACTCCGCCGATGCGGCCCCCGCTGTCGTGGGCCCCCGTAACCAGCCCGCGTCCCGCAGCCGGGGCCGTGGTCGGCCTTCCGGGAAGCGCCGATGACCGACATCAGGGAACTGCTGCTCAGCCGGATCCGGGACGTCGCCGACTACCCGGAGCCGGGCGTGATGTTCAAGGACATCACCCCGCTCCTGGCGGACCCGGCCGCTTTCACGGCGCTCACCGACGCGCTGGCCGAGATCGCCGCGAACACCGGCGCGACGAAGATCGTCGGCCTGGAGGCCCGGGGCTTCATCCTGGGCGCCCCGGTCGCCGTCCGCGCGGGCCTCGGCTTCATCCCGGTCCGCAAGGCGGGCAAGCTCCCCGGAGCGACGCTGCGCCAGGCCTACGACCTGGAGTACGGCTCTGCCGAGATCGAGGTGCACGCGGAGGACCTGGCCACGGGTGACCGGGTGCTGATCGTGGACGACGTCCTCGCCACGGGCGGTACGGCCGAGGCCGCGATCCAGCTGATCGGGCGCGCCGGCGCCGAGGTCTCCGGGCTGGCGGTGCTGATGGAACTGGGCTTCCTGGGCGGCCGGGTCCGGCTGGAGCCGGCGCTGGGCGGGGCCCCGCTGGAGGCACTGCTTCAGGTCTGATCCTGACGTCGCACAAGCGGCCGCGGCTCCGCCGTAGGCCGCTTTGTGCTTCCCGCCCGCCCCCCCCCGCGCGGCTCTGGTCGCCGGATGCGGGTGACCCCTGCGGTGCGGTGCCCGCCGCCGAGGGCCGCGGGCACATGGCCGACCACCAGCCAGAACCCCCTTGCGCCCCGTATCCGGCTCCTGACCGCCCTCGCCAGGGCAGACCTCGCGGGCCACCTGTCCCCGCCACCATCCGCCACCCTCGGACCTCAATGGGCGACAGCCGTCCGCCACCAGCCCCCGACAGCCGCCCACGACGAAGGCCCTCCACCCAGGCCCCCGCATCCGGTGGCGTAAGCCGCACGGTCCGGCTGCCACCGGGCGGCTGCTCCCGTCGGCCGCCGGCGGCGATGGCGTTCCCCCCAGGGCCACGGTGTTCGCTGATGCAAGGCGCAGGTTTGGCTGCCGGCGGCCGCCGTCCCCGGTGGTCGTCGGCGGTGATGGTGCTGCTCTCGGGGCACCGCGTTCGGCGACGAAATCAGCGCAGGTCCGGCGGCCGGCGGGCCGCCGCCCCGC